>NZ_JAPHVK010000005.1:0-160683 GCF_028680565.1 Kingella sp. SNUBH-2017
TTTGAAAATCCACATTCATAGATGTTTTAAATCGTGATTAAAAAGTTATTCGGATAAACCTAAACTGCTCCCCCGTTTTGGTACTTAGGGGCTTTTTTCTTGCTCCCCCCCTATTAGCCTAGGGGGGCATCCGCCGCCTGCCGGCCGCCGCTTACGCGGCTGTCCGCCTGTCGGCGGATGCCTTTAAACAATTTCAGGCTGCCAAAAAACACATCCATTTTCCAGACTCTCTCAAATAAACCATCAATAAAGATTCATCCAACCTAATAATCAAAAACAGATCCCTATCCAAAACTTCCCTATCTAATACGTCTTGAACATCTTCAAGAGTTTCAAACTCACCTAAAAAAGCTTCTAACGGTCTATTAAAAGGAAAAACAAAATAAGCTTCCGTACTTCTTTTAAAACGCGCTTCAAAAACAATAAATTTAGCTGGAACATCAATAAATCTATTTGAATCAACCATGTTAAAAACCCCTTAAATTAACGTTAGTCAATCTAAGGGGTTTGGAAATTTCTCAAGTTGTCAAGTGCCCCTTAGACGGGGCGGAATATATAAGGCTGCTTGGTATGGTCGGCGGCGGCAGGGATGATGTGTGTGCTCTGCCGAAGCAGTTTTACAGTTTGAACTTTTTCACCGCCTGCTGTACCAGCTCGATCTGGCGGGCGTATTCGCGGCACTGCGGGCAGATCAGCAGGTGCAGGCGCAGGGCGAGACGTTCGCCGCCGGTGAGCGGGCGGTCGGCCTTGTGGGAAATCAGTTCGGTGATTTGGCGGCACTTTTTCATGGCGGTTACCGGTGGTTGAACCATTTGATCTGCAGGCATTGGCGCAGCCCTTCGCGGGCGCGGTGCATGATGGTGTAGTAGTTGGCGGCGCTGATGGCGCAGTGGCTTTGGATTTCGTCGGCGTCCCAGCCCATGACTTCGCGCAGCATAAAGACGCGGGCGGTGTTTTCGGGCAGGCCGTACAGGCAGGCTTGGAAAACGCTTTGGAACTGGCGGCCTTCCAAATCCTGCTCGGGGGTGCGCGGGTTGAAGTCGATGCCGCCCTCGTGCCAGTGGCCGCTGCTGTCGAACTGGGCTTCGTAGAGTTCGTCGAGCTCGGTTTCGGCGGGGGTGTCGGCGAAGACTTTGTTCTCGCGCTGCTTTTGGCGCAGGTAGTCGGTGATTTTGTTTTTCAAAATGGCAAACAGCCAGGTTTTGAGCTGGGCGCGGCCTTCAAAGCGCTCGCGGTGGCGCAGGGCACAGAGCAGGGCTTCCTGGGTGATGTCTTCAGCGGCGTCGGCGTTGCCGGTTTGGATGCGGGCAAAGCGCAGCAAATCGCGCTGCAGCCCGATAAGCTCGGCGTCGTCCCAGCTGTGGCTGGCACTCATGCCTGCGGCTCCGGCAGCAGCACGTCGGCATCGACCCATTGCTGCCAGCGGCGGGCGATTTCAGGCTGCCATTGGCTGTCGTCGGTGTCGGCAACGGCGGCAAGACGACTGCAGATCTGTGTTTGGCTCAGCGGGGTGGCGGCAGCGGCAAGCAGCACGGCATCAACGGGATCGAGACGGCTGTGGTAGACGCTGCCTTCGTTGTCCTGCCAAACCAGCAGGGTGGCGGGATCGGCCTGAAAATCGGGTGTTTCGGCGCTGGGGTCGAAAGGATAGTCGGCGAGCAGGGCGGCGGGGGAGAGACGGAACAGGGTGTCTTCGTCCCACTCGAAGCTGTTGTCGGGCGGGGTGGGCGCGGTTTCGGCCAAGAGCTGGCTGTGCTCGAAGCGCATCAGTTCGAGCAGGTGTTCGGGCAGCCTGAAAACTTCGCGGCAGTAGGCGAGAAATTCGCCGGGGATGTCTTGGAAATAGGGCGAGTGGGCGCGGCCGTCGGCTATAAAGCCTTCCTGCGCGGCCGCCCATTGTTCGGGCGGGCAGTGGCGGGCGGTTTCGGGGTAGCAGCGGCGGATAAAGCTGTGGACGTTGTTGCGCACCAGGCGGGCATAAACGGCGAGACGCTCGGGGGCGAGACCGTCGATTTCGGCGGCATCGGCGCGGCGCACGGCGCGGGCGAGCTGTTCTTGGAAGGCGGCGGAAGCGCCGGCGGCGGTTTCAGGCTGCATGGGGCTGCTCCTTGATGGCGGCTGCGGCTTGGATGTCGGCGATTTTCTGCACTTCGGCGCTGAGTTCGGCAAAGGCGGGGAAGTTGAAATCGCGCTCAAGCAGGGTGGGCGGGATGTGCGCCATGCGGCGGTAGGCGGCGGCGAGCAGATCCCAAACGTTGTCTTTCACCGGCGCGCCGTGGGTGTCGATCAGCACCTGCGGGTTTTCGTCGTCGTGGCCGGCGATGTGGATGTAGTTCACCCGCGCCATTTCGACGGTGTCGAGAAAACGCTGCGGTTCGAGCAGGCCGTGGTTGACGCTGTTGACGTAGATATTGTTGATGTCCAGATGGATGCCGCAGTCGGCTTCCTGCGCCACGGCGTTGAGAAACTCGGCTTCGTTCATTTCGGCCAGCGGGCTGTGCAGGTAGTAGGACGTGTTTTCGATGGAGATGCGGCAGCCGAGAAAGTCCTGCACGCGGCGGATGCGTTCGGCGGTGTGGCGCACGCTTTCGGCGGTGAAGGGCAGCGGCAGCAGGTCGTAAAGGTGGCCGCCCAGGTCTTGGCAGTAGCTCAGGTGGTCGGAAAAGAAACCGCAGCGGTATTGGCGCATCATCGCTTTGATGCCGGCCAAGAGCTCCATATCGAGCGGGGCTTGGCCGCCGAGCGACAGCGACAGGCCGTGCAGCGCCAGCGGCAGGCGCTCGGCGGCGGCATCGAAGCGCTTGCGTGCGGCGCCGCCCATGCGGATCCAGTTTTCGGGCGCGGCTTCGATAAAGTCGATGGGGCTGGTGGCGGGCAGATCGAGAAAGTTCTCGGCCAGATCGCGGCGGTAGCCGAGCCCGGCGCCGTGCAGGGTGGTGTCCATATCCTTTTTTCCTTGTAGCGGTTTGCTGTTTTCAGACTGCCGTTTCGCGTAAAGCAGCACGGATACTGCTTTGCGCCAAAGGGCGGCGGGGTGGTTTTCAGGCTGCCTGAAACGGTAAAGGCAGCCTGAAAACCGGTTCAGCGATTACCGATTAGTGCGAACCGCATTTGCCTTCGCCGCACTTGCCTTCGGCGGCTTTGCTCGGGTCGGCAGCGGCACCGCCGCATTTGCCTTCGCCGCATTTGCCTTCGGCGGCTTTGGTTTTGGCTTTGGTTTTCATGGTTTTTTTCATCGCGGGCGCTTCTTTTTTGGCAGCGGGCGCGGCAGCGGCGGTGGCTTGCACGCCCAGCGCCAGAGTCAGGGCACCGGCCAAAGCGATCAGGGAAGATTGTTTCATGGTTTCTCTCCAATTAAGTGGTTAAAACGGAGCCTGCAGGCGCCCGGCTCCTTGGGCGTAAAAAAGTCGGTTTATGCTTGTGCGGGGCGCGTTACGCTTTGCCGCGATAGCGCTGCCACAGATAGTCCAGCGAGAGTTTGCCGGCGCCTTGTCCGAGTAGCGGCAGCAGCATCACGATAAACATCAGCGCGAGTTTGTAGCCGCCTTCGCTGATGGTGTAGCCGTAGCCGGCATGCACGGCGTACCACGCCACGGCAGTCAGCACAATCAGCGCCAGCGCCGAGAGCCGTGTCAGCAGCCCGACCAGCAGCAGCACCGGAAACACCAGCTCGGCATACATTGCCAGATTCCAGTTGAGATCGGCGGAAAACTGCGAAAAGGGGAAGGGGAATTGGTCTTGGATGCTGTCGAACCAGTTTTTGCCGTGCAGCTTTTCCAGGCCGGCATCGAAAAACTCGTAGGCCAAGAGCAGGCGCAGGCCGAGCAGGCCGACGGCTTCGCCGATTTGGGCGTAGATTTTTTCAGGCTGCTTTTTGGCCGAGGTGCGGGGCATGGTGTGTCCTTTCTGAGTGTGTGCTTGCCTTATGCGGATTTAGTCGCCGCCGCCGCGCTTTTCTTACGGCGGTGGGCGAAAATATTGTTTGTGCCTTGTATGCAAACGGTAAAAACAGCAAAAGTAGCCTGAAAAACGCTTTCAGGCTGCCTGAATGGGTAAACGCCCTACGAACCCAAAAACCAAAACTTCGCCATCCACGCCACGGCCACGAACCACACCATTACCGGCACGTCTTTGGCGCGGCCGCAAACCAGCTTGATGGCGGCGTAGCTGATAAAGCCCACGGCGATGCCGTCGGCAATCGAATAGGTGAAGGGCATAAAGGCGATGGTCAGGAAAGCCGGCGCCGCTTCGGTGATGTCGTTCCACTCGATTTCGGTGGCGCTGCGCAGCATATGGATGCCGATATACAGCAGCGCCGGTGCGGTGGCGAATGCGGGCACCGACTGCGCCAGCGGCGAGAACCACAGGCAGGCAAGCATCAGCACGCCGACGGTAACCGCCGTCAGGCCGGTGCGCCCGCCCGCCGCCACGCCCGAAGCGCTTTCCACATAGGGCGTGGTGGACGACGTGCCCAGCGCGGCACCGGCGACAATCGCCACCGAGTCGGCAAACAGCGCTTTTTTCAGGCGCGGCAGTTTGCCGTCTTCTAGGAGCCCCGCGCGGTGGGTTACGCCCACCAGCGTGCCGGTGCTGTCAAACAAATCGACCAGGAAAAATACGAATACCACTGCAATCATGCTGCCGTTCAGCAGGCCGGAGAAATCCATCTGCATCAGCGTCGGCGCCAGGCTGGGAATCTCCGACACCACGCCGTGAAACTCGCTCAAACCCATGGCCACCGAAATCAGGGTGATGCTCAGAATGCCGATAATGATTGCGCCGCGCACGCGGAAATAGTCCAGCGCCACGGTCAGCACAAAGCCGAGCATCGCCAGCAGCACCGGCCAGTTCGGCGCTTTGGTGCCGTTTTCTTCCACATAGAAATTGGCCATTTTCAGCAAAGTGGCGTCGCTGCCGACAATCACGCCGGCGTTTTTCAGCGCAATCAGCGCCAAAAACAGGCCGATGCCGGCGGCAATCGCCATTTTCAAACTCATTGGCAGCGCGTTCACCAGCAATTCGCGCACCTTGAAAAAACTGAACAAAATAAAAATCACGCCTGATACAAACACCGCCGCCAGCGCAATCTGCCAGGTAACACCCGGCATGCCCATCACCACCGAAAAGGTGAAATAGGCGTTCAGCCCCATGCCCGGCGCCAGCGCGATCGGGTAGTTGGCCAGCAGCCCCATAATCAGGCAGCCGATGGCCGCCGAAATGCAGGTGGCAACAAACACCGCGCCGAAATCCATGCCGGTTTTCGACAGGGTGAGCGGGTTGATGATGACGATGTAGCACATGGTGAGAAAGGTGGTGAAACCGGCCAGAATCTCGGTGCGGACGGAAGTTTTGTGCTGCGACAGGCCAAAAAGGCGCTCGAGCAGGGAAGCGGATTGGGACATAATCGGATGTGTTGTGTTGGAAAAACGCGATTATAGCGTTTACTTCCGATTACAAAGGATTACATTTTTCCCACGCCTGAACGGGCGCGGCAAAGGGCAAAGCAGCCTGAAAAACCTTTCAGGCTGCTTTGCCCTTACTTATAATCGCAGGCATTTTCATTTCTTAACCGGAAGAGACAATGAACCAATTTGATCCCGCGCCGAAAAACCGCATCCGTTTGAACAGCAACCCGCAGCGCCGGCAGCCCGGCGGCAGCACCAACCCGCTGGCGGTAACCAGCCTGATATTCAGCATTCTCAGCTGGATTATCCTGCCCCTGATCGGCAGTTTGGTTGCCGTGGTTACCGGCCACATCGCCCGCGGCCAGATCCGCCGCTCCGAGCAGGCCGAGGACGGAATGGGGCAGCTTGGCGGCGGAATGGCGCTGGCCGGCTTGATTTTGGGCTATGTGAATATCGTGCTGTTTTTATTTATCACCATTGTATTTTCGGCAATCGCCATTCCGGCCTATCAGGCCTATGTCGCCCGCACCAAAATTACCGAGGCCGACAGCCGCATCGAACCCATCCGCACCCGCTTGGTCGAATGGATTATTGCCGATCCCGATCAGGCTTTTGAGTCCGAACCGCCGGCTTCGCTGCTTGCGCCGACTGCCGGCATGGGGGAGTATTGGGAGAGCGTGGAGTGGAAAGACCATACTTTGCATGCCCGCCTGAAAGCCCAGCCGCCGGTACCGACAGCCGTGTGGGGCAAAACCATCCGCTACACCGTGATGCCGGATCACAACAACAGCAGCGCCCGCTGGATATGCCAGTTTGTCCGCCCTGAAGGCAGCGCCGGCAATCAGGACGTCAATTTTGACGATTCCCTTTACCTGCCCAGATCCTGCCGCGCCGAAGAATAAGGGGTAAACGCGGCGCTACAGCCGCTTTCGTAAAACCAAAAAGCAGCCTGAAAAACCTTTCAGGCTGCTTTTTGCGTGGGTTTACCACCATGACCAGGCGGGTTTTTTTGGTTTCAGGTTCTTGCTGTTGCAGATGTTTGGGTCGCCGGCAAGGCAGCCTGAAAGGTTTTTCAGGCTGCCTTGCCGGCGGTTTTGGGCATTTTCAGACCCAGCGTTTTGATGCGGCTGGTGTCGTCCAGCTCTTTAACGGTGAGGCGAAAGCCGTCCAGCAGCAGGCTGTCGCCGGCCACGGGGACGTCGAAGCGCTCGTCGAACATTGCGGCGAGCGTTTTTTCGCGGTCGGCTTCGTCGGCGCGGATGCCGTAGGCGGCGGCCAGCTCGCCGGCGCGGATGTCGGGGCGGATTTCAAATTCGCCGTAAAAGGCCTGGCTCTGGCCGCTGCCGTCGTCAAACTGCTCGGCAAAGGCTTCGCCGAGGTTTTCCGCCAGCACATACCATGCAATGTCGCCGGCGCGCATCTGGGTGCCGATGTGCACGTTTACCGTTTCGCCGCCGCGCACCAGCGCAAACAGGCGGCTGCCGGCAAAACGCGGGTCGCGGGTCATGGCGTAGGGGTGGCTGTTTTCCGCTTCCGAGCCGGCGCCGACGCGGAAAGACTGCATGGTCAGCTGCAGCTTGCGGTCGAGCCAGATATCGCGGCTGTCCAGCGGCTCGGGCTTGGGCGGCAGCACCATGCCGAGCTTGCGGGCGAAAAAGGGAATGGTGGTGCCTTGAATCAGCAGCGACAAAATCACCACCGCAAAAGCCACGTCAAACAATAATCGCGCATCGGGCACGCCGCGCATCAGCGGGATAATCGCCAGCGTTACCGGCACCGCGCCGCGCAGACCGACCCAGCTGATGTAGGCAGTTTCGCGGCGGGTAAAGCGGAACCAGCGGATGGACGAAAACACCGCCAGCGGCCGCGCCACCAGAATCAGAAAGGCGGCAATCACCAGCGCCTGCCAGCCGTGATCGAGCAGCCGCGAGGGCGTAACCAGCAGCCCCAGCACCAAAAACATCACCGCCTGCGCCAGCCAGGCCAGGCCGTCCATTACGTTTAAAACATGCTCGGTGGCGCTGTTGCGGCGGTTGCCCACCATCACGCCGACCAGATACACGGTGAGAAAACCGCTGCCGCCCAGCAGATTGCCCAGCGCAAACACCAGCAGCCCGCCCGAAGCGATCAGCAGCGCGTACAGCCCTTCGGCCAGCCGGATTTTCGCCAGCAGCAGCGCCAGAATCTTGCCGGCGGCCACGCCGATCAGCACGCCCAGCCCCAGCTGTTTGACCAGAATCCACAGCGTGCCCGCCCAAGTGGTTTGCGCCGGATTCAGAATCAGGTCGATCAGCACGCCCACCAGCAAAATCGCCATCGGGTCGTTGACGCCGCTTTCCAATTCCAGCGTGGCGCGGATACGTTCGTGCAGGCGCACGCCGCTGTTGCGCAGCAGCGAAAACACCGCCGCCGCGTCGGTCGAGCCGACGATCGCCGCCATCAGCAGCCCCAGCTGCCACGGAATATCGAGTAGGAAAGTGGCAAACACTCCCAGCAGGCCGACGCTGGCGAGCACGCCCCAGCTGGCCAGCACCGCCGCCGGCTTGAGCGCGATGCGGAACACCGAAAACGGCGTGCGCAGGCCGCCGTCGAGCAGAATCAGCGCCAGCGCCAGCTGGCTCACCAGCGCCGCGCCGACGAAATTGTCAAACGCGATTTTGCCCACGCCTTCTTCGCCCGCCAGCATCCCCACGCCGAGAAACACCAGCAGCAGCGGCATCCCCAGCCGCGCCGACAGCCGGCTGGCCACCACGCTGACAAACAGCAGCAGCGCCATCACCAAAAACAGGATATTGAG
Organism: Kingella sp. SNUBH-2017; assembly: GCF_028680565.1. Lineage (NCBI taxonomy): Bacteria > Pseudomonadati > Pseudomonadota > Betaproteobacteria > Neisseriales > Neisseriaceae > Kingella > Kingella sp. SNUBH-2017. The sequence goes on from NZ_JAPHVK010000005.1 coordinate 8,203, forward strand.
TTTTTCTTCCATAGGGGTTTTCTGCGGACAGGGGCGGCCGTTGGGTTTGGTTGATGCGCACGGCCGCGCGGTTTTTTATATTGGATGGCTGCCTGTTTCAGGCTGCTTGAAGTGTGTGCCGCCGGCGCCCGGCACCGGCCGGCGGATTCTAGCACAGCCGCCCGCTTGCGGCGCCTGCGGCAAGGGTTTTTCAGGCTGCCTGAATGCGGCAGGGCGGTTCTATGCGGCGGCATATTGAGCCAAAGGCAGCCTGAAAAGTTTTCAGGCTGCCTTTGGCTGTATCCCCGCCGCAAAAGCGCGTACAATCGCGGCTGTTTTTTATCTTTAATTTAAGGAGTCCGCCATGAAAAAAATCCTGCTGACCGCTGCCACCGCCGCCCTGCTGCTTGCCGCCTGCGGCGAGAAGAAACCTTCCGAGCAGGTTTTGGAAACGCGCGATAAGGCCGTGCAGCAAACCAGAGACGCCATTGATGCGGCGCAAAAAGCCAACGAAGAAAAACTGCGCGAAGCCGAAGGCCAGGCCGGCCAATAAGTTTGTCCTTGTTAGCGTTTTCCCTTTCAGGCTGCCTTGTTTCAGGCAGCCTGAAAATATGTAGCATCCGCGCCTACATCAAAAAGCCAAAGATGCCGCACCGATCTGTGCCGGTTGTCTTCCAACCATAAATTCAGGCAGCCTGAAACCCAACCGAAAGCACAATATGACCACACCCATCACCTACCCCAAAACCTACGACGTCATTATCGTCGGCGGCGGCCACGCAGGTACGGAAGCCGCGCTGGCTGCCGCACGCATGGGCGCGCAAACGCTGCTGCTCACCCACAATATCGAAACGCTCGGGCAGATGTCCTGCAACCCGTCGATCGGCGGCATCGGCAAAGGCCATCTTGTACGCGAAGTGGATGCGCTCGGCGGCGCGATGGCGTTGGCAACCGATATGTCGGGCATCCAGTTTCGCCGACTCAACGCCAGCAAAGGCGCGGCGGTACGCGCCACCCGCGCCCAGGCCGACCGCATTCTCTACAAAGCCGCCATCCGCGAGATGCTGGAAAACCAGCCGAATTTGGATTTGTTCCAGCAGGCGGTGGACGATATTACTTTGGACGGCAACCGTGTATCGGGCGTGAAAACCGCGATGAATGTTGAGTTTAAAGCCCGCGCCGTGGTTTTAACCGCAGGCACGTTTCTCGCCGGCAAAATCCACATCGGCTTGGAAAATTATTCGGGGGGACGTGCGGGCGACCCTGCCGCCCAATCGCTTTCAGGCTGCCTGAAAGAGCTGAACCTGCCGCAAGGCCGTCTGAAAACCGGCACGCCGCCGCGCATCGACGGGCGCACGATTGATTTTTCCGTGTTGGAAGAGCAGCCGGGCGATACGCCGATACCCGTGATGTCCGTGCGTGGCAACGCGGCGCTGCACCCGCGCCAAGTGTCGTGCTGGATTACCCACACCAACTTGAAAACACACGAAATTATCCGCACCGGCTTCGACCGCAGCCCGATGTTTACCGGCAAAATCGAAGGCGTCGGCCCGCGCTACTGCCCGTCTATCGAAGACAAAATCAACCGCTTCGCCGACAAAGACAGCCACCAGATTTTCCTAGAGCCCGAAGGCCTGACTACCCACGAATACTACCCCAACGGCATCTCCACCAGCTTGCCGTTTGATATTCAACTCGCCCTTGTGCGCTCGATGAAAGGCTTGGAAAACGCCCACATCCTGCGCCCCGGTTACGCCATCGAATACGACTACTTCGATCCGCGCAACCTCAAAGCCAGCTTGGAAACCAAAACCATCGGCGGCCTGTTTTTCGCTGGGCAAATCAACGGCACAACGGGCTACGAAGAAGCCGCCGCGCAAGGCTTATTGGCAGGCGCAAACGCCGTGCAGTATGTGCGCGAACAAGCGCCGCTGATTCTGCGCCGCGAACAGGCGTATCTGGGCGTATTAGTCGATGATTTGATTACCAAAGGCGTGAACGAGCCCTACCGCATGTTCACCAGCCGCGCCGAATACCGCCTGCAGCTGCGCGAAGACAACGCCGATATGCGCTTAACCGAAGACGGTTACAAAATCGGCCTAATCGGCGAAGCCCAATGGCGCGCGTTCAACGAAAAACGCGACGCCGTCGAGCGCGAAATCCAACGGCTCAAAACCACTTGGTACACGCCGCAAAAGCTGCCCGAAGCCGAACAAATGCGCGTGTTCGGGCAAAAATTAAGCCGCGAAGCCAACCTGCACGACCTGTTGCGCCGCCCCAATCTCGACTACGCCACCCTGATGACCCTGCCCGACGCAGGGCCGCCCGCCACGCTGCCTGAAAACGTGGTGGAACAGGTGGAAATCCAAGTCAAATACCAGGGCTACATCGACCGCCAGCAGGAAGAAATCAACAACCGCCGCGACATCGAAACCCTGCGCCTGCCTGAAAATATCGATTACGCCAAAGTCAAAGGCTTGTCCGCCGAAGTGCAGCAGAAACTCAACCAGCACCAGCCCGAAACACTGGGGCAGGCATCGCGCATTTCCGGCGTAACCCCCGCCGCCGTCGCGCTGCTGATGGTGCATTTGAAACGCGGGTTTAGGGATGCGAAGTAAACGATAAAAGGCAGCCTGAAAGCCGCAGGCTTCAACAAAGTTAAACCCCCGCCGCCGTAGGTCGGGCATTTATGCCCGACACCCGCCCCAACCAACACCCCCAAAAAAAAGGCATTCCCCATGTCCATGACCACCTTCACCAAATCCATCCAAGACATCATGCGCTCCGACGCCGGCATCAACGGCGACGCCCAGCGCATTGAGCAGCTCACCTGGCTCTTGTTCCTAAAAATCTACGGCAACAAAGAAGAAAACTGGGCGATTGTCGATCCCGCCTACCAATCCATCATCGAGCCGCGTTTCCAGTGGCAAAACTGGGCAACGGACAACAAAGACGGCAACGCGCTCACCGGCGAAGCCCTGCTGGATTTTATCGACCGCGAGCTCTTTCCCGCGCTCAAAAACCTGCGCGTCAGCGAACACACCCCCTTAAAGCAGCGCATCGTGCGCGATATATTTCTTGACGCCAAAAACTTTATGAAAAACGGCGTACTCCTTCGCCAGCTCATCAACGCCATCGACGAAATCGACTTCGACGACACCAAAGAGCGCCACGCCTTTGGCGAGATTTATGAAACCATCCTCAAAAGCCTGCAAAGCGCGGGCAACGCCGGCGAGTTTTACACCCCGCGTGCCGTAACCGATTTTATGGTTCAAGTGATTGCGCCCAAACTCGGCGAAACCGTGGCTGATTTTGCCGCAGGCACCGGCGGCTTTCTCGTTTCCGCCCTAAACGCACTCGAGCCGCAGGTGAAAACCCCGCAAGACCGCGAAACGCTCAACCAAAGCCTGTACGGCATCGAAAAAAAACCGCTGCCGCACCTTTTGGGCATCACCAACCTGATTTTGCACGACATCGACAGCCCGCAAATCCGTCACGGCAACGCCCTGGAACAAAACGTGCGCGACGTGCAGCCGCAGGATTTGCACGACATCATCCTGATGAACCCGCCCTACGGCGGCACCGAACTGAACATCATCCAGCAGAACTTCCCCGCCGAACTGCGCAGTAGCGAGACTTATGACTTGTTTATCGCCCTTGCCTTCTATCGCCTCAAAGCGGGTGGCCGCACCGCCATCATCATTCCCGACGGCTTCCTCTTCGGCAACGACGGCGCGAAAACCGCGCTCAAAACCCGCCTGCTCACCGATTTTGACCTGCACACCATCGTGCGCCTGCCCAAAAGCGTGTTTGCGCCCTACACCCCTATCACCACCAATATTTTGTTTTTTAACAAACTCCAAAGCGGGCAGCGGCCGTCTGAAAAACTCTGGTTTTACCGCGTCGATATTCCAAGCGACCGCAAAGCCTTTTCCAAAACCAAGCCCATGCAGCTCGAACACTTTTCAGACTGCCTAAACTGGTGGCACAAACGCGAAGAAATCAAAGACGAGCAAGAAGGCAGCTTTAAAGCCCGCGCCTTTGACAAAGCCGAGATTTTGGCAGGCGGCGTCAATCTCGATTTATGCGGTTATCCCAACCAAGAAACCGAAGTATTAAGCCCGATGGAAACCATTTTGGCCTATCAGTCCGCCCGCGATAATTTAAACGCCAAAATCGATGCCCAACTGGAAAAAATCCGCACGCTGATGGGCATGCCGTCTGAAACGGAGAGCGAATAAATGAACACCCCGCAGCTTGCCGATTCCCTGCGCGCCGCCGTCTTACAGGCCGCGATAAAGGGCGAACTTACTGAAAGGTCGTCTGAAAACGCCCGCGACCTGCTTTTGCGCATCCAAAACGAAAAACAGGCTTTGCAGGCAAAAGGCAGCCTGAAAAAAACCAAAGCCCCCACCCCCGTTACGGCGGACGAAGTGCCGTTTGACATTCCCGAGAATTGGGTTTGGGTGAGGTTAAGCGATTTCTGTTACTCAATACCGTCAAAACCTTATCAAATTTTGCATAAGGAAACACAAATAACAGGAGATTATCCCGTCGTGTCCCAATCAAAAAATTTGATCGATGGCTATTCCAATGAAAGAGACAAAATTTTTTCTGACGTACCCGTTATTATTTTTGGCGACCACACGAGAGTGATTAAGCTGATTGATTTTGAATTTGTTGTTGGTGCAGATGGCACAAAACTGCTAAAACCTATAAAAGCTAATCCCCAATATGTAGAGCTTGCTTTAAAAGCATTAACTATCAATATGATTGATAGGGGATACAGCCGACATTTTCAATTTATTAAAGATTTACCTATCCCCCTTCCCCCCCTATCCGAACAACAAGCCATTGTGGAAAAACTGTCCGCCCTGCTTGCCGAAATCGACCGCCTGAAAGCCGAAGAACAGTCGCTCGCATCGCTGCAAAAAGCCTATCCGCAAACGCTGCGCGCGTCCGTGCTTGCCGCTGCGGTTAGGGGGGATTTGAATGAACGCTCGCAAGAGCACGCCCGCGACCTGCTTTTGCGCATCCAAAACGAAAAACAGGCTTTGCAGGCAAAAGGCAGCCTGAAAAAAACCAAAGCCCCCGCCCCCGTTACGGCGGACGAAGTGCCGTTTGAGATTCCCGAGAATTGGGTTTGGGTGAGGTTAAGCGATTTCTGTTACTCAATACCGTCAAAACCTTATCAAATTTTGCATAAGGAAACACAAATAACAGGAGATTATCCCGTCGTGTCCCAATCAAAAAATTTGATCGATGGCTATTCCAATGAAAGAGACAAAATTTTTTCTGACGTACCCGTTATTATTTTTGGCGACCACACGAGAGTGATTAAGCTGATTGATTTTGAATTTGTTGTTGGTGCAGATGGCACAAAACTGCTAAAACCTATAAAAGCTAATCCCCAATATGTAGAGCTTGCTTTAAAAGCATTAACTATCAATATGATTGATAGGGGATACAGCCGACATTTTCAATTTATTAAAGATTTACCTATCCCCCTTCCCCCCCTATCCGAACAACAAGCCATTGTGGAAAAACTAAACCGCCTGCTCGCCGAAATCGACGCGCTGGAAAACGCCTAAACCCAACGCCCCAAAACAGGAGAAGCCCATGAGCCAATCCCCGCAGCCCACCGAAGAAGATGTCAAACTGCGCCGCATCACCCCCGCGATTGAAGCGGCGGGCTGGGCGAAACATCAGATTTTTATGGAATATCTGTTCACCGCCGGCAAAGTGTCGGTGCACGGCAAAACCGCCCGTCGCGGCAGGCAGAAAAAGGCGGACTATATCCTCACCGCCCCCAACGGCCGCACGCCGCTGGCGATTGTGGAAGCCAAACGCGGCGACAAACTCTTGGGCGACGGCATGGAGCAGGCTTTGGAATACGCCGAAATTTTGGACATTCCCTTTGTCTATACGTCCAACGGCAGGGGCTTTTTGGAACACGACCGCCTGACGGGCAAAATCCGCGAGCTGGCTTTAAACGAATTTCCGCGCTATGACGAGCTGTGGGCAAGGTTTTCGGGCACAAACGCTCTTTCAGACGGCCAGCAGGCCGCGCTGTTGTCCGACTACCATTTTGACGGCAACAAGCCCATTGCCCCGCGCTATTACCAGCGCATCGCCATCGACCGCACAATAAAAGCGATAAGCGGCGGGCAAAACCGCGTGCTTTTGGTGATGGCAACGGGCACGGGCAAGACTTACACGGCGTTTCAAATCATCTGGCGGCTGATGAAAAGCGGGCTGAAAAAACGCGTGCTGTATCTCGCCGACCGCAATATTTTGATCGATCAAACCATTCAAAACGATTTTCGCCCCTTTGAAAAAGTCATCACCAAAGTGGAAAACAAAACGCTCGACAGCTCGTATGAAATCTATATGAGCCTGTATCAGCAGCTGGCGGGCGAAGAAGGATGCGAGCCGTTTCGCCAGTTTAAACCCGAGTTTTTTGATTTGATTGTGGTGGACGAATGCCATCGCGGCAGCGCGCGCGAAGAATCGCTGTGGCGGCGGGTGTTGGATTATTTCAGCTCTGCCACCCATTTGGGCTTGACCGCTACGCCCAAAGAAAGCACGGAAGTGAGCAATATCGGCTATTTCGGCGAGCCGGTGTACACCTATTCTTTAAAACAGGGCATCGAAGACGGTTTTCTTGCGCCGTATAAGGTTATCCGCGTGGGGCTGGACAAGGACTTGCTCGGCTGGCGGCCGCCCAAGGGCAAAACCGATACCGACGGCGATTTGATTGAAGACAAGGTTTTTGCACGCGAGGAGTTTGAAAAACATCTGATTATCGACGAGCGCACGACAGCCGTCGCCCGCCGCGTAACCCAATGGCTGAACGACAACGACCCCTTTGCCAAAACCATCGTCTTTTGCGTGGACATCGACCACGCCGAGCGCATGCGCCAAGCCCTAATCAAGGAAAACAGCGAACGGGTGGCAGCAAACCACAGATACATTATGCGTATTACGGGCGACAACGCCGAAGGCAAAGCCCAGCTGGATAATTTTATCGACCCCAACGAAAAATACCCCGCCATCGTTACCACATCCAAGCTGATGACCACGGGCGTGGACTGCAAAACCTGCAAGCTGATTGTGCTCGATAACGAAATCAAATCGATGACCGAGTTCAAGCAAATCATCGGCCGCGGCACACGCATCAACGACGCTTACGGCAAGCAGTTTTTCACCATTATGGATTTTCGCAATGTAACCAACCTGTTTGCCGACCCCGATTTTGACGGCGAACCCGTGTCCATCATCGACGACAACGGAACGGACAACGGCGAAGGGCAGCCTGAAAACCCCGATACGCCGTCTGATACGGATAATTCAGACGGCAGCGGGCTGCCTGAAAACGGCGGCGGCTTTGTCCCGCCCGTTGACGGCAAAGTGAAGAAAAAAATCCGCGTGCGCGGCGTAGAAATCCGCGTGTTAAGCGAACAGGTGCAAATCTTGGACGAAAACGGCGATTTGATTACCGAAAGCCTGACCGATTACAGCAAGCGCAATATCCTGAACCAATACGCCACGCTCGATACCTTTTTGCAGGCGTGGAACGGCGCCGACAAAAAACAGGCGGTGCTCGACGCGCTGGAAGAACAGGGCCTGCCGCTGGAAGTGCTGCAGGAAGCCCACGGCAACGCCGCCGATTTGGACCCGTTCGACCTGATTTTGCACCTTGCCTACAACCGCCCCGCCATGACCCGTAGCGAACGCGCCCGCCGTTTGCAAAAAGACGGCTTTTTGCAGGCATACAGCGCAGAGTGCCGCCAAGTGCTCAGCGCGCTGCTCGACAAATACATGAACGAAGGCATTTCGCTGGAAGAAACATCGGTGCTCAACATCGCCCCCTTCAGCGACATCGGCACACCGAAAAAAATCATCCGGCTTTTTGGCGGCATGGGGCAGTATCAAAATGCGGTAAACGAGTTGCAGCGCAATCTGTATGATGTGCCGCCGGAGCTGCTTTATCAGAGCGGGCAGGGCGGGAATTCCGCAGCACGGCAGATTTGAGTCGGGCTTGGAACTTGTGGTGAAGGCAGCCTGAAAACCAATAATCCCGTTTTCAGGCTGCCTGTCTCTAATCTTTTACCCGCGTAGGCGTTTTGCTGCCTGCCACAGGCGGGGCAAGCTACCGCACGCCGCAGCGTCCGCCATGTGTTCAAACAACACAAGGCAGCCTGAAACCAATAATTCGGTTTTCAGGCTGCCCCAGTCCGCCCGCAACAGAAAGCCCAGCCATGTTACCCAGCCGCCTCAGCCTCCTGCTCGCCGCCAGCCTGCTTCTCCCCACAGCCCTTGCCACCCCGCGCCCCCAGTCCTACACCACCAAAGTATCACGCTGCTTCAACCAAGACGCGTGCCAAGAAATAACGCTGGAACGCCTGAATACCGACAACCCCAAGCTCAACCGCTGGGCAGACAATTTCCTTAAAAAAGTTTGGGAAATTCCCGCGCTGGACCGCCGCAGCATTCGCGCATGGCTGCGCAAAAACGCCGACCCGGACGACCCCGAATACGTGCAATATCTCAACGGCAGCACCACGCTGTATGGCGAAACCACGCACTACGCCGTTATTCGCCATGCCAGCAGCTACTTTACCTGCAACACCATGCACGACTACGGGCGGCTGGATTACCACGTGATCCACCGCAGCACAGGCAAACCGCTTTGGCTGCGCGATATTGTTATCAAAGGGCGCTTGGCGCGGCTGTACCGTCTGCAAAAACAAGCGTGGATACGCACCATGAAAACCGGCAGCTACGACGGCTACCCGATGACAGACGAACAAATCCGCGAACACCTGCATTACAGCCCGTTCCGCCCCAGCAACAACTGGCATTTCAACCGCGACAGCCTGGTCTTCCAATTCCAAGCCTACCAACTGGGCGGCTACGATACCGGCAAACCCTTCGTCCGCATCGGGCTTGCCGAACTGCGCGGGATTATCAAACCCGAAATCCTGCGTGAAGCCCAAAGCTATCGCGGACAGCGCGAGCCTGATCAATCCAAGCCGTAAACATATTTTCAGGCTGCCTTTGGGTTTTGCTTTCAGGCTGCTTCTATATCATCCCCATTCCCATCCCAATGCCAAACAAGGAACCGCTATGAAGCGCAGTGCATGGTTTCACGTTTTCTTTACCCTCGGGATGGCAGTGTGTCGGCCGGCAGTTTTATCGGCTTTATCGTGCTGTCCCTGCTTGGCGTGCCGCTGTGGGTATCGGCAGGGTTTCTGCTGCTGATGCTGTCAGGCTTGCTGATTAGCGTGGCGGATCCTGTGGGCATGGACATACGCCGCAGGGGGCAGGAATTGGTGGGCAAAACGGGCTATGTGTCGTGTTACGAGTGAACGGTAAAGGCAGTCTGAAAATGACTGCCGCCACAACGCCAAGCCAAAGCAAAAGCAGCCTGAAAACCGGATTTGCGGTTTTCAGGCTGCTTTTTTGTGTTTTTCAGGCTGCTTGGGCTGCGGTGCCCTTGATTTAGGCGCCTGTCCAACTGCCGAACAGTTTGCCGATGCGGCGGCCGATATAGAGCAGGCGGTAGGCCATCAGGTGGGCGCTTTCTTCAGCGAAGAATTTCCATTGGGTGCGGCTGTCGCTGTCCTTGTAGCGGCTGGTGGGCGTGGGCGAGGGGTAGGCGCGGATGCCGAGGTCTTCGGCCATCGCCATCGCGCGCGCCATGTGGTAGGGGTCGCTGACGATAATTACGGTTTTCAGACCGTTTTTGCGCATCAGCCAGCGGGCGTTGGCAAGGTTCTGATAGGTGTCTTTGGAAGTGGTTTCAAACAGAATGTCCTGCGGCGGCACGCCTTGGCGCAGGGCGAAACGGCGGGCGACGGCGCCTTCGGTGCTGTAGCCGCTTTTGGGCGTGCCGCCGGTGAAAATCAGTTTTTCCACCCGTTCGTTTTGGTACAGGGTGAGCGCGTGGTTGATGCGCTCGCGGAATACCGGCGAGGGTTTTTCGCCCCAGGCGGCGGCGCCGAGCACGATGGCGGCATCGGCGTGTTCGGGCGTGGTTTGCGGCGTTTGCGCGTAATGATAGACCTGCCAGCAGCACCAGCCCTGCATCGCCAGCACCAGCACCACGCTCAGCCAGAAGCCGCGCCGCAAGTAGCGGCGCAGTCCGGAGCGTGGGGCGGCGGCTTTCATGTTTCAGCTCCCGAGCAGCGCCTGGATGTTTTCCAGCGGACGGCCGATGGCGGCGCGGTCGGCCAACTCGAGTATCGGCCGCTCCAGCAGCTTGGGATGGGCGGCCAGTGCGGCGTACAGTTGGTCGTCGTTGGCGGTGTCGAGTTTGAGCTCGCGGAACAATTCGTCGTTCACCCGCATCATGCCGCGCGGCGAAGACAGGCCGAGCTTGGCGGCCAGCGCGCGCAGGCCGGCTTCGTCCAAGGGTTGGTTTTGGTAGTCGCGCACTTCAAGGCCGTCGCGCCCTTGCAGCCATTCGAGGGCGGCGCGGGATTTGCTGCAGCGGGGGTTATGGTAAAGAATCATGGTTTTCCTTTGGTTAGACGTTTCAGGCTGCCTGCTTTATCCGTTTTGCGCCAGCAGCCAGGCGGCCAGCGCGGCATCGGCGGGGCGGGTCAACTTCAGGTTGCGGCTGTCACCTTCGACCAGCAGCGGGCGCCGGCCGAGCATTTCGACGGCCGAGGCTTCGTCGGTTACTTGCGACAAATCGGCCGCGGCCAGCGCCCGCCGCAGCAGGGCAGCCTGAAAAAGCTGCGGCGTCTGCGCCTGCCACAATCCGTCGCGGCAGACGGTGGCGGCAACTGCGCCGCCATTGTCGGCGCGTTTGAGCGTATCGGCCACCGGCACCGCCAAAATCGCGCCGTCGGGATGGCCGGCGGCATCGAGCAGGCGGTTGAGCGCGCTTTGCGGCAGACAGCAGCGGGCGGCATCGTGCACCAGCAGCACTTCGTTTTCGTCCAAACCGTCTGCCAGCAGGGCGTTCAGGCCGTTGGCCACCGTTTCGGCGCGGCTGGCACCGCCAACGCGGTACGCCACGGTCTGCGCGCCCGGCCGGATCAGGCCGTCGAAATCCCGATCCTGCGGCGACAGCACCACGGCGATGCGGCCGATGCGGGCATTGGCGGCCAGGGCATCCAGCGTATGCTGCAGCACCGGCTTGCCGGCCAGCAGCGCATACTGCTTGGGGCGCTCGCCGCCGAAGCGGCTGCCGCTGCCGGCGGCGGGAATCAGAACGGTGTATTTCATCGCGTTTTCGCTTTCAGGCTGCCTGAAAGGGCAGGGACTGGACTGCACGGGCGTTTTCAGGCTGCTTTGCCCTGTGGCGGCAGGCAGCCTGAAAGCGGCAAATCAGACTTCGCCCGCCGCCTGCTCGGCCTGCACCGCCGCCAGCGCGGCAAGGCTGTCGGCCACGCCTTGGCTGATTTTCTCGATGCTGGCCGCTTCGGCTTCGTGGTAGGCTTCTTCCAGCGCGAAAGCGAAGCCGGTGGCATCGGTGCCGCCGTGGCTTTTGATCACCACGCCGCGCAGGCCGAGAAAAATCGCGCCGTTGTAGCGGCGGGGGTCGAAGCGATCGCGCACGCCGTTGAGCGCGGGTTTGGCCGCCAGGCCGCCGAGTTTGTTGAGCAGGCTGCGGTTGAACTCTTCGCGGATGGAAGCGCCCATAAATTTGACCGAGCTTTCGATGGTTTTGAGCACGATGTTGCCGACAAAACCGTCGGCGGCAATCACGTCGGCTGCGCCGCTGAACAGGCTGTCGGCTTCAACGTTGCCGACGAAATTCAGACTGCTTTGGCGCAGCAGGGCGAAGGTTTGCTTGACCACTTCGGTGCCCTTGATTTCTTCGGTGCCGATATTGAGCAGGCCGACGCGCGGATTGGCATTCAGGCCGAGTGCTTTGACCAGCTCGCTGCCCATCGCGGCGAATTGGACGATTTGCGCGGCGCTGCAGTCGATATTGGCGCCCAAATCCAGCGCCAGCGTAAGGTGGCCGTTTTCGCCGGGCAGGAATTTGGCGATGGCGGGGCGCTCGATGCCGGGCAGGGTTTTGAGCACGAAACGGGCGGTGGCCATCAGCGCGCCGGTGTTGCCGGCGGATACTGCGGCCTGCGCTTCGCCGGCTTTCACCTGCTCGATGGCGACGCGCATGGACGAGTCTTTTTTGTTTTTCAGCGCCGACTGCGGCGCTTCGTCCATTTCCACCACCTGCGTGGCGTGGCGGACGGTGATTTTGTCCAGCGGCGCCTGCGCCGCAGCCAGCGCCGCATGCAGACGGCTCTCGTCGCCGACCATAATCAGGCGGGCTTCGGGACGGCGCGCCAGAAAGCGCACCGCCGCAGGCACGGTAACGTCAAGGCCGACGTCGCCGCCCATCGCATCGACGGACAGGGTAATCATAGGGTGTGTCTTCCTTTTGATGTTTGGTTTTCGGCGCCTGCTTTCAGGCTGCCTGAGCATCGAAAAGTAGGCAGTTTGAGCTGCCTGAATGCCTGGTAAAACAGACGGCGCAGGCAGCCTGAAAAGGGCAGGGCGGCGGTTTTCAGGCTGCTTGGCAAAGGTTTTGCACCAAATGCGGGGCATTGGCAAACCGGTGGGGATTCACGGCGCAACACCTGCTTTCAGGCTGCCTGAAAACGTCTGCCGCTACTGCTGCGCCTGCTCTTCGCGGGCGGTTTCGGCTTTGCGGTTGTGGGCGTCGATATCGTTGGCGTCCCACGGGTAGTTGATCCACCAGTCTTCCACTTCGATGCCGCTGTAATAGCTGATGCCTGCCGGCAGGGTGTCGCATTTGGGCTTGAGTTTGTTGTGCAGTACCGCCACGCCGATATGGCCCAAGTCTTCGCTTTGCAGCTCGCGCAGGCAGAAAGCCAGGGTGGTGCGGCTGTCATCCACTTCGTCCACCACCAGCACGTTTTTGCCGCGCAAGGGTTCGGGCAGCGGGTCGAGCCATTGGATTTTGCGTACCGTTTCGGCGGTTTCGCCGCTGCTTTCGCTCAGATAATAGGCGGTGGTAACGGCGTAAATCGGGATGTCGAGAAAGCAGCGCAGCATGCGCGCGGGGATAAAGCCGCCGCCGCCGATGGCGATCATCGCGTCGTAGCGCTCGCCGGCTTCTTGGATGCGGGTGGCGATTTGTTTGACGGTTTTATGGATGTCGTCGTAGGTGTACCAAACTTTTTTTGTCATGTTCGTGCCTTGCGAAGCCGCGGTTTTCGGTTTTCAGGCTGCCTGTGCGTGGCGCTTGCCGCTTTCAGGCAGCCTGAAAGGAGAAAGTGCGGCAGATACGGCAAAAAGCCGGCCGAGCGCAGGGCGCACAGTAACCGGCTTTCGCAGTCATACGGGTAATGCTTACAGCTTGTCTTTTACGACTTTGCGGCCGCGGTACATGCCGTTGGGGGAAATGTGGTGCGGACGGTGTACTTCGCCGGTGGCGCTGTCAACCGACAGAGCCGGCGCGCTCAGCGCGTCGTGCGAGCGGTGCATACCGCGGCGGGAAGGGGATTTTTTGTTTTGTTGAACGGCCATGTTTGAACTCCTGACAAAGAAATAAAGTTAATCCGGTTTTTTCAGACCCGCCAGCGCGGCAAACGGATTGGGTTTGTCCGACTGCACTGCGGTTTCGCCGCTGCCGCAGTTTTCGTGCTTGGGCGAAAACGGCAGCGCCATCAGAATCTGGTCTTCCAGCAGGGAATAAACGTCCAACTCCCTGCCGCAAACCATGCCTTCCAGCGTATCGTCGTCCTGCACGGCCTGATCCAGCGCTTCTTCGTCGGCAAACAAAACCACCTGCGCGGTTTCGTCCAGCTCGAAATCAAAGGGCTGCAGGCAGCGCTGGCAACAGAGTTTCAGGCTGCCTGCAAGGCGCAGGCTTAGGCGGATTCTGTCCCAATCGTCCCTGCCGGCGGCCAGCGAGTAAGAAACTTCGGCGGCCAAATCTGCAATGTCCGGCGAGTGCGATCGCGCGTCCAAATCCTGCAGGGAAACCTTGCCTTGCAGCGTTTGCCCTGAGGCGGCAAACGCTTCGGCATCAATCGAAATACGGTCTGACATAAAAACGGAGCATGATATAATTTCGCCGCTTCCAAGTCAATATTTTTACTGTATGGACACCCCTTTTCCGCCTTTGGTGCTGGCTTCGACTTCGCCTTTTCGCCGCGCCCAGCTCGAAACGCTCGGCCTGCCCTTTAGCGCCGCCGCGCCCGATTGCGACGAAACGCCCGCTGCCGGCGAAAGCGCCGCCCAAACCGCGCTGCGGCTGGCCGAAGGCAAAGCCCGCTCGCTTTCTGCCGCCTATCCCGCCCATCTGATTATCGGCGCCGACCAAGTGGCTTTTTGCAACGGCCGCCAGCTCGGCAAACCGCTCACGATTGAGCGCGCCCGCACCATGTTGGCCGAACTCTCCGGCCGGCGCATCGAGTTTTTCAGCGCCCTGTGCCTGCTCAACACCGTTTCAGGCTGCCTGCACCGCCACGTCGATACCACCATGGTGCAGATGCGCAGTCTGACTGCCGCGCAGATCGACCGTTATCTCGAGCGCGAACCCGACGCGCTTTACTGCGCCGGTGCCGCCAAAAGCGAAGGTTTGGGCGCCCTGCTGATCGAGCGCATCGACAGCAGCGATCCCAACGCCCTGATCGGCCTGCCGATATTCCGGCTGGCCGATTTTCTGCTGGCCGAAGGCGTGCCGCTGCTGTAGCCGCCCGATGGTTTTCCCAACTTGCCAAGCGGCTTTCAGGCAGCTTGAAAGCCGCGTTTCCCCGCCGCGGATATTGCCATGACCCGACCCGTTCTCTACCTGATCCCCACGCCGCTGGGCGCCGCCGATACCCCCTGCCTGCTGCCGCACGAGCAGGCGCAGATTACCGGCCTGACCGATTTTGCCGTTGAAGCCGCCAAAACCGCGCGCGCCCATCTCAAGCATCTGGGCGTGAGTACGCCGATACGCGATTTGAACCTGCGCGAAATCAACGAACACACCGCCGATGCCGAGCTGCCCGAGCTGCTGCGCCCGCTGCGCGAAGGCCGCAGCATGGGGCTGCTCAGCGAAGCCGGCTGCCCGGCGGTGGCCGACCCCGGCGCGACGCTGGTGGCGCTGGCGCACCGCGAAGGTTTTGAAGTGCGCCCGCTCATCGGCCCGTCCAGCATCCTGCTGGCGCTGATGGCATCCGGTGCCAACGGCCAGAGTTTCGCCTTCAAAGGCTATCTGCCCGCCGATGCCGAAGGCCGCAAAAGCAGCCTGAAAAAGCTGGAATGCCGTTCGCGCCAGGAAAACGAAACCCAGCTGTTTATCGAAACGCCCTACCGTAACAACGCCCTGCTCGCCGACGCGCTGGCCACGCTCTCTCCCGACACCCGCTTGTGCGCCGCCTGCGACCTGACCCTGCCCACGCAAACCGTTATCAGCCAAAACATCGCCCGCTGGCGCGCCATGAAAGCGCTGCCCGATCTGAAAAAACGGCCGACGCTGTTTGTGCTGTCGGCGGCTTAAACCGCATGGCGGCAATAAGCACAAAAGGCAGCCTGAAAGCCGAAATATGCTTTTCAGGCTGCCTTTTTGCCCTGCTGCCGGCAGATTGTCTTTTTCAAACGGCACGTTTGCCCAGCCGTGCGGCGAATCCATTTATAATGGCCGCAATGCTAACTGGTTGATAAATAGGAAAACCGATGATTGATCTGCAAAACATCGGCAAACAATACGGCGCCAACCGCGTATTGGACAATGTGTCGCTTTCCATCGGCTGCGGCGAATTTTTTGTGCTGGTCGGCCCCAGCGGCAGCGGCAAAAGCACGCTGTTGAAAATGCTCAACCGCCTGATTGAGCCCGACTGCGGGCGGATTTTGCTGCGCGGTGGGGACATTGCGGCGCAGGATTTGCGCACGCTGCGGCTTTCTACGGGCTATGTGTTGCAGCAGATTGCGCTGTTTCCCAATATGACGGTAGAGGAAAACATCGGCCTGATTCCCGAGATGAAGGGCTGGGGCAAAGAGGCGCGGCGGCAGCGTGTGCGGGAATTGCTCGAACAGGTGGGCTTGCCGTCTGAAAAATACCTGTGCCGCTATCCGCGCGAACTGTCGGGCGGCGAGCAGCAGCGTGTGGGGATTTTGCGCGCCATTGCCGCCGAGCCGCAGGTGTTGCTGATGGACGAGCCTTTTTCCGCGCTCGACCCGATTTCGCGGCGGCAGCTGCAGGATTTGATTAAAGAGCTGCACCAAAAGCTGGCGCTGACGGTGGTATTTGTTACCCACGACATGAAAGAGGCGCTGCATCTGGCCGACCGGATTTGTATTTTGAACCAGGGCAAAGTGGTGCGCACCGACACGCCAGAGGGGATTATGCGTCAGCCTGAAAACGCGCTGGTGGCGGATTTGTTTGCGGGGGAGGGCGAACATGGCTGACATCTGGCACACCTGGCTTGCCCGCAGCGGCGACTGGTACACCGCGCTGTGGCAGCATTTGCAGCTTTCACTCTCGGCGCTGCTGGCGGCGATGGCTATTGCGCTGCCGCTGGCGGTGGCCGTGCAGCGGCACAAACGGGCGGCCGAATGGGTCTTGCAGGCGGCAGGCGTGTTCCAAACCCTGCCCTCGCTGGCGGTATTGGGGCTGCTGATTCCGCTGATGGGCATCGGCACGCCGCCTGCCGTGGCGGCGCTGGTGGTGTACGCGCTGTTTCCGATTTTGCAAAACACGGTGACGGGCTTAAACCAAATCGACCCCAATCTGCGCGAAGCCGCCGCCGCATTCGGCATGACGCGCTGGGAGCGGCTGAAAAAATTCGAGCTGGCGCTGGCGCTGCCTGTGATTATGTCGGGCATCCGCACCGCCGCCGTGATGATTATCGGCACGGCCACGCTGGCCGCCCTGATCGGCGCGGGCGGGCTCGGCAGCTTTATCCTGCTGGGCATCGACCGCAACGACAGCAGCCTGATTCTCATCGGCGCCGTTTCTTCCGCCGCCCTTGCCCTCGCGTTCAACTATCTGCTCAAAAAGCTCGAAACCATCCGCCTGCGCCACAGCGTGTGGGTGCTGGCCGCGCTGATTGCCGCCCTTGCCGCCTCGTTTGCGCCGCAAAGGCAGCCTGAAAGCCCCAAAGCCACCCTGATTGTGGCGGGAAAACTCGGTTCCGAGCCTGAAATCCTGATCCAGATGTACAAAATCCTGATTGAAACGCACACCGACCTGGCCGTAGAAACCAAGCCCAATTTCGGCAAAACCGGTTTTCTCTACGAAGCCCTCAAAGCAGGCAAAATCGACATTTATCCCGAGTTCACCGGCACGATTACCGCCAGCCTGCTCAACAACCCGCCGCCCGCTTCCACCAACCCCGACACCGTGTACCGCGCCGCCCGCGACGGCATCCTCGCGCAAGACCGCCTCGCCCTGCTGCCGCCGATGGCCTATCAAAACACCTACGCTGTTGCCGTCACACGCAGTTTCGCCGAGAAAAACGGCCTGCGCACCATCGGCGACTTGCAAAAAATCCAGCACGGCGCCACCGCAGGCTTTACCCTTGAATTCAACGACCGAGAAGACGGCAACCTCGGCCTGCAGCAACGCTACGGCCTGCGCCTCAAAGTCAAAACCCTCGAGCCCGCCCTGCGCCATCAGGCCATCCGCGAAAACAGCATCCAAATCACCGACGCCTACTCCACCGACAGCGAGCTGCGCCAATACGGCTTGACCGTACTCGAAGACAACCGCCGCCTGTTTCCACCCTACCAGGGCGCCCCGCTGATGCGGCAGGAAACGCTGGAGCAATACCCCGAGCTTGCCGCCGCCCTCAACCGCCTCGCCGGCAAAATCAGCGCCGAAGAAATGCAGGACATGAACTATCGCGTCAAAGCCCAAGGCGAGAGCGCCGAAAGCGTTGCGCGGGAATACCTGCAAACGCACGGGATGCTGGAATAAGCGGGCGGCAGCAGCCTAAAAGAGCAGCCTGAAAACCGATAATCTGGTTTTCAGGCTGCTTTTGCGGTTTCAGGCTGCTTTTCAGGCTGCCTTTTTTCAACTGCCGTCGGGCGTTTATTTCGCCGGAACGATGGTGGCTTTTTTCAGCAGGCCGTCGATGTGGCTGTCGATGCGTTCGTTGAGCAGGATTTTGCCGATGTTGTCTTTCTGCTCGGCAAAGGCGGGGATGGTTACCGGGCGTTTGTCGTGCAGATAGACGACGACGTTGATTTTGTCGCCGCTGATCGGGGTTTTGCTGTAGCCGCCTTTGCTCAGGCCGGAAACGGCCTGGTAGATTTCGGGGCTGTTGTTTTGCAGATCGAGCAGCGGGATGTAGCCGTTGGACAGGCCGCCGGT
Organism: Kingella sp. SNUBH-2017; assembly: GCF_028680565.1. Classification (NCBI taxonomy): domain Bacteria; kingdom Pseudomonadati; phylum Pseudomonadota; class Betaproteobacteria; order Neisseriales; family Neisseriaceae; genus Kingella; species Kingella sp. SNUBH-2017. The sequence continues at coordinate 26,474 of NZ_JAPHVK010000005.1, forward strand.
GGTTTGGGCGTTGGGATCGACGCTGTATTTTTTGGCGACGTCGGTAAAGGATTTTTTCGCCGCCAGCTCTTTAATCGCTGCCTGCGCCTGTTCGGCTTTTTCGGTAACGATCAGGCCGATCTGCACTTCGCTGCCGCCTTTGTAGCGGGCATTGACTTCGTCGTAGCGTTTTTTGATGTCGGCTTCGGACACCTGCTGTTTTTTCGCCAGATCGTTCATGTAAACGAGAGCGATGATGCGCGACTGGTAATCGGCCCATTGCTGTTTGAAACCGGCTTTTTTGTCGGCGCCTTGTTTTTTGGCTTCTTTGAGCGCTTCGGCTTCGGCGGTTTGCACTTCTTTGCTTTTGTCGATTTTCAGGCGGCGGGCTTCCTGCACGATAACGGTTTCCACCACCATGTCGTTGAGAATGCTCTGGCGCAGCTGGGGGCTGTCCTGAACCTGGCCCTGGCTTTCGGCAACGATGGTCTGTACTTGGCGCTCTAAGTCGCTGCTGTCGATTTTGCTGCCGTTTACGGTAACGATGGTTTGCGCCAGCAGGCTGCCGGATACGGCCAGCAGGGAAAGTGCGGCGGCGATGCGGGTGGTTTTCATGGGCTTGTCCTTTCGGAAGACGGGTTAATGGAAATATTCGGCCGGGGTTTTGGCAATAATGCTCAGCGCGTGGATGGCCTTTTCGGCAAACAGTTCGGCAAACAGCTCCTGCACTTTGCGCTGGCGGGCGATGCGGCTCATGCCTTCGAAATGCGGGCTGACCACCAATACGGCGAAATGGCCGCCGCCGCGGTTGCCGGCATGGCCGGCGTGCAGGTGGCTTTGGTCTTCAAAATCGAAAACCTCGGGCGCGATCGGATCGAGCAGCCGCGCCATGCGCTCGCGCATCAGGCTCATTGCGGCAGCACCTTGTTGAACGGGCGGATCAGCAGTTCGGCATACACGCCAGCATCGACGTAGGGGTCGGCGCCCGCCCATTCTTCGGCGGCGTCCAAACTGTCGAACTCGGCAATAATCAGGCTGCCTGAAACGCGCTCGGGATCATCGGGCAGCGGGGTAGGGCCGGACACCAGCAGGCGGCCTTCGTCGGCCAGCTTCTGCAGGCGCGCCAGATGGGCGGGGCGGGCTTGGGCGCGGGCTTCTTGTACGTCTTCGGCGTCGGTGGCCAGCAGCATATACAGCATGGTTAGGATTCCTCTTTGGGCAGATGGCGGGCAAGATAGATGCCTTGGCCGATGGCAAAAGCAATGGTCAGCGGCAGGTAGCCGTACACTTTGAAATTGACCCACAGCGCTTCGCGTTCGGCGCTGAAAGGGTAGGCCACCGCCAGATTGACGGCGCCCAGCACGATAAAAAACACCACCCACGCCCAGCCCAGCCGGTTCCATACCGTTTCGGGCAGCTGCAATTCCTGGCCGAGCATCAGCTTCAGGCCGTTTTTGCCCATCAGCTGGCTGGCCAGCATCACCAGCGCGGAAAGCCAGGTGAGTATGGTGGTTTTGAGCATAAAGAACATGCGGTCGTTCAGCAGGATGGTTGCGCCGCCGAATACCACGATGGTAATCAGCCCGATCCACTGCATCACGCTCATGCGGCGGTGTTTGTACAGCGTATAGGCAGCCTGAAGCACGCCTACGGCGACGGCCACGGCGGTGGCGGCCACCATGTTTTTGCTGAACAGGTAAATCGCAAAGAACAAAATGACGGCGATAAGGTCGCTGAGTGCTTTCATGGGCAGGTGTCGGCAAGGGCAAAAGGGCGCATCATACAGCCTTTGCCCGCTTCGTGCAGCTTTCGCCGGCGGCCGGCTACATCATCAGTTCGACCAGCAGGTTTTTAAACAGGAATCCGGCAATGCCCAAACCCAGCACGAGAAACAGGATAAACATTCCCAGCTTGCCCACTTTGGACTCTTTGCCGAGATTCCAGATAATGAACCCCAAAAAAATCACCAGCCCGCCGACGCAGATTTTCAGCGCCAGCGCGGAGAATTCGGCTTCGCTCATACGGCTTTCCTTTCGATGTGTGTGAAGTGTCTGTTGTCCGTAAAGGCAGCCTGAAAACCGCAGCGGTGGGCTTTCAGGCTGCTTTGGCGGATGGTTTTTGTGCTTACAGCTGCGCCAGCGCCTGTTCCAAGTCGGCAATCAAATCATCAACGTACTCCAGGCCCACGGAAATGCGGATCAGCCCTTCGCTGATGCCGGCGGCAGTTTTGTCTTCCGCGCTCATGCGGCCGTGGGTGGTCGTCCACGGGTGGGTGATGGTGGAGCGCACGTCGCCGAAGTTGGCGGTTTTCGAGAAAATCTCGACGGCGTCGATTACTTTCCACGCCGCTTCGGTGCCGCCGACCACTTCAAAGGCCAAGACCTGACCGCCGCCGCTTTGCTGCTTGGCAACCAGTTTTGCCTGCGGATGGTCGCTCAGGCCGGTGTAGAACACTTTGCCGATTTTCGGCTGCGTGCGCAGCCAGTTGGCGATTTTCAAAGCGTTCTCGCCCTGCTGCGCCGTGCGCAGAAACAGAGTTTCCGCGCCGCCCAGCTGCATCCAGGCATTAAACGGCGAAATGCTCAGGCCGGCGGAATTGACGTACAGCGCAATCTGGTTGATCAGTTCGGAGCGGCCACAGACGATGCCGCCCAACGTGCGGCCGTGACCGTCGATGGCTTTGGTGGCGGACTGCACCGACAAATCGGCGCCGAAACGCAAAGGCTGCTGCACCACCGGCGAACAAAAGCAGTTGTCCACTACCAGCAGGGCGCCGTGTTCGTGGGCAAGCGCCGCCAGCGCTTCCAAGTCCGCCACTTCGCCCAGCGGGTTGGACGGCGTTTCCAAAAACAGCATTTTGGTGTTCGGCCGTATCGCCGCACGCCAGGCATCCAAATCGGTTTGCGGCACGAAGCTCACGTCGATGCCGAAACGGGTAACATGGCCGCCGATAAAGCCCGCCGTGGTGCCGAACAGGCTGCGGCTGCTCACCAGATGGTCGCCCGCGTTTAAAAACGTGAGCAGGGCAGCCTGAATCGCCGCCATGCCGGTGGCGGTGGCGATGCCGGCTTCTGCGCCTTCCAGATTGGCAATCCGCGTCTGGTAGGCGCTGACGGTGGGATTGTTGGTGCGGCTGTAGGTATAGCCCGGCTGCTGCTTGGCAAATACCGCCGCGCTTTCGGCGGCACTGTCGTACATAAAGCTGCTGGTCAGAAACAGCGCCTGGTGGTGTTCTTTGTATCCGGTCTGCTCTTTGCCGCCGCGGATCGCTAAGGTTTGCGGATGCAGTTTTCTTTGTGCCATAAGGCCTTCCTTTGTATTGTGTCGGTCGCGCTGCCGGCGCTGATTACGGAAAAACGCGCAGACAGCCTGAAAAAACGGCATTCTGCGCCTTTTCAGGCTGCCTTTCAATGCCCGAATGCCGGCCGAACCGATATTCCGCCGCAGCTGTCATCCGCTATAATCCGCAGCCCGAACACCCGAAAAGGATACCGACCATGAAATGGATCGACACCCACCGCATCGCCGAAGAACTGTTCGACACCCACGGTGAAAGCATCGACCCCCACACCCTGCGCTTCACCCAGCTGCGCGACCTGGTGCTGGCGCTGCCCGACTTTGACGACGATCCGGCACGCTGCGGCGAAAAAATCCTCGAAGCCATCCAGCAGGCTTGGATCGACGAGGCAGCCTGAAAAGCCGGGCGCGGATTCAAACCGGCCGCCGGCCGCTTGCTGCGGCATACCGCACGGCAGCAAGTTTCCCTAAAGCAGTATTGACAGGGCGCCGAAAAACACTATAATCCGCGCCCTTTCACGCGCCCATCGTCTAGAGGCCTAGGACACTGCCCTTTCACGGCGGCAACCGGGGTTCGAATCCCCGTGGGCGTGCCAGTTTTCAAAAAAAGGACTTTCCGAAATTTAAACGGAAAGTCCTTTTTCTTGGCAGGAAAAGCGGCCCTTTGTTTTCAGGCTGCTTGCCGCATTGTGCTGATAATTTTGACAAAAGGAACAAAAAAGAGAAATGACCGCCGAAGCGGTCATTTTTGAATTCTGGTGCCCGAGACCGGAATCGAACCGGTACGCCCGTATTAGAGGCGACGGATTTTAAGTCCGTTGTGTCTACCAATTCCACCACTCGGGCCGATTAGTCGAATCTAAGATTTGGAGGCGGGGGCACGGAATCAAACCGGCGTATACGGAAGTTCACCTCCCGCAGCATAAACACTCTGCCACCCCGCCGTAGAAGATTTGGAGGCGGAAGTCGGAATCGAACCGGCGTACACGGCTTTGCAGGCCGCTGCATAACCACTCTGCCATTCCGCCAAAAATTATCCGCTGCGAAAGCGAAAAATTATGGAGCGGGAAACGAGTCTCGAACTCGCGACCTCAACCTTGGCAAGGTTGCGCTCTACCAACTGAGCTATTCCCGCGTATCTGGGCATTGCCGGAAAATCCGAGTGGAGCGGGAAACGAGTCTCGAACTCGCGACCTCAACCTTGGCAAGGTTGCGCTCTACCAACTGAGCTATTCCCGCTTGGGATTCCGACAACAATAAAATGGAGCGGGAAACGAGTCTCGAACTCGCGACCTCAACCTTGGCAAGGTTGCGCTCTACCAACTGAGCTATTCCCGCTTTGTCGTGCTAACGAAGTCGCGGATTATGCAGACTGGCCGCGAAAATTGCAAGCACTTTTTGTGTGCGGACTACTTAAATTCCTGCCACGCCATTTTCAGATAATAGAACATCGACCAGATGGTCAGCACCGATGCGATAAACATCAGTATGTTACCGATTTGCGGCAGATTCAGGCCGAGAAAGTCGTTTTGGTAAATCAGCAGGGCGAAAATCGCGGCCATTTGCGCGGCGGTTTTGAATTTGCCGATATGGGCAACGGCGACGCTGCTGCGCCGTCCCAGTTGCGCCATCCATTCGCGCAGGGCGGAAATGGTGATTTCGCGGCCGATAATGACCATCGCGTAAACGGCGGCGGTGCGGTCGAGTTTGACCAGCAGTATCAAGGCCACCGCCACCATTAGTTTGTCGGCAACCGGATCGAGAAAGGCACCGAAATCGGAAGTTTGATGCCAATGGCGGGCGAGAAAGCCGTCCAGCCAGTCGGTGATGCCGGCGGCGGCGAAAATCAGGGCGGCCAGATAATTGACCGTTTGCGCATCGAGCCAGCCTTGCGGCAGGTAAAACAGCGCTGTAAACACCGGAATCAGCAGGATTCTCAGCCAAGTCAGCAATATGGGTATGTTCCATCGCATAAGCGTGTCCGCATTCTCGATTATTATGGTGTCGGTATGGTTTTCAGGCTGCCTGAAAACGGTTTTTGTTCAAATGGATTGCCGCTAAAAAGCCAAACCGCCAAGCTTCGGGGGAAACTTGGCGTCGGCATCGGTTTGGCGCTCAGCTCGCTGTCAGACGGATGGTCTGGCCGGCTTTGATGTTGTCGTTGCCGTGGTTGAGCTTTTTAATTTCGCTTAATTTCAGATTATAGCGTGCCGCAATGGCATGCAGAGTATCGCCTTTGCGCACGGTATAGGATGCCGGCACGGAAGGTTTGGCTTCGGCGGCTTTTCCGCCTTTGGCAACGGTTTTGACGGCTTGGGCGGCAGGTGCGGCGTTTTTGGCGGCAGCCAACGATACTTTCAGGGTTTGACCGGCTTGGATGTGCTCGCCTTTGATGTGGTTGGCGGCAGCCAAATCGGCCACGCTCATGTTGTAGCGTTTGGCGATGCTGTACAGGGTTTCGCCGCTGCCGACCTTATGCGTGCCGGTATTCGCCGCCAGAGAGCGGCTGGTTTCGGCTGCTTTGGCTTTTTCCGCCTCCTGCGCCGCTTTGGCTTTGGCCAACTGCTGTTGCTGCTGGCGCTGTTTGGCTTCGGCAATGCGCCGTTCGCTTTGTTCTTTCTGCTCTTTGGCTTCGGCGGCAGCAGCGGTTTGCTGAACCGCCTGCGCGGCCTGCTCTTGCTGGCGGCGCAGACGCTCTTGCGATGCCAGCGCCAGCGCCATCAGCTCGTCGGTCGGATCTTCGGCGGCAAAAGTGTTGCTCTGATTCGCGGCGGTGTGGGCGGTTTCAGGCTGCCTGCCGGAAACGGTATCGGCAGGTGTTTCTCTGGCGGTCGCAGCAGTTTTTTCAGGCTGCTCTGCAGCAGCTTGCGGACGGGTTTGCGCGGTTTGGACGCCAGCCGGTTCGCTTGGCTGTTTGACGGCGGATGCTGCAGTAGCAAAACTCTGCGTCAGCGCGGCAGGTTGTTTGTCGGCAAGCGCTGCAACCGCGTTAGCGTTTACCGCCGGTTTTTCAGGCTGCCTGAAAGCGGTTACAGCTGCCGGACTGGCGGTTTTGTCGGTTTGGGCGGCAGCAAGGGTGGTAACGGGCGGCGCAGTTTTTTCAGGCTGCTTGGCCAGGACCGCGGCGGCTATTACGTTTGCAGGTGGCGCAAGTGCTACGTGCGGTTTGTCTTGGGCTTTGGCAGCGTCGGCCAAGAAAGGCGTGCCGACGGATACCGGTGCGGGCGGCGGGGTGCGCACGGTTTGCTGTGCGGTCAGCACCGGTGCCTGCTCGTTGTATTTGTCGGGTACGGGATCAAAATCGGCTTTGGCAAAGCTGTTGAGCCCGTTTTTCGTGCTGTTTTTGCTGACCAGCAGGCTGCGGCCGGCGGCGATATGGGTACCGCTGATGCCGTTTAGGCGTTTGAGTTCGCTGACCGACATGCCGGTCATATTCGCCAGATCGGCCAGCGCGGTTGAGCTTTGTGCGGTGTAGATGTCCCACGACAGCAGGTTTTTGCTGTCGGATTCGCGGTAGTTGCGCTCAAAGGTTTGTGCGGCGGCTACCGGCAGCAGCATTTTGCGGTTGCCTTTGGGAATGAAGACCGGGGTTTTGAAAGCCGGATTGAGTGCCAGAAATTCGTTTTCGGAAATATTGGCCAGATGGGCGGCGGCCATAATGTCGAGCGGGCCGTTGACGGTTACCGTGCGGAAATAAGGCTCGTGCTTCATTTCGGGCAGGGTCAGGCCGAATGCCTGCGGGTTGTTGACCAGATTGCGCACGGCCAGCAGTTTGGGCACGTAGTTGCGCGTTTCGTTGGGCATTTTCAGGTTTTCGTAGGTCGGCGGCAGGCCGGCGGCTTGGGCGCGGCGGATGGCGCGGCTCATATTGCCCTCGCCCCAGTTGTAGGCGGCCAGCGCCAAAGACCAGTCGCCGAACAGGCCGTGCAGATACTGCAGATAGTTGAGCGCGGCATCGGTGGCGGCGTAAACGTCGTGGCGGCCGTCGTACAGCGGGGTCTGTTCCAAGCCGAAATGGCGGCCGGTGGCGGGCATAAACTGCCACAAACCGGAAGCACCGACATGCGATTTGGCCTTGGTTACATAGGCACTTTCGATAAACGGCAGCAGGGCAATTTCGGCCGGCATGCCGCGTTTTTTCACCTCGGTGGCGATGTGGTACATATACGGCTTGCTGCGCTGGATGGTACGGTTGAAATAGGCTTTTCCCGAAGAGAATTTGCTCTCGTGGCTGCGCACCAGCGACTGGTTGACTTCGTTCATGCGGAAGTCCTGCCGCAGCACCGCCCACAGATCGCCGCCGTGTTTGGGCAGATCGGCCAGCGTGAAAACGGAAGTGTTCAGCTGCATCAGCGCCGATGCGGTTTTATCGGTGGTGCCGTTGTCGGCACAGGCCAGCGCCGGCAAAAGAAAAAGACCGCTGACGGCCAAAGTGATGGACTTGATGGATTTCATAACTTTAAAATGCTTCCGTTAAAAGCCGTATTTTCAGAGTATATCGTAAGGGCAGCGCCCCAATGCTGTCAATCTGCAAGCAAATCAAATGCCAAAATTTACAGACACCTAGGAAAGCCGATGGCGGACCCCCGGATTTTGCCCGCGTGGCTTGCGCAAAACTCTTTAGGGCGTTATCTGCGCGCGCAGGAAAACCTCTTTTTTCAGGCTGCCTTAACCGACAGGCAGCCTGAAAACCTGCTGCTGCTCGGTTCTCTCGGCCGGCTGTTTGCCCTGCCGCCGCTCTCCGGCCTTACCGTGCATCAGGATGCGCAGCCGCCGGCGGATGTGCTGGCAGGCAGCCTGAAAACGCCGTGGCCGGATGTTTTTTTCGACTGCGTGCTGGCCGCCCATCCGTCTTGGGAGGCGGATCAGGCTGCCGTTTTCCTAGCCGAAATGCACCGCATTATCCGCCCGCAGGGCTGCTTGCTGCTGACCGGCTTCAACCCGTATTCGCTGTGGCGGCTGGATAGGTGCCGCAAGCGCGTGCCGGATGTTTCAGGCTGCCTGCCGCTGCCGGTATTGAAATCCCGTCTTGCTGAAACCGGCTGGCATATCGAGAGCGGCCGTTTTCTCAATTATCTGCCGTCGCTGCGCTCCGAACGCGCCCTGCGGTTTTGGCGTTTTATGGAAGCGGCGGGCGACCGCTGGTGGCCGCATGCGGCGGCGGTGTATGCGTTGGTGTTGTCGAAGCGGGTGGCCGCCCCGATACTGCCCGAGCGCTCGCCGCAAAATGTCCTGCTGCCTGAAGCGGCGTTCGGTTTGAGCCGGCAGGGTGCTGCCAGCGCCTGCACCACAGAGCCGCGCTGAGTTTTCAGGCTGCCTTGCACGCGGGCAGGCAGCCTGAAAAACGCCTGCGGCCGTACGGCAGCAAACAATCTGTAAAATTCGTTCGCCTTTTAGGCCGTTTTCCATTAACATATATAGGTTATTTTTACCGCTTTTTACACAATCATCCGACCTCAAACTTAGGAAAATACGATGTTTGATTTTGCACAAACCCAGACCAATCCCCTGCGCCAAGCCATTACCAAAGCCTACCGCCGCGACGAAGCCGAAGCCGTTGCCGATATGCTCGCGCAGGCGCAGATGAGCGATGCGGAAAAAACCGCCGCCGAAGCGCTGGCCCGCCGCCTGGTAACCCAGGTGCGCAGCGACCGCACCAAAGCCAGCGGCGTCGATGCCCTGATGCACGAATTCAGCCTGTCGAGCCAGGAAGGCGTGGCGCTGATGTGTCTGGCCGAAGCCCTGCTGCGCATTCCCGACGCGGAAACCCGCAACAAGCTGATTCAGGACAAACTCTCCGACGGCAACTGGAAAAGCCATCTGGGCAATAGCCCGTCGCTGTTCGTTAATGCCGCGGCTTGGGGTCTGCTGATTACCGGCAAACTGACCAAAGAACCGACCGACAGCGAAAGCATGGGCGCTTCGTTGACCCGCCTGCTGGGCAAAGGCGGCGCGCCGCTGATCCGCCAGGGCGTCAACTACGCCATGCGCATGCTCGGCAAACAGTTCGTTACCGGCCAAACCATCGAAGAAGCACTGAAAAACGGTAAAGAGCGCGAAAAACTCGGCTACCGCTATTCCTTCGATATGCTCGGCGAAGCGGCAATGACCCAGGCCGACGCCGAACGCTATTACCAAGACTACGTCAACGCCATCCACGCCATCGGCAAAGATGCCGGCAGCGCCGGCGTGTACGACGGCAACGGCATTTCGGTAAAACTTTCCGCCATCCATCCGCGCTATTCCCGCGCCCAGCACGAACGTGTGATGACCGAGCTGCTGCCGAAGCTGAAACAGCTCTTTATCCTGGCCAAACAGTACAACATCGGCCTGAACATCGACGCCGAAGAAGCCAACCGTCTCGAACTTTCTTTAGACTTGATGGAAGCGCTGGTTTCCGATCCCGATCTGGCCGGTTTCAACGGCATCGGTTTCGTGGTTCAGGCTTACCAAAAACGCTGCCCCTTCGTTATCGACTACCTGATCGACCTTGCCCGCCGCAACAAGCAAAAACTGATGATCCGCCTGGTAAAAGGCGCGTATTGGGACAGCGAAATCAAATGGGCGCAGGTGGACGGCCTGAACGGTTATCCGGTTTACACCCGCAAAGTCCACACCGACGTCTCTTACTTGGCCTGTGCACGCAAACTCCTGTCCGCGCAAGACGCCATCTTCCCGCAGTTTGCCACCCACAACGCCTACACCCTGGGCGCCATCTACCAGATGGGCGAAGGCAAGGAATTTGAACACCAATGCCTGCACGGCATGGGCGAAACCCTGTACGACCAAGTGGTCGGCCCGCAAAATCTCGGCCGCCGCGTGCGCATTTACGCACCGGTCGGCACCCACGAAACCCTGCTGGCCTATCTGGTGCGCCGCCTACTGGAAAACGGCGCCAACTCTTCTTTCGTCAACCAAATCGTTGACGAAAGCATCAGCATCGACAGCCTGGTGAAATCTCCGCTGGATGAAGCCCCGCAAACCCAGGGCACCATGCACGCCGCGCTGCCGCTGCCGCGCAATCTCTACGGCAAAGACCGTCTCAACTCCAGCGGTCTGGACTTCAGTAATGAAGACGTGCTCGAAAGCCTGCAGGCGCAGATGAACGCTGCCGCCGGCAAAACTTGGGAAGCCAAACCCCTGCTGGCCGTTAAGAAAGCCGCCGTTCAGGCTGCCCACGAAGTGCGCAACCCTGCCGACCACAATGACGTGGTAGGCACCGCCGCCTTTGTCGAAGCCGAAGCCGTGCCCGAAATCATCACCGCCGCCAAAGCCGCCGAAAGCACTTGGGGCGCCACACCCGCCGCCGAACGCGCCGCCGTACTGCGCCGTTTCGCCGACCTGATGGAAGAGCACACCGCCGAACTGATGATGCTGGCGGTGCGCGAAGCCGGCAAAACCCTGAACAACGCCATCGCCGAAGTGCGCGAAGCCGTCGATTTCTGCCGCTACTATGCCGACGAAGCCGAGCACACCTGCGGCGAGCGCAAACCGGTCGGCACCATTGTTGCCATCAGCCCGTGGAACTTCCCGCTAGCGATTTTCGTCGGCGAAGTGGTGGCCGCGCTGGTTACCGGCAACACCGTATTGGCCAAGCCTGCCGAGCAGACCAGCCTGATCGCCTACCGCGCTGTCGAGCTGCTGCATGAAGCCGGCGCACCGGCCGACGCCGTCCAGTTGGTACTCGGTGCCGGCGACGTCGGCGCCGCGCTGACCCGCGACGAGCGCATCAACGGCGTGATCTTCACCGGCTCCACCGAAGTGGCCAAACTGATTAACGAAGCCCTGAGCAAACGCGACGACCTGCCGGTGCTGATTGCCGAAACCGGCGGCCAGAACGCCATGATCGTCGATTCCACAGCCCTGTCCGAGCAGGTATGCGTGGACGTGCTCAACTCCGCCTTCGACAGCGCCGGCCAGCGTTGCTCCGCCCTGCGCATTCTCTGCCTGCAGGAAGACGTGGCCGACCACATGCTCGCCATGATCAAAGGCGCGATGAACGAGCTGACCGTCGGCAACCCCACCTTGATCAACACCGACATCGGCCCGGTTATCGACGCCGAAGCCCAGGGCAACCTGCTCAAGCACATCGACAAAATGAAAGGTGTTGCCAAAGTCAGCCACCAGATTAAGCTGCCGGCCAATGCCGACAACGCTACCTATGTCGCCCCGACTTTGTTTGAACTGGACAATCTCGACCAGCTCCAGCGCGAAGTATTCGGCCCCGTGCTGCACGTGATCCGCTATCCCGCCGACGGCCTGGGCGACCTGCTCCAGCAGATCAACAGCAAAGGCTATGCGCTTACCAACGGTATCCACAGCCGCATCGATCGCACCGTCGAGTTTATCCAAGACAACATCGAAGCCGGCAATATCTATGTCAACCGCAATATCGTCGGTGCCGTCGTCGGCGTGCAGCCCTTCGGCGGCCACGGCCTGTCCGGCACCGGCCCCAAAGCCGGCGGTCCCTTCTACCTGCAGCGTTTGAGCCGCGGCGCCGCATGGCAGCTGCCCAAACTCACCACCCCGGGCAGCGCCGACAATGCCGCGCTGGCCAAGCTCGAAAGCGTGCTGCACGGTTTGGATTTCGACCAGGAAGCCAAGCTGCGTCTTGCCGGCGTGATGGGCGAAGCCCGCATCTTCACCCTACGCCAAGCCCGCGCCGAGCTCACCGGCCCCACCGGCGAAGACAACACCCTGACTTGGCGCGCGCCCAAGCAGGTATGGCTCGACGGCGGCGATTTCGAACGCGCCTTCGCCGGCCTGATCCGCATCGCCGCTGCCGGCATCCAAACCATCGTCAGCAGCAGCCACCCGCTGGCACAGCTGCAAAGCCAGCTCGACGGCTTGCTGCTGGTGCAGGACGCCCCTGAAACCGCCGCCGGCATCAGCCATCTGGTTGCCCTTGACGCCCCCAGCGCCGACACCAAAACCGCGCTGGCCAAACGCAGCGGCCCGCTGGTTCGCATCGTCGATGCGCAAAACGGCGTTGATGTCCTGCAACTGTTTGAAGAAATCAGCTGCAGCGTCAACACCACCGCCGCCGGCGGCAACGCCAGCCTGATGGCGATGGCCGAAGTCTAAGCCCGCGCACATCACAAACGCCTGCTGCATTTGCCGGCAGGCGTTTTTATTGGGGCGATGTGTTGGCATCCGGCAGGCAGCCTGAAAAGGGCAGCCTGAAAAGGGCAGCCTGAAAAGGGCAGCCTGAAAAGGGCAGCCTGAAAAGGGCAGCCTGAAAAGGGCAGCCTGAAAAGGGCAGCCTGAAAAGGGCAGCCTGAAAAAAAACCGCATTCGCGGTTTTTTTTCAGGCTGCTTTTGCGCGTTAAAGGCCGGATGCCTTTTCGTCTCGCTCTTCCTGCGTCAGCACTTCGATACCGCGCTTTTCCAGCTCGGTTAGCAATCCGGTGGGCGGGTTGAGGCTTTCGAGGCCGATGATGCGTTTGAGTTTGGGCAGGTGCTCAAGGTCTGCGATGGCGGCGTGGGTGACGGCAATCATTTGGTCGCAGCCGGGGTCGTAATACGGCCACAGTTCGGCGTAGAGCGGGGAAAAGCCGTCTTCGATGTCGAGTTCTTCAACCGTGGCGAGCATCTCGGGCGGGATGTCGAGCTGCATAAAATAATCGAGAATTTCGGGCACGGGGGCGTAGCCGTCGGTGCCGCGGCTGATAACGCGCGTTTCGCAGTCTGCGGCGAAACGGTCGAAGTCGAGGCGGGGCGCGAGGGCGTCGCGGCGGTACATCAGTTCGTCAATCACGGCGAGTTTGAGGGCGGTGTCGTGGAAGACGGTTTGCGGCGACGCGGTTTTGGCGGGCTTGGACGGTTTGGCGGCGGGCAGCAGGCCGCGCAGCACGGCGGCGGCGGGGGTATCGGGCGCGGCTGCGGCTTGGGGTTCGGTTTTCAGGCTGCTTTAATCAGCCTAAAAAGCAGCCTGAAAGCAGGTTTTCCGTTTTTCAGGCTGCCTGTTTGTGTTTTGCCGGACGGCAAACGGAATGGCGGCGCTACTTGTTTGAACCTGCCATTGGAGCAGGAATCCAAAAGGCAGCCTGAAAGCTGCCCGATACGGTTTTCAGGCTGCCTGCGCTTTGGTGGCGGCATCCGTTTTCGGCGGTACGGCCAAAGGCGGCAGGCCGCTGGCGCTGCAGAGGGCTTCGAGGGCGTTTTCGGCGGCGGCCGTGTTGTCGGAAAACCAGCGCTGCGTGCTGCCTGCGGATACGTCGCGCCCGCCTTCGCGTCCGGCCAGCCACAGGGTGATACTGTTGCCGTTTGCCGGCGCGTTCTGTTCAGGCTGGCAGTAAATGCCGATGAAATCCGAAGCGGGGTATTCGGCCAGCACCTGCCAACCGCCGCGCAGGGTATAGCCGTAGAAGATGAAACGGTCGGTGTCGGCGCGGTAGACGGTTTTTTGCGGCACGCCGAACAGCGTTCGCAGCAGGGAACGGCTGCGTTCGGACGGATTTTGCACTGGGATCAGGAAAAGCAGAAACAGCAGTCCATAGAGCCATTCGCCCTTGTCCGGATCGTTAAGCAACAACAGAAAGGCTGCGGCGCAGCATGCCGCCTGTGCCGCCTGTGCCGCCATCCGCGCCAAAGCATGCAGCGGTGAAAACAGGCAGATTTCGGCGCTGCCCTGCGGCGCGGCGCGCCTGCCTGCAAAAACCGCTCCGTTCAGCCGCTGCCTGCGGTTGCGCCAGCGCCGCCATACATTGTGCAGGCTGACGATGCCGTAGGCGGCAAACAGCACCAGCAAGGGCAGGCTCGAAACCAGTACGGCTGCCGAATCCGAATGCTTTTCAGGTGCGCCGGACCATAAATTCGAGCCGAACAAAAACGCGATCAGCAGCGCCAAAGCCAGCAGCAGCAGGCTAACAACGGCCTGCAACAGCAGATGCACCGTTCCGGCTTCTGCCAGATGCGCAGGCAGCAGGCGGCCGGGGTCGGACGGTTTTTCTTGGAGCGGCGCAAGGGGAGAAGCGGGGGGGTTCAGGGAGGCCATGGTCTGTCCTTTCGTTGTCTGCCGGTATGTGGCGGACTGATTATAAAATGGTTTTCCGGAAAGCGGTATGATTGGGTGCCTGGGCAGCCTGAAAAACGGAAACGGCGGTTTCAGGCTGCCTGAAACAGCAAAAACCGTTTTTGCTGATCGACGCCGAAGAGCTGGCCGCCGAACGCGCGGGTGAGCGCATTGACCGTTTCGCGAGCCGCCACGCCGTGCGCGTGCTCAACATCGGCGGCCCGCGCGGCTCGGTACAGCCGACGGCGCACGCCTATACACAGCAGGCGGTGGCCTGTGCGCTGGATGCGCTGCTGTCGGACTGATGCGGCAGACGGCAAAGCAGCCTGAAAGCCCGGTTTCCCGTTTTCAGGCTGCCTGCCGCTTGACACGTCCGCCGCCGTTTGCCACAATCCGTCCCGCATTTCGAGTTGGGTTTGTGAAATCCATGCCAACCTGCCGCAAGGTAAGGTGGACGCGCCAAAGCAGTACGGCGCGATGCGGCCGGTAACGGCAATTCACGACACCCGCACACGAAGTGCGGGCTTTTTTATGCCTTGTTATCCGACCCGGGGCGATTTATTCCGACTTGCAGCCCCGTTTTCCAATCGCTAAATCAGGAGTTTCCCCATGCAGTTTTCCATTTTCGACTATACCTTCCATTTTCAAACCGTCCCCGCCAGCGCCCGCGTAGCGGTGTTCTGCGGCGCAAAGCGCATACTGGCCTACGACATCGGCACCGCCACCTGGTACGACGGTGCCGGACAGGCGGCGCAGGCCGATGCCGGTGATGCAGCCGTCCCCGCCTTCCTGCCCCGCAACCTGTGCGGATTGGGCATTGCCGAAAACGATGCCGCCGCAGCCGCCCAAACCCTGTGCCGCCGCACCCGCGATTTCGCCCAAGCGCGGCAGAGCGCTTTTGGCGCCCGCTCATAATTCGGGCGGCCGCCCAAATAAAAGCAGCCTGAAAACCGTGCTTTCGGGGTTTTCAGGCTGCTTTTTGTTTGAATCGCAAGGCAGCCTGAAACCGTCGGACGGCCTTTCAGGCTGCCTGTTTCTACGTGCCGGTTTATTCCACCGTTACCGATTTGGCCAGGTTGCGCGGTTTGTCCACGTCGGTGCCGCGGGCGAGGGCGGCGTGGTAGGACAGAAGCTGCACGGGGATGGTGTGGACGATGGGCGAGAGCACGCCGGCGTGGCGCGGGGTGCGGATAACGTGCACGCCGTCGGTGGCGTGGAAGTTGCTGTCCAGATCGGCAAACACAAACAGCTCGCCGCCGCGCGCGCCCACTTCCTGCATATTGGCTTTGACTTTGTCCAGCAGGCTGTCGTTGGGGGCGATCACGACCACCGGCATGTTTTCGTCCACCAGCGCCAGTGGGCCGTGTTTCAGTTCGCCCGCCGGATAGGCTTCGGCGTGGATGTAGGTGATTTCTTTGAGTTTGAGCGCGCCTTCGAGGGCGATGGGGTAGTGGATGCCGCGTCCCAAAAACAGGGCGCTGGTTTTTTTGGCGAACTTCTGCGCCCAGGCGGCAATCTGCGGCTCCAGATTAAGCGCGTGCTGCACGCTGCCGGGCAGTTGGCGCAATTCGTCGGCGTAGGCGGCGGCTTGTGCGGCGGAAACGGTGCCGCGCAGGCGGCCGAGCGTTACCGCCAGGCCGAACAGCACCACCAGCTGGGTGGTGAAGGCTTTGGTGGAAGCCACGCCGATTTCAGCGCCGGCGCGGGTGTAGAGCGCCAGTTCGCTGGCGCGGGGCAGGGCGGATTCCATCACGTTGCACACCGACAGGCTGTGCTTGTGGCCGAGCGTTTGGGCGTATTTGAGCGCTTCCATGGTGTCCAGCGTTTCGCCGGACTGGGAAATGGTGATGACGAGTTCGTCGGGATCGGCAATGGCGTCGCGGTAGCGGTATTCGCTGGCGATTTCCACATCGGCACGGATGCGGGCGACCGATTCGAGCCAGTATTTGCCGGTGAGTGCGGCGTAGTAGGAAGTGCCGCAGGCCAGAATCTTGATGCCGGAAATCTTTTGGAAAACATCGCGGGCGGCGGCGCCGAAGTTTTCCGGCTCGAAGCCGCCGTCCAAAAAGATTTCGGCGGTGTCGGCAATCGCGCGCGGCTGCTCGTGGATTTCCTTCTGCATAAAGTGGCTGTAGGGCCCCAGTTCCAGCGAGGCCAGCGACAGCTCGGAGGTTTTGACGCTGCGGGTGGCCGGCGCGCCGTTTTTGTCGCACAGCTTTTCGATGCCGCGCGTGCTCAAGAGCGCGATGTCGCCGTCTTCCAGATAAGTGATGCGGCGGGTGAAGGCGATAACCGCCGACACGTCCGAAGCGATAAAAGTTTCTTCGTCGCCGAAGGCCACCAAAAGCGGGCAGCCCATGCGGGCGACCACCATTTCGCGCTCGTTGTCCTGCGCCATCACCGCAATCGCATACGCCCCGTGCAGGCGGCGGCAGGCGGCCTGAACGGCGTCGAACAGACTGCCGCCGTTTTGCGCGTATTCGTGATTGACGCTGTGGGCGATGACTTCGGTATCGGTTTGCGATTCAAAAGCATAGCCCAAACCCTGCAGACGCTCGCGCTCGGTTTCGAAGTTTTCGATAATGCCGTTGTGCACCACAGCGATGCGGCCGCCGGAAATATGCGGATGGGCGTTCGGCTCGGTTACGCCGCCGTGGGTCGCCCAGCGGGTGTGGCCGATGCCGATATGGCCGCAGACGCCCTTTTCGCGCGCCGCGTTTTCCATCTGCTGCACGCGGCCGACGCGGCGCACGCGCCGGATTTTGCCGCCGTCGTTGACAGCGATGCCGGATGAATCGTAACCCCGGTATTCGAGGCGTTTGAGGCCGTCGGTAAGAAAATCGACGACATTGTGATGGGCGCGCAGGGCGCCGACGATACCGCACATAATCGTTCCTTAGTATCGGTGGACGGCCGGAAGCCGTCCGGTGGAAAACAGTCCGGCCGGGCTTTCAGACTGCCTTGGCAGAAAAAAGCAGCCTGAAAACGGCGGCGGACGGGAAAACGGCGGTTTGCAAAACGTTCAAACCGCCGCAAAAACCGCGCGATTATAGCGCAAGGCAGCCTGAAAATATTTTCAGGCTGCTTTGGTTTTCAGGCTGCTTTGGTTTTCAGGCTGCTTTGGTTTTCAGGCTGCTTTGGTTTTCAGGCTGCTTTGGTTTTCAGGCTGCTTTGGACTTTCAGGCTGCTTTGGGCTTTCAGGCTGCTTTGGGCTTTCAGGCTGCTTTGGGCTTTCAGGCTGCTTTGGGCTTTCAGGCTGCTTTGGGCTTTCAGGCTGCTTTGATACTTTCGGCCGGCAGTTCGGCGATTTCCATGCCCATCTGTGCCATCAGCCGGTAGAGGGTGCGGTAGTTTTCGCCGTCAAAGGGGGGCAGGGTGGGGCGGATGGCGGTGATGCGGGTGCGCGGGAAGGCGTGGACGTTAAGCGCGGCGCTGCTGGCCAGGTGGTAGATTTCAAAACGGTTTTCGGGTTGCGCGGCCAATTCCTGCAGCAGGTAGTCTTCGAAAATCAGCGGGCTGTCGATGTAGTCGGCGCCGCTGACGCGGTAGTGTTCGCGCGGGTGGGGGAAGTAGCGGCCGATATTAAAGCGGCGCAGCAGGGTGTCGGCGAGAGTGATATTGGCAGCGGCGTCGGCAAAGGTGGGCTGGCCGAGCAGGATGCGGATGGTTTGGCTGCTGCCGGCGGGGGTTTCAGGCTGCCTGAAGCCGTCGGCGCTTTGCCACAAATCAAGGGGCACGGTGGGGGCGGCGATATTGGGCAGGCCGGGGTAGAGAGTGTGGTGGCGGCAGGAGAGACGGCGCAGCTCTTCGGTTTGCAGGCGGATGCGGCGCAGGAAGTTGAACAGGCGCCGCTGCGGGTTGCGGCTGTTGTGGTAGAGAATGCTGCTGGGGATCAGGTTGCCGCTGCCGTCGTCGAAGGTTTCGAGCGTATCGAAGGCGAGTTTGTTCAGCGGGTATTGGACGTGGGGGTTGTCGATGCTGGCGGCGAAAACGGTGCGGTAGTGTTTGTCAAAACCGTCGGTCAGGCGCGGCATGGCCAACTCGCGCCGCCATTTTTGCGGGGGAATCAGCACATAGCGGGCGCGGCGGCAATGGGCGGCGGCAGCCTGAAAATAATGGTGGAATTTGGCGTTGTCGGCTTCTTTGTAGCAGAGCATCAAGAGATCGAAAGACTCGTGCGGCCGCCGGCGGATCAGGTGGCGGGCAATCAGTGCCTGCAGCGGGGTCATGCAGATTATCAGCTTGGCCGGATTCATTTCAGGCTGCCTTGGGCGTGTTTTTTCACGCAGTAATAAAGGATGGGCAATACGGCGGCGTTGCCGCTGATCATCGCCAGCGGCATCCATTGGATGCCGCGGGTATCGGCGGCGAGCAGCACCAGCAGATACACGCCGGCCGAAAGCAGGGAAACGGTGGCGATGCGGCGGTTTTGCGCGTGGTAAAACAGATAATTGACCAGCAGGTAATAGGGCAGGGTGAGCGCAAAACCGACTAAAAACAGGCACACATAGCGGCGAATGCCTTCGTAGCCGGCACCCAGCAGCCAGACAAACCACGTCTCAGGCACACAGTAGGCGGCCAGCGCCGGCAGCGCGGCGGCGGGCAGCGTCCACAGCGCCCAACGGCAGACGTCGGCAGCGCTGATGCGGCCGCTTTTGAGCGCCTGATAGTAGTAGGGCACGGTGGCTTTGTTGAGCGCCATCAACAGCAGCCCCAGCACCGATGCGGTTTGGTAGCCGGCGGAATACACGCCCAGCAGCGCCGCCGGATGGCTTTGGTAGATCCAAAAGCGGTCGGCCTGGCCTTTGATGTAGTTGCCGGCGTGGTGCAGCACCAGCGGCAGGCCGAAGGACAAAATATAGCCCAAGCCCTGCCGCAGCCGGCGCAGGCTGAAACGGCGACGGTTGTCGCGGCGAAACAGCAGCCAGCCGGACAGCGATACTATTGAGCAGCCCAGCGCGATGGCGGCAAAGCGTTTTTCCACCGCAAAGGCGGTGGAGATTTCGAGCAACAGCACCGTCAGCGCCGCCACCAGCACGCCGGCAGCCAGCTGCAGCGCGGTATAGGCCAAAGGCTGCTTGCGGCACTGGCGCAGGCTCATCTGGGTGGAGAGCAGGGTTTGCGCGCCGGCGGCCAGCACGGTAAAGGCCAGTATCGGCGAATGCCACAGCCATGCCGCCGCCAGCCCGACCAGCGTGGCGGCGGCGGTGTAGCAGTAGCCGGCCGCCACCACATTGGGCAGGTTGCGACGGCCGTAAAGGTAGAAATAACGGGTAACCGCGCCGTCCTGGCTCATGCTGGAAGCAATCAGCAGCAGCGAGAATATCGTCAGCCAATACGACAGCTCGCCGAAACCCGCCGGCCCGAGACGTCGGGTCAGGTAGGGAATCAGCATAAAGGGCAGCGCTTTGGCAAACAGCTCGCCCGCCAGATAAATCAGGCTGTCTTTCAGAATTTTCATCGGATTGCCGGCAAAGCAGCCTGAAAAACGTTTTCAGGCTGCCTTTGTGGTTTTTTTGGGGAGCAGCACGCTTTCAGGCTGCCTGCTTCAGGCCGGGTGTTTTTGACTGCCGTACCAGGCAACGAT
This sequence comes from Kingella sp. SNUBH-2017, assembly GCF_028680565.1. Lineage (NCBI taxonomy): Bacteria > Pseudomonadati > Pseudomonadota > Betaproteobacteria > Neisseriales > Neisseriaceae > Kingella > Kingella sp. SNUBH-2017. Next base: position 46,351 of record NZ_JAPHVK010000005.1, read on the forward strand.
GCGCTCGGCGGCTTCGACGCAGCGCTCGATTTCATCAACCAGCGCGATGCGCACATAGCCGGCACCCGGGTTGCCCTGCGGCGTGTCGCGGGCGAAAAAGCGACCGGGTAGCACCAGCACGCCGGTGTCACGGTACAGGTTTTGCGTGAAGGCCAAATCGTCGCCGCCGGGGATGCGCAGCCAGATGTAAAACGAAGCCTGCGGCAGGGAAACTTCAAACTGCCGGCGCAGCACCGGCAGCACGCGGTCGAATTTTTCGCGGTACAGACGGCGGTTGGCGGCAACGTGTTCTTCGTCGCTCCACGCGACGATGCTGGCGTGCTGCACCGGCAGGCTCATGGCGCTGCCGTGGTAGGTGCGGTAGAGCAGAAAGGGCGCGATCAGTTTGGCGTCACCGGCAACGAAACCCGAGCGCAGGCCGGGCAGGTTGGAGCGTTTGGACAGGCTGGTAAAGGTTATTAAGTTGTCGAAACCGCGCCCCGCTTCGGCGGCGGCCTGCAGGCAGCCGACGGGTTTTTTGCCGTCGAAATAGATTTCCGAATAACACTCGTCGGCGGCGATTACAAAGCCGTAGCGCGCCTGCCGCTCAAAGAGTGCGAGCCAGTCTTCGTGCTGCATCACGCTGCCGCTGGGGTTGTCGGGCGAGCAGACGAACACCAGCTTGCAGCGGCGCCATTGCTCTTCCGATACGCTGTCCCAGTCGGGCAGAAAATCGGGCGCGCGGTTGTTGGCGTAAACGATTTCGCCGCCGGCCAAGAGCGTCGCCCCTTCGTAAATCTGATAGAAGGGATTGGGCGACACCACCACCGGTTTTTCGTCCGCCGCCGGCTCGAGCAGCGACTGCACAAAGGAAAACAGCGCTTCGCGGCTGCCGAGTACCGGCAGGATTTCGCTGTCGGGGCTGACGGCCAAGCCGTCGTAGCGGCGCGCGAGCCAGTCGGCGCAGGCCTGGCGCAGCTCGGGCAGGCCGGCGGTAAGCGGGTATTTGGACAGCCCGTCGAGCGAGCGGCTGAGCGCTTCGAGCACAAAGGGTGGTGCGGGATGTTTGGGTTCGCCGATATACAGCGGGATTTCGCTGAGATCTGCCGGCGGCGTGATGCCGGCCACCGCCTGGCGCAGGCGGGCGAAGGGATAGGCTTGGAGCAGGTTAAGACGGCTGTTCATGGTGCTTGGACGGAAGTTGGGAAAAGGCGGCGATTCTAGCACGGCTGCCGGCCGGACGCGGCAGGCAGCCTGAAAGCGAAAGGGGCGGGATAGGCGGTTTGGGGCGCGGAAAAGTTTTCAGGCTGCCTGAAAACGGGTTTCCAAAGCAGCCTGAAAAGGGATTCAGCGTTCCTGAACCATGCGGATGATGTCGTCGGCCAGCGCGGCGCCGGCTTGGCGGTAGCCCTGGGCGGAGAAGTGGACGCCGTCGCGTGCGCCGAGATTCTGCCCCATCCAGTTTTTCATGCTGCAGTTGCCGCCCATTGCGGTCTGCCACGACCAATACAGCAGGCCTTCGCTTTCGGCAATGCGCTGCTGCATCTGCTGCACCTGGTCGAGCATGGCCGGGCGCTGGCCGCAGCTGCCGGCGGTGCTTTTGAGCGATTCGGGCGCGCCGATCACCATAATGCCGGCATTGGGCAGGGTTTTGCGGATGCGGGCAATGATGTCGTGCCACTGCTGCTCGGTTTGGGCGAGATCGAGTTTGGGGTTGAAGGCTTCGTTGGTGCCGTAGGCGAGAACCACCAGATCGGCGCGGGTGGCGGCGAGATCCTGCTCCCAGCCGGCGCGCCAGCGGCTGCTTTGTGCCAGCTGCGAGCCGTTGATGCCGAGCGCGGAATAGACGATGCCCGGCTGGCGGTTTTCGATGCCGATCAGGCCGATTTCCCACAAATCGCTGCCGCCGGCGCTGAGGGTGAGCGGCAGGCTGGCGCTGAAGTTGCTGTATTGCCAGATCGGGCTGCCTGAAAGCGGGGAAACGGCTTCGGTGCGGCCGCTGCCGGTGGTAACCGACAGCGGGTTGTCGGCCAGTAGCGGTTTGATCATCAGGGTAATGTCCTGTTCGCCGCCGCTCGGGGTGCGTTCGGACAGGGTCAGGCTGCCCTGGCCGTTGGAGCGCACCAAGGCGCCGCCGAGCGGGAAGTCGGCCTGTTCTTTGCGGCTGCTGAGCGTTTGCCAGCCGCCGCCCTGATAGCTGACCAGGGCGCTGCGCTGGCCGTTGAGATTATTGGGGAACACCCAGCCGATGCCGCCGTCGCCCCAGCGCTGCTGCAGGCGGCTGCGGACTTCGTGGCTGAAGTAGTCGCCGGCGGTGTGGGAGTCGCCCAGCTGGATGATGCGGAATTTGACTTTGGCGCCCTGGTCGAGCTTGTGCCATTTTTCCAGCCAGTGCTGGCGGTCGCTGTAGGCGGGGGCGCTTTTGCTGCGCGCGGGTGCGGCGGATTTGGCCGCGGCATCCTGCGGTTTTTTGGCGCGGGCGGCGGGATGGTAATTGACGATGGTGGCGGGGGTGTCGGCCGCTTGGGCGGCGGCTTCGCCTTTGTGGCAGGCGCTCAGCTGCAGCGCGGCCAGCAGCAAAAAGAGCGAGGAGTGCGGGAAAAGGTTTTTCGATGCTTTCATAATCGGATACTGCCGCTGTTTTCAGGCAGCCTGAAAGGCTTTCAGGCTGCCTGAAAACATTGCGGGTCAGGGTTGGGCGCCGTTGTTGCCGGTAAAGGCGATGTGGCGCTCGATGTAGGCGGCCAGACGCTGTTGGCCGGGAATGGTGAAGTGGATGCCGTCTTTGCTGCGCATGCGCACGTTGCGTCCGTCGAGGCTGATGCTGTCGCGGTAGGCGCTGCGCCCGCCGAGCAGCTCGTCGGTGGGCAGCCACAGGGCGCGGCCGGAGAGTTCGCTGGCCAGCACGCGGTCGAGATAGCGGGTCTGGTCGTTGAGCTTGTTGGGCTTCATCAGCGGAATGCCCAGCCAAATCAGGCGCACGTGGCGTTCTTCGGCAGCATCGGCGATGCGGCGGATGCGGCTGCGGTACACGGCTTCCCATTCGGGGCTTTTGAAACGCAGGTAGCCGCTGCGTTTTTTCTCGGGGTCGGGGAAGTCCCACGGGTCGTTGGGGCCCAAGAATACCACCAACAGGCGGATGTCCGGCTGTTCTTTTAAATTCTTTTCGATTACCGCCGGCCAATCGAAAAAGCCGGGGTAGGAGAGGCCGGTGCTTTGTTTGCTCAAGTCGATCGACTCGACGCCGTAGCGCGCGTGCAGCGATTTGCGCACATGCGGTGCCACGCCCTGCATCAGCGAGTCGCCGGCGAAAAAGACTTTGTCGCCGGGCTTGAGGGTTACGGTGGCGGACTGCGGGTCTTCAGGCTGCTTTTCGCTTTGCTTCTGCTCTTGCGCCTGCGGGGCAGAAGCAGACTGTCCGGCCGTTTCGGTTTTGCGTATGACCGCGGGCAGGCCGGAGGCGGCATCGTCGTCAAGCGGCGGGAAGGCGGACGGATACTGCGGCGGCGCGTCGCTGCCGGCATCGGCAAGGGGCGTGTTGTCGGCGGCGGGGAACTGCTGCTGCCAGCGGCCGTTTTGGCTGTCGATCCATTCGAGCATGCCGCGGTAGCCGTCGTTGGCTTCGTTCTGCAGCTGCGCGCCGCGCTGCCACCACGGGTAGGCGTCGAGTTTTTCCAGCGGGCTGCTGCGGTGGAAAGTCTGCTGCCAGTAGGCATTGACCGACTGTTGGCTGAACCACAGGGTCAGCACGGCGGCGGCCAGCAGGCTGCAGTAAAGCGGTAGGAAACGGAAGCGGCGGGCAGCCTGAAAGCCGGCGGGCGCCGCGGCTTGTTCAGGCTGCTTTTCGGGCTGCTGTTCAGGCTGCTTTTGGTTTTCAGGCTGCTTGCCGTTTTGCGGATCAGAAGTTTGCATAAATAAATCCCGGAATGCCGGACGGCGCCAGCACCATCAGTAAGACCATCGCCGCGGTCAGCGGCAGCCACCACAGCCATACCGGCAGTTTTTCCAGCGCGGCGGCGGCGCATCGGAAAACGCGTGCCAGTAGGCCGTAGGCGGCAAGCGCTGCGGCAAACAGCACCAGCAGCGCCGCCACCGGCAGCTCGGGCATCCGCCAGCCGGCGCCTTGTCCGGCCAGCGATTGGAATACCAGCGCGGCATCGCTAAGGCTGGCGGTGCGGAACACCACAAAGCTGAAGCAGACGAAATGCAGGGTAAACAGGATGCCGATCAGACGAGCGATGCGGCTGGCGGCAAGGATTTCGCGGCGGCCGCCGATTTTGTCGCCGATATTGAGCAGCACCAGCGCCGCGCCGTGCAGCGCGCCCCACAGCAAAAAGTTCCAGCCCTGGCCGTGCCAGATGCCCGAGAGCAGCATCGCCAGCATCAGGTTGATCTGGGTGCGGGTGAAGCCGTGGCGGCTGCCGCCCAGCGGAATGTAGATGTAGTCGCGTATCCAGGTGGACAGGGTGATGTGCCAGCGGTCCCAAAAATCGCGGATATTGTAGGCGCGCAGCGGCATATTGAAGTTTTCAGGCAGCCTGAAACCGAGCAGCATCGCCATGCCGATTACCAGGTCGCTGTAGCCGGAAAAGTCCATAAACAGCTGCACGGTGTAGCCGTACACCGCCGCCAGCACCGAGGGCGCGTCGTATTGCAGCGGGTTTTCAAAAACCGGATCGACCCAGCTTTCGCCCAGCGTGCCGGCCAGCCACCATTTTTTGGCAATGCCCAGCACAATCAGCGATACCGCCAGCGCCGGTTTCACCATATCGCGCGGCGCGGCGGTGCAGATTTGCTCGGCCATGCCCGCTTCCAGGCGGCCGCCGCTGCCTTTGAAGGCGGCGGCGCGGATAATCGGGCCGGAAGTGATGGTGGGAAAGAAGCCGAAGTGCAGCAGCTGCTGCAGGGTGCCCAGCCGCGGACTCTCGCCGCGATAGAGTGCGACGAGATAGGCGATGCCCTGAAAGGTGTAGTAAGAGATGCCCAGCGGCATCAGGATGTCCGGCAGCGTGCTGCCGCTGTGCTGCTGCAGCAGCGGGCGGAAAAAGTCGGAGAATTTGAAAAATACCAGATTGGCCAGCGCCAGCACCACGCCCGTGCCCAGCCACCAGCGGCGGGCGGCGGTCGAGCGGCTGCGGGTCAGCAGCTGCGCCAGCAGCGAAACGGCCAGCGAAAACGCCGCCAGCGCCAGCGCCGCCAGCGGGGCGATATAAACCAGCCAGCCCAAGCCGGCGGCCAGCAGCAGCAGGTTTTGCAGGCGCGGCGACGGCCGGCACAGCCAATAAAGCGGCAGAAACAGCAGAAAAAACAGCGCAAATTCGATAGATAAAAAGGGCATGATGGATGCGGTAATCGGTTGGGTGCGGCAGGCAGCCTGAAAAGAGCGGCGCTCGTGCAGACTGCCTGCGGCGGGGTGTGTTATTGGAGTTTTCAGGCTGCCTATCCGGCGGCGGATGCCTGGCGCATCAGGGCAGCGCCGCGCCGTTTTCAGGCTGCTTTTTGCCCTGGCGCGAACGCGAGCGCAAAAGGCGGCGATTGTAGCTTAAGCCTTATGCGGCGGGTATGGTTTTGATGCGCCGCCTTTGAATCGGCAGCGGTTTTTGTTGCCGCGCGCCGCCAGCGGCGCGGGCGGTTGTTTGGGGGCACTATCGGGCTGGGAATTTTCAGGCTGCCGCTTCGGTTTGCAGCGCCGATACTTTGATTTCCACCTTCCATTCGCTCTTGGCCAAACGCGCTTCGACGCAGGCGCGGGCGGGCGTGGCGGCGGGATCGACCCATGCGTCCCACGCCGCGTTCATTGCCGCGTAGTCGGCCATATCGGCCAGATAGATGGTGGCTTCGAGAATATGCCGTTTGTCCGAGCCGCATTGGGCGAGCCAGTGGTCGATTTGGCGCAGCACGTCGGCGGTTTGCGCTTGCGCGCCGGCGGTTTCGTTTTCCGGCACCATGCCGGAGAGAAACACCAAACCTTTGGCGCATACGGCTTCAGACAGGCGCGCACCGGCGCCCAAACGGGTAATCGGGGAAGTCATCGCGGTTTCCTTGGTATCAAAGCATTCGGGCAGCCTGAAAGCAGCCTGAAAAAAGACGGTATTGTAACCCAGCGGCCGCGCTTTTTGCCGCGCGCCAAAGTAAAAAAGCAGTCTGAAACACGGTGGGATCTGCGTTTCAGGCTGCCTGTCGTTCAAGCCTGCCTTTTTGCTCTTTGCAGGCAGCCTGAAACGGTTTTCAGGCTGCCGCAGGCGGCTTTAAGCGGCGTTTACCACTGATACAGCGCACCGGCGCCGGCACCGACGCGGCCTTTGGTATTGACTGAGAAGTTGCCTTTGAAAATCCAGTTGCCGCCGTCGGTCATCGCCGAGGCGCCAACGGCAATCGCCGATTGGCCGCCGTAATAGCCGGTGCCGACACCCAGACCGAAGGCGCTGGGGCGGGTAACCTGCGGAATCGAGCCCTGGGCGATGGCGCCCGCTACGCCGGCATTGGCTTTGTCGCCGACTTTACCGATTTTGTCGTCCAGCTGCTGGATGTACTGGTTGTTGGCCTGGTTGATATTGCCGAGCCGGTTTTCCAGCGCCTGCAGCTGGCTGACATTGACGGCATCGTCGGCATCGGTGCCGGCGGCGACGTTGGTGATTTTGTTGCCGCCGTTGTTCAGGCCTTTATCGGTAAGGCTGACCGCGTTGCCGCCGTTTGCCGGCGTGATGGTAACGCCGTTGCCCTTGGTAACGGTTTGGTTGCCGGCAGCGTCTTTCACCGTTACCTGGCTGAACTCAACCTGGTCTTTGGTGGCGATGCTGACTTTGCCGCCGCTTTGGGTGATGCTGATGTTTTTGCCGGCGTCGATGGTAACGGTTTTGCCGGGATTGACCAGCTCGTTGGCGGTGCCGGAAACGGCGCCGCCGGCCGAAGCGCTGGTGGTCAGGGTAAAGCCGGAACCATTGATGGCGTTGGCGATGTCGCCAGCGGTAACCAGTTTGCCTGCATCGGTGGCGGCCGGCGCGGCGATGCTGCCGTTGGTGGCGGGGGCAAGCGTGGTGGTATTGGCTTTCAGGCTGCCGTCGGCGGCTTTGGTGATGGTGGTGCCGTCGGTTTTGACTGCCAAGTCATACACGGTTGCGCCCGCGGCGTTGGTGCCCGGAGTTACGCTCACGCTGCCGTCGCTGGATTTGACTTCGGTTTTGGCGGCGGCGATGTTGTTGTTGATATTGCTCAACGCGGTGTGCAGTTGTCCGCCGTTAATCGCATCTTTGCTGCCGGCGCCGATGGTGCCGTCTGCCACGTTGGTGATTTTCTTGCTGCCTGCGTCAATACCCGCTTTGGTTACGCTCGGGCCGCCTGTGATGGTCAGACCGTTGGTGTCCAGTTTGCTGTCGCCTGCGGTAACGCTGTTGACGGTCAAATCCTTTTTCAAGCCGACGGTAACGGTGCCGTCTGCGCTTACTTGGGTTTGGATATTGCCGCTGTCGTAATCGCTAAACGTGCCGGTGCCGGTGCCTTTAATGGTCAGCGTTTCATCGGGCTTGATGGTTTTGTTGTCGGCGGTGATGCCGGCAGCGTCGCCGTTGGCGGCGATTTTGAAGCCTGCATTAGCCGCATTGGCGTTGTTATTGGCAGCCTGAATCGCTTCGTGGATGGTGTTTTTGCCGGTACCGCCGATATTGGTCATGGTCAGATTGCCATCGGCATCCATCGCCGCGTTGCCGCCAAGGATGTTTTTGGTGGTATTGCCGATGTTGCCGATTTTCTCTTGGGTGAGATACAGCTGGCTGCCGTTAATCGCATCGGTGCTGGTTTTGTTGATACGACCGGCGGCAACGTTGGTTACGGTGCGTTTCAGGCTGCCGTTGCCAACGCTGACGGTTGAAGTCGGAGCAGTTCCCGCGAAACCGCTGTAAGTAATGCCGTTTACGGTGGCACTGGTGGTGCCGACGGCGGTTTCGGTTTCAGAATCCGCTCCAAGCGCTACGGCGTTGTTGTGCTTGGCTTTGGCGCCTTTGCCCAAGGCCAGCGATGCGGTGTGGCTGGCTTGGCTTTGCTGACCGATGGCAACACCTTGAACGCCTGTTGCTTGGGCAGCACTCGCTGCTTGGGGTGCGCCGCCGATGGCAATCGTGCCAGACTCACTTGCCACGGTATTTTGCCCTGCGGCAAAGCCGTTTTGTCCTGCGGCATTCGCGGCTACGCCCAAGGCAATCGCTGCCACGCCTTCGGCTTTGGTGCGGTTGCCGACGGCAATGGAGTTGCCGCCGCTGGCGCGGGTGCGCTCGCCAATGGCAACGTTGTTGGTGGTGTTAACGGCAGCCGCGCCTGCACCTGTGCCGTTGGCGTGTGCGCCCATGGCGATATTGTGGTTGGCCTGAATGCCCTCTGCTGCGCCGGTGCCAATGCCGATGATGTTGTTGACATCTTTTGTGGCGCTGCCCGCATTGCGTACCGCGCCTTCGCCAATACCGATATTGCTGAAATTGCTGGTGTTAGCCGTGCCTGCACCCGCTTGCTTACCGATAAACACATCGGCACGACCAGCGGCGTTGGCGTTCCAACCCAAGGCGGTGGCATTCAGACCTGTGGCTTTGGAACCATCGCCCAGAGCGGTAGAAGCGTTGGTGGCACTGCTGTTTGCACCAACGGCAACCGCACCGTCATTAGTGGCATTGGCTTTGTAGCCTGCCGCAATGGAATTTTTGCCAGTAGCATTGGCTTGCGTACCAATAGCAACCGAATAGGCTTCTTTGGCGATGCTTCTATCGCCCACAGATAGCGATGAGATGCCAGAAGCAGTATTGCCTACGCCGAATGCGGCTGAGCGCTCAGCCTCGGCAATAGAAAGACGACCAATAGCAGCAGAGTTTACACCTTTGGCTTCGGAGCTTTGACCAAATGCTTGTGCACCTTGGGCGGTGGCTTTGCTGTTGTTGCCGATGGCGGTTGCGCCAGTAGCGCCAGCAGATATATTCACATTGTTGCCGACAGCCAATGATTCGTTACCCGCAGCGGTAACATCGCTACCTACTGCCACAGCGTTATTGCCGCTGGCAACGGCTTTCACGCCTGCTGCCAATGAATCTGAGCCCGTTGCGCCGTCGTTGGCGTAGTTGGTGCCTACGCCGGCTTGTCCGGATTTCACGCTGTAGTAATGGGTTTGCCCAGCTTGCAGCTGCCCGATTTTGTCGGCAACGGCATAAAGCTGGCTGCCGTTGATGGCATCGGTGCTGGTGGCGGTAATGCGACCGGCGGCAACATTGGTAATCGTGCGTTTCAGGCTGCCGTTGCCGACGCTGACGGTGGAATCGGGAGTAGTGCCGGCAAAGCCGTTGTAAGTGATGCCGCCGACGGTGGCGCTGGTGGTGGCAACGGCGGCATCGGTTGTAGAAGCCCTGCCCAGCGCAACTGCACCATCCTGACTGGCTTGGGCATCGTTACCTAGTGCTACTGTACCTTCGGCAGTGGCGCGGGAGCCTGTTCCGGCAGCCAGAGCGAATGTGGCGGCGGCTTGTGCGCCATTACCTACGGCAATGCTGTCAGCTTTTTGCGCCTGTGCGGAATTGCCTACTGCGGTGGCGCGTTCGCCGAGCGCGCGGCTGTTTTTACCATTGGCCAGCGCATCTATAGCGTTTGCTTGGGCATCGTTGCCGATGGCAATTGCGCCGTTTGCTTTGGCGCGAGAGGCGGAACCAAGCGCCACGGAATGTTCGCTATCGGCTTGTGCATCATGACCGAATGCGCTGGCGCTCACGCCTTTTGCCACAGCCTTATGGCCGTATGCACTGGCATCGGTTTGCGTGGCTTTGGCATCATTGCCGACGGCGACTGCGCTGTTGCCTGTGGTGCCTGCGCCCGAACCCATGGCAACTGCGCCGTCGCCATTGGCGTGTGCATCCAAGCCGACTGCGGTGGCGTATTGGGAATCGGCTTTTGAGCCTTTGCCCAGCGCGGTTGCGCTATCGGCGGTGGCTTTGGCGGAATTGCCCAGCGCAACGGTGTCTTTTTCATAAGCCACGCTGTCTGAACCAATGGCGATGGCATCGGCATCGGTGGTGGTTACTGTGCCCGATGTGCCTGCTTGGGCGTTTTTGCCGATGGCGATACCGTTTAATTTGCGTGCGTTGGCAGAGCTGCCCACAGCAAGAGAGTTGCTGCTGCCTGCTGATGCTTTGTAGCCTGCGGCAAGGGAAGTTGAGCCTGATGCGGAGGCGTTGCTGCCGATTGCCGCGCTGTTCCATGCGCTGGCGGCGGAAGTCATGCCAACGGCTAATGCGCCTGCTTCACTGGCTTTTGCACCTACGCCAATGGCAGTGGCTTGGCTCTCAGTAGCTTTTGCGCCGTCACCCAACGCGGTGGCAGATTGGCTGTTGGCTACGGTTCCTTGGCCGACGGCAGTTGATGTGGCTCCGCTGGCGTTGGAGTTGGTGCCGATGGAAATGGCATTTTTATTGGTGGCTTTGGCATTGGTACCGGCAGCGAAAGAGCTTTGTTCATCGGCTTTTGCGCCGGTGCCGATGGCGGTGGCGTCTTGTCCGTTGGCAGTAGCGGTAGTAACGGTGTCGCCTTTAAGGATAACGGAATTGGTGCCGGTGCCGTTTTCCACCGTTGCGGCAACGGCAGGAGTGCCGGCCAGCAGCAGGGCGACAGAGAGTGCGCTGAGACGGAAGCGCGGGGCGGCATTTTTCAGGCTGCCTGAACGGCCGCTGCTGCGTTTGCCGCAGGCGGCGGTGAGTTCGGAAACGGCAGTTGCCGTGCCGCTGGCGTGGTTCCAGATGGTTTTGTAGATACGGTTCATTTTCAGATTTCCTTTTGGTTTTGAATGTAATAGGTTGTCCGGCTGCGTATTTTTCATTTTCAGGCTGCCTGAAAAAAGCCTTCCTAAAAGAAGGCACGGCAGTACGGGCGGAAAAATTCGGCGCGGATTATACGGAATTTTTGACGGCTTGATTTGGTAATAGCGAATTTCAATCAGGTGTTTTGTGCTGTCGGGGTGGTGTTAGCGACGCGGAGAAACTATAAGCAAAGCCGGTGCCGATTATCGGGATTTAAAAATGTTTAACCTTATGAAAAACGTTTGCTTTTGCGTTTCAGGCTGCCTGAAAGCCCCGTTTGAAGGGTTTTCAGGCAGCCTGAAAGTTTGGAGAAAAAGGCTTACAGCGAGTAGTACATCTCAAATTCCAGCGGGTGCGGTGCCATGCGGATGCGGCGTACGTCTTCTTCTTTAAAGGCGAGGTAGCTGTCGATCCAGTCTTGGCTGAACACGCCGCCGCGCAGCAGGAATTCGTGGTCGGCTTTGAGTGCGGCGAGCGCTTCTTCCAGCGAGGCGCAGACGGTGGGCACCAGCGCGTCTTCTTCGGGCGGCAAATCGTACAGGTTTTTGTCGGCCGGATCGCCGGGGTGGATTTTGTTTTGGATGCCGTCCAAGCCGGCCATCAGCAGCGCGGCGAAGGCCAGATAGGGGTTGGCCGTCGGGTCGGGGAAACGCGCTTCGATGCGGCGGGCTTTGCTGCTGCCCACCGACGGGATACGGATGGAAGCGGAGCGGTTGCGCGCCGAGTAGGCCAGTTTGACCGGCGCTTCAAAGTGTGGCACCAGGCGTTTGTAGGAATTGGTGGAGGGGTTGGTGATGGCGTTGAGCGCTTTGGCGTGTTTGATGATGCCGCCGATGTAGTAGAGCGCGGTGTCGGACAGCCCTGCGTAGCCGTCGCCGGCAAACAGGTTTTGGCCGTCTTTCCAGATAGACTGGTGCACGTGCATGCCGCTGCCGTTGTCGCCCATCAGCGGTTTGGGCATAAAGGTGGCGGTTTTGCCGAAGTTGTGCGCGGTGTTCCAAATCACGTATTTCATGTCCTGCGTCCAGTCGGCGCGGCGCACCAAGGTATTGAACTTGGTGCCGATTTCCATCTGGCTGCCGGTGCCGACTTCGGCATGGTGCACTTCCACGGGGATGCCGATTTCGGTCAGGATATTGACCATTGCCGAGCGCAGATCCTGCCCCGCGTCGATGGGGGCGACGGGCGCGTAGCCGCCTTTAACTACGGGGCGGTGGCCGGTGTTTTGGCCGTCCTGATGCAGGCCGCTGCTCCAAGCGCCGCTCTCGGAAGTGATTTCAAAACGGGTTTTGTGCATGGCGGTTTCAAATTCGACGCCGTCAAACACGAAAAATTCGGGTTCGGGGCCGAAATAGGCGGTGTCGCCGATGCCGGTGGATTTCAGATAGGCTTCGGCACGGCGGGCGATGGAGCGCGGGTCGCGGCCGTAGCCCTGGCCGTCGGCGGGGTCGATCACATCGCAGGTAAAGACCACGGTGGCATCGTCGAAAAAGGGATCGACAAAGGCGGTGGCCGGATCGGGGCGCAGCTGCATGTCGGAGGCCTGAATGCCTTTCCAGCCGCCGATCGAAGAGCCGTCAAACGGCTGGCCGTTTTCAAACCATTCTTCGGGGTCTTCCAGCACCACGGCGGCAGGCACGGTGAAATGGTGCTGCTTGCCTTTGGTATCGGTAAAACGCAGATCGACAAAGCGGGCTTCGCTGTCTTCAATCAGTTGGACGGCGTGGTGGACGGACATAAAGTTCCCCTAATCGGTATTGTTTTTCGGATACGGTGCGGCGCGCGAAACGCCGCGCAAATTGTGCCACACTCGGGCGACGATGGGAAACGGGCAAACGCGCCAACAGGCAGCCTGAAACTTTCAGGCTGCCTGTTTGGTTGGCGCTAATGCACTGTTTTAAATCTTGAAAAATGAAAAAACGGCAAGATTCGGAAATCTTGCCGTTTTTAGTTTAGCTGGCGGAGTAGGAGGGATTCGAACCCTCGATACAGGTTGACCCCGTATGCCTCCTTAGCAGGGAGGTGCCTTCAGCCTCTCAGCCACTACTCCGTGAGTTGGAAGCGGCGGATTATAGGTATCGGCGCTGGGTTTGTCAAACAAAGGACGGCGCGGGTGAAGTTTGTCGCGCATTTTGTTAAGAAAATTTTGGCGGTGTTGATTTTGGAATGGGGCAGGGTGCGGGCGGGCGCCGGCAAATAAGGCAGCCTGAAAACGGAAAAACAGCCCCGGCAGCCATGTTTCAGGCTGCGTTTTTTCAGGCTGCCTGCTTTACCATGCGGGCGGAAGGCTGCGATAATCGGCGCCTTTCTCCCCAATACCTACTGCAAGGAATCATTATGGCTTCGCAAACGGCAAACGCCCTCCGCTTCCTCTCTATGGATATGGTCCAACAAGCCAATTCCGGCCACCCCGGCGCGCCGATGGGCATGGCCGATATGGCCGACGTGCTGTGGCGCGGTTTTCTGCGCCACAACCCCGCCAATCCCAAGTTTGCCAACCGCGACCGCTTCGTGCTCTCCAACGGCCACGCTTCGGCGCTTTTATACAGCCTGCTGCATCTCTCTGGTTACAACTTATCCGTTGACGATCTGAAAAACTTCCGCCAGCTGCACAGCAAAACCCCCGGTCATCCCGAATACGGCTACACCGACGGCGTCGAAACCACCACCGGCCCGTTGGGGCAGGGCATTGCCAACGCCGTGGGCATGGCGTTGGCGGAAAAAATCCTTGCCGAAGAGTTTAATAAAGACGGCCTGAACATCGTCGATCACCACACCTATGTTTTTCTCGGCGACGGCTGCCTGATGGAAGGCATCTCCCACGAAGCCTGCTCGCTGGCCGGCACGCTGGGGCTGGGCAAACTGATTGTGCTGTACGACGACAACAATATCTCCATCGACGGCAAAGTGGACGGCTGGTTCAGCGAAAACATCCCCGAGCGCTTCGCCGCCTACGGCTGGCACGTCGTGCCCAATGTCGACGGCCACGACGCCCAAGCCCTTCAGGCTGCCATCGCAACCGCCCGCGCCGAAAGCGGCAAGCCTTCGATCATCTGCTGCAAAACCCTGATCGGCAAAGGCGCCGCCAGCAAGGAAGGCAGCCACAAAACCCACGGCGCGCCGCTGGGTGCCGACGAAATCGCCGCCACGCGCAAACATCTGGGCTGGAAGCACGGCGCCTTCGAAATCCCGCAAGACATCTACAACGCTTGGGACGCCAAAGCTCAAGGCGCCGCGCTCGAAGCCGAGTGGAACGCCCTGTTTGCCGAGTACCGCAGCCGATATCCCGCCGAAGCTGCCGAGTTTGAGCGCCGCATGGCCGGCAGGCTGCCTGAAAACTTCGATGCCGCCGTTCAGGCTGCCTTGGAAACCGTCTGCGCCAAAGCCGAAAAAATCGCCACCCGCAAAGCCAGTCAAAACAGCATCGAAATCCTGGCCGGCCTGCTGCCCGAGCTGGTGGGCGGCTCCGCCGACCTGACCCCGTCCAACCTGACCGACTGGCCGTGCAGCGTTGCCGTAACCAAGCAGCACGGCGGCAACTACGTCCACTACGGCGTGCGCGAGTTCGGCATGACCGCCATCGTCAACGGCATGACGCTGCACGGCGGCCTGCGCCCCTTCGGCGCCACTTTCCTGATGTTCAGCGAATACGCCCGCAACGCCCTGCGCATGGCGGCGCTGATGAAAATCCCGTCGGTTTCCGTGTTCACCCACGATTCCATCGGGCTGGGCGAAGACGGCCCCACCCACCAGCCCGTCGAGCAAACCGCCAGCCTGCGCCTGATTCCGAATATGGACGTTTGGCGCCCCTGCGACACCGCCGAATCGCTGGTCGCCTGGAGCGAAGCGGTTAAGGCCGACCGCCCCAGCAGCCTGATTTTCAGCCGCCAAAACCTGCCATTCGTGCCGCGCAGCGCCCAAGCGCTGGAGAACATCAAACGCGGCGGCTACACCGTTTGCGCCGTCGAAAACCCGCAGGCCGTGATTATCGCCACCGGTTCCGAAGTCGAACTGGCGCTGGCGGCGCAAAAACAACTGGCAGCGGAAGGCATCGCCGTCAACGTCGTTTCCATGCCCAGCACCAATGTGTTCGACCGCCAAGACGCCGCCTACCGCGCCGCCGTGCTGCCTGCCGCCCTGCCCAAAGTCGCCGTGGAAGCCGGCGTGTCCGACGGCTGGTACAAATATGTCGGCTCAAGCGGCAAAGTAATCGGCATTGACCGCTTCGGCGAATCCGCCCCCGCCGGCGAACTGTTCAAACTGTTCGGCTTCACCGCCGACAATGTCGCCGCCGCCGTCAAATCGGTGCTGTAACGCCGCTTAAGCCAAAGGCAGCCTGAAAACGCCATCCCGCTTTCAGGCTGCCTTAATCCCACCAACGGGCAGCCTGAAAACACAACAAACGCCGTCATTCCCGCGCAGGCGGGAATCCTGCTTGGCATTCGAAAATAATTTAAGAAACATAATGTTGTTAAAGTCCAACCAAGATTCCCACCTGCGCGGGAATGACGGGGCTTAATGGATTTGGCGTTTGACAAAAGTTTCAGGCAGCCTGAAACCCGTCTTTCATTTTCAATCAGGCAGCCTGAAAACCGCGAAACACCGTTTTCAGGCTGCCTGCCCATCAGGACAAACATGACCACCATCGCCCAATGGCTTGCCGCCTGCCCGCTGCCGAAAAACGAAGCGCGGATGCTGCTGCAGCACCAAACCGGTTTCAGCCGCAGCCAGCTGATTACCCGCGACGGCGACGCGCTTCCCGCCGCCGATTCGGCCGCGCTCGATGCGCTGGCTGCGCGGCGGCTGGCGGGCGAGCCGATGGCCTATATACTCGGCCGCCGCGAATTTTACGGCCGCGAGTTTGCCGTTTCGCCCGCCGTGCTGATTCCGCGCCCCGAAACCGAGCACCTGCTGGAAGCCGCTTTGCAGGTGCTGCCCGAAGGCGGCAGCCTGTGGGATTTGGGCACCGGCAGCGGCATCATCGCCGTCAGCGCCAAGCTCGAGCGCCCCGACGCCCGCGTGCGCGCGTCCGATATCAGCGCCGAAGCCTTGGCAATGGCGCGGCGTAACGCCCGCACACTCGGCGCCGATATCGAATGGGCGCAGGGTTCGTGGTTTGATGCCGTCCCTGCCGCCGACAGCCCTTTCAGGCTGCCTGAAAACGAAAAATTCGACGTCATCGTTTCCAATCCGCCCTATATCGAAGCCGGCGACGCCCATCTGGCCGCAGGCGATCTGCGCTTCGAGCCGCAGGGCGCGCTCACCGATTTTGCCGACGGCCTAAGCTGCATCCGCGCCATCGCCGCCGGTGCCCGCCAACATCTGAAAAGCGGCGGTCGGCTGCTGTTCGAGCACGGCTACAACCAGGGCGCTGCCGTGCGCGAAATCCTAGCCGCCGCCGGTTTCACCGACATCGCCACCCAAACCGATCTGGCCGGACTGGATCGGGTAACGTCTGCACAGGCAGCCTGAAAGCCAAAGCAGCCTGAAACCAAAGGCAGCCTGAAAGCCAATAAACGCCGTCATTTTCATAAGCGCCGTCATTAGCTTACGCAAGTCCGCTGCGCTCCCCCCGCGCAGACGGGAATCTTGCCGAAATCCAAGCAATCGTTTGTTTTTCTAAGTATTGCTAAATAGCCACCAAGATTCCCGCCTACGCGGGAGCGGCATTCAGGCAGCCTGAAAACTTTTCAGGCTGCCTGCCGGTTCAAACCAAAACAAAAGGAACCCCGCCATGCCCCTGCGCCCCTTCCAAAACCGCCTGCCCGCGCTCGCGGCAGACGTCTATATCGACCCGCAGGCCGTCGTGATCGGCGACGTCATCCTGGCCGAAGGCGCCAGCGTCTGGCCGCTGGCCGTGCTGCGCGGCGACGTCAATTCCATCCGCATCGGCCGCCGCAGCAATATTCAGGATTTGAGCATGCTGCACGTTACCCACAAAACCGACGCCAAACCCGCAGGCTCGCCGCTGCTTATCGGCGACGACGTAACCGTCGGCCACCGCGTTACCCTGCACGGCTGCACCGTCGGCAGCCGCGTGCTGGTGGGCATGGACAGCACCGTGCTCGACGACGCGGTAATCGAAGACGACGTCATCATCGGCGCCGGCAGCCTTGTCCCCCCGCGCAAACGGCTCGAGAGCGGCTATCTCTATATGGGCAGCCCCGCCAAAGCCGTGCGCCCGCTCACCGACGCCGAAAAAGAACACCTGCGCTACTCTGCCGCCCACTACGCCCGCCTGGCCGCGCAGTATCTGGCCGCGCAGTATCTGGCCGATGACGCAGGGCAGGGCGCTGCCGCCGAATCGGAAAACGCCTGAATACCGCGCGTTATCCGCAGTACAAAGCAGTCTGAAAAGCCGTTGCGGCGTTTTCAGGCTGCTTTAATTTGTTCCGATATAGGTTTCAGGTTGCCTGAAAGCCGCCCGATGCTTTCAGCCAGCCTGAAAAACGGAAAAATGCTAGAATCCGCCGTTTTCCCTTTTTGCATCAGGCAGCCTGAAAATGTCTAAAAACACACACAAACCCGCCCACGACCACGACACCATCCGCATTCGCGGCGCGCGCACGCATAATTTGAAAAACGTCGATTTGGACATTCCACGCCACAAGCTGGTGGTGGTAACGGGTTTGTCGGGCAGCGGCAAGTCGTCGCTGGCGTTTGACACGCTGTATGCCGAAGGGCAGCGGCGTTATGTCGAAAGCCTGTCCGCCTATGCACGGCAGTTTTTGCAGATGATGGACAAACCCGATGTCGATTTGATCGAAGGCCTGTCGCCCGCGATTTCCATCGAGCAGAAATCCACCAGCCACAATCCGCGCTCCACGGTCGGCACGGTTACGGAAATTCATGATTATCTGCGGCTTCTATACGCCCGCGTCGGCACGCCGTATTGCCCCGAGCACGATTTGCCCTTGTCCAGCCAAACCGTGTCGCAGATGGTTGATGCCGTATTGAAGCTGCCGGAAGACACGCGCGTGATGATTCTGGCGCCGGCGGTGCGCGAGCGTAAGGGCGAGTTTGTCGATTTCTTTGCCGACTTGCAGGCGCAGGGTTTTGCGCGGGTGCGCGTGGACGGCGAAGTCTATCAACTTGACGAAGTGCCGAAGCTGGAAAAAAACATCAAACACAATATCGACGTGGTCATTGACCGCGTGAAAGTGAAGGCGGACATCAAGCAACGGCTGGCGGAAAGTTTTGAAACCGCCCTGCGCCACGGCAACGAGCGCGCGCTGGCGATGGAAATGGACAGCGGCGAAGAACATTGGTTTTCCGCGCGTTTCGCCTGCCCCGTCTGTTCGTACAGCCTGCCCGAATTGGAGCCGCGCCTCTTTTCGTTCAACAACCCGATGGGTTCCTGCCCGACTTGCGACGGCTTGGGCAACACCAATTTCTTCGATCCCGAAAAAGTGGTCGCCCATCCCGAATTGTCGTTGGCAACGGGCGCGATTGACGGCTGGGACAAGCGCAACCAGTTCTATTTCCAAATGATTCAGTCGCTGGCGCGGCATTATGGTTTCGATGTGCAGGCTGCTTGGGAAACGCTACCTGAAAAAGTCAAAAAAGTCGTGCTGCACGGCTCAGGCAAAGAAGTCATTGATTTCACTTACCTGTCCGAACGCGGCACCACCTTTAACCGCAGCCACGCCTTCGAAGGCATCATCCCCAATCTCGAACGCCGCTACCGCGAAACCGACAGCGAAACCGTGCGCGAAAAACTGCGCGAATACCAAAACCACCGCGCCTGCCCAAGCTGCGGCGGCGCACGTTTGCGCAAAGAAGCGCGCTACGTTTACGTCAGCGGTGAACCCTTGCACGAAGTTTCCGCCTGGCCGCTGACCAAAACCCACCAATTCTTTGAAACGCTGGATTTAGACGGTAACAAAAAACAAATCGCCGAAAAAATCCTCAAAGAAATCACCGAGCGGCTCGGTTTCCTGATTAACGTCGGGCTGGATTACCTGAATCTCTCCCGCTCCGCCGAAACCCTTTCCGGCGGCGAAGCCCAACGCATCCGCCTCGCCAGCCAAATCGGCAGCGGCCTGACCGGCGTGATGTATGTGTTGGACGAACCCTCCATCGGCCTGCACCAGCGCGACAACGACCGCCTGCTCGCCACCCTCAAACGCCTGCGCGATTTGGGCAACAGCGTGATTGTGGTCGAACACGACGAAGACGCCATCCGCGAAGCCGATTTCGTCATCGATATGGGCCCCGGCGCAGGCGAACACGGCGGCAACGTATTGATTGCCGACACTCCCGAAAACGTCGCTAAATGCGTAAATTCCGTTACCGGACAATACCTCAGCGGTAAAAAATCCATTGCCGTGCCGTCTGAACGCACGCCCGTCAATCCCGATCGAATGCTCGTCCTCAAAGGCGCGCGCGGCAACAACCTCAAAAACGTAACCCTCGAACTGCCGCTCGGTTTGATTACCTGCATCACCGGCGTATCCGGCAGCGGCAAATCCACCCTGATTAACGACACCCTCGCCAAAATCACCGCCCGCGAACTCAACCGCGCCCAAGAAGAACCCGCCCCATACGACGATATCCGCGGCCTCGAACACCTCGACAAAGTCATCAATGTCGACCAATCCCCCATCGGCCGCACCCCGCGCTCCAACCCCGCCACCTACACCGGCCTGTTCACCCCCATCCGCGAACTCTTCGCCGGCGTACCCCTCTCGCGCGAACGCGGCTACAACGTCGGCAGATTCTCCTTCAACGTCAAAGGCGGCCGCTGCGAAGCCTGCCAAGGCGATGGCGTGATTAAAGTCGAAATGCACTTTTTGCCCGACGTTTACGTCCCCTGCGAAGTCTGCCACGGCAAACGCTACAACCGCGAAACGCTCGAAATCCAATACAAAGGCAAAAACATCAGCCAAGTCCTCGACATGACCGTCGAAGAAGCCCGCGAATTTTTCGACGCCGTTCCCACCGTATCGCGCAAACTGCAAACCCTGATGGACGTAGGCCTAGGCTACATCCGCCTCGGCCAATCCGCCACCACCCTCTCCGGCGGCGAAGCCCAGCGCGTCAAACTCGCCTTGGAACTCTCCAAACGCGACACCGGCAGAACGCTCTACATCCTCGACGAACCCACCACCGGCCTGCACTTCGCCGATATTGCACTACTGCTGGAAGTCATAGGTCGTCTGAAAGGCAAAGGCAACTCGATAGTGATTATCGAGCATAATCTGGACGTGATTAAAACGGCGGATTGGATTGTGGATTTAGGGCCCGAGGGGGGCGATGGGGGTGGTACAATTATTGCGGAAGGAACGCCGGAGGATGTGGCAAAGATGGGAACCAGTTATACTGGGAAATATTTAAGATGCATCATATTAACTAACTAATTAATTAAAGGAATTATTTATGAAGGCTTTTTTATCTCATAGTAGCAAACAAAAAGATTATGTTGAGCAAGTGGCGAGTATTTTAGGTAAAGATAAGGTCAACTATGATAGCTGGAGCTTTGATGCGGGAGGTAAGACATTAGATGAAATATATACAGGAATCGAAAATAGTGGAGTATTTGTTTTTTTTATATCTACCGACTCCTTAAGTAGTGAGTGGGTAAAAAAAGAATTAATAGAAGCAGAAAATTTTATTAAAAGCAATAGTTATAAAAAATTTATTCCAATTTTAATCGATTCTTCTATTACTCATAAATCGCCATTAATACCTGAATGGATGAAATCTTATAATATAAAATTAATTAATAAACCACAGAAAGCTGCAAAATTCATAAAAGAAAAAATTTTATCTGCTATAGCTGATAAACTACCTATAAATAATGAAGAAAAACAATTATTTATAGGAAGAAATGAAGAAAAAGCTTTTTTTGAAAAAGAGTTATACCCTGCGGATGGAGAAAGACCCTTTTCCTTGTTAGTTAGTGGACTTCCCAATATCGGTAAGAAAAAATTCATTAAAAAAGTTTTAACTGATGCACATATCATAGAGAAATATTATTATCCTATACAAATTTCTCTTGACAGAAGAAAGTCTATTGAAGACTTTATTCTTCAATTATTTGACCAATACTCTTCTGAGAAAGATGTTTCCTATGTAGAAAATCTTTTATCCAAAACGATTAATGAGAAAATAGAAATTTGCTATAATCTAATTTTAGAGTTGTTTAATAATGATGAAATTATTATGATAATAGATGATCATTGTATTTTTTCAAAAAGAGGAGAGTGTGCCGAGTGGTTTATTGAATTAATGAGAAAATTAAAATTAAGCTTACAAACTACTGATATTAAAATTTGTGTTGCAACTAAAACAAGAATAAGAAATACATGGAAAGATTTTGGAGATTGTTTAATTAATATTACACTTCCTGAATTTGCGCCACATGAAAGAAAACTATATCTTGAAAGATTGATAAAAATACATGGTATCGAATTAAGCGAAAGTGATGCAAAAGATCTACTTAAGATCTGTACTGGCATCCCAAAACAAATTAGGATTATTGTAAAACTTCTTGAAATAGGTGTTAATATTTCTGAAATTATAAAGAATGCGGTAGACTTTAATAATGATTATCTAAAAAAATTATTGGAGGAATATGAGCATAAAAATGATAAATTAGCACTTCAGTTATTAAAATTTTTATCGATGGGAGAAATATTTAGCAAAACCCTTATTTATTCTGTTTTTAAAAAAGAATATTCTGATATTGAGAAATTGCTCATATCTTTTGAGAATGAATTACTAATAGAACCCATTGTCAAAGGAGAGGAGTATATCAAGCTAACTGATTCCACAAGAGATTATATAGAAAGATTAAATTTCGAATTAAATCAAGAATATAAAGCTATTATTAGAAAACAGGCAGAAAAATATTTTCAGAATTTAAGTATAGATAGATCATCTGAAGTATTTTACTCAAGACAATCTCTAAAAATGGATATGGAAATTCCTTTAAGGTATGCAATTCCATCTCTATATTTAAACGCAATGCGTGATCTATATAATTATGATAAAAAATATTCTTTTGTTGTGAAATTAGCTGAAAAAATTTTATCGTATGAAAATAATCTAGACAAGAAAATTATAGATGAAGTTTTATATTGGTATTGTCTATCTTTAGCTCGTTTAAGAAACTCTAGTCTATTACGTGTAGTTCAAAAAATAAATGGAGTTGAGCATAATTTCATACTAGGATTTTACTATAGATTGACTAACCGTTCTGATAAGGCCATTGAAAATTTATTGTTAACCTTAGAAAATGATCCCAACCACTTTAGAGCTAAACGAGAATTGGTTCAAGTTTATATAAACACAGAACAATATGATAAGGCTTATGGTCTTGCAAAATCAAATTACGAATCGGATCCATCTAATCCCTATTACATTCAAAGTTATTTTAAATGTATTATCCGTGATGATAAATTATTAGATTCAGATAAGGAGAATATATTATATACTCTTTTGGATGCTCTAAAAAGTAGTCAACATGAAAAAGCTAAAGAAATGTTTGGTACTTCAAAAGCACAATTTATAGCCTATGTACAAAAAGATTATTCTAAAGCTCTTTTAGAAATAAATGACTGCATAAATGCTTTCCCTGATGCTATATATCCTTATCTTGTTGAATTGGAGATTATTAAAAATAATGTCAAAATAGATTACAATAACCTAAATTCTTCTATTTTAAGAATAGAACAAAAGTTTGACAGAGGTAGTGATATATTTAATAAGTTAATTTTTGTTTTTTGTAAAATTATGGTTTTAAAATCTTATGAATTAAATGATGCATCAGCTCAGACTTACTTTTTAAAAGTTAAAGGAACCTTTCCAGAAAAAGTTATTTCAGATATCGAAAATTATCTCAAAAAATGTGAATAAACTGGCAAGCTTAGGTTTGATCTAGCCCCAACAAAACTTTTAATTCCATCCGTTTTGTTGGGTTTACAACCCAACCTACAACCCTTTCAGACGACCTCCAACGCCGTCTGAAACCATCCCCGTAGCAAGCCGTAGCCTGCATATCCAACCGAGCGCGTGCGTGGCTGCGTCACACACCCTGCCGATGAATCACTCAGAACTTAAAAACCAACGTGTAAGGTGTGTGCGGTACGCACGCACGCGGTTGCTTGATTGACGGTTTGCCGTTTCAACATTTCAGACGGCCTCCAATGTCGTCTGAAAACATCAGCTCCAACAAAGTTAAAACCTTAAACAACAAACCATTCCTTCTCCAACACCCAAACCACAAACAAAAATCCTATGGCGCGTTATCGCAGAAACTTCATTGCCGGCGGCACATTCTTTTTCACCGTCAAACTCGCCGATCCAAAATCGCGCCTGCTTGTCGAACATATCGGCTTCGCGTGCAGCTTATGTGGATGTGCAAAAACAATATCCCTTTGAAACCGTCGCCGTATGCGTACTGCCAAACCACATTCATGCCATTTGGACGCTGCCACCCGACGATGCGGATTATTCCCTGCGCTGGCGGCTGATTAAAACCAAATTCTCCGCCCATTTCCCTCGTGCCGAAAACCTGTCTGCCAGCAAACAGCAAGCGTAGGTTGGGTTTAGACCCAACAAAACCGTAAAATTCACCTGTTTTGTTGGGTTTACAACCCAACCTACAACCACCCAAAAGCAGCCTGAAACCCCATTTTCAGGCTGCCTTTCCATCCACCACAAGCAAAGGACACCACATGCCCGCCATTCTCACCGACTCCGCCCAGCTCGCCGCCGCCCATAGCCGTTTCGTCCAAGTCCTGCAAACCGTTCTAACGCAAACCATCCCCTGCACCGTCTCCGGCGTTGGCGGCGGATTGGACACCGAAGCCGCCTACTCGCCCGAGCTGGATTTGTGGTACGCCCGCGCGCAGCAGGATAAAAAATGCTGGAACGGCTTCGGCTTAGGCGCACCCGTTGCCGGCAAAAAAGTCTCGCTCGCCGCCGAAATCAACTTTCCGTCCGACGGCATCAACCGCGCCTTATCGGGCGCATTCGCCGCAGCTGAAAACGGTGATATTCTCGTTCTGCACCGCGGCAAAATCCGCGGCGGCAAGGCATTGTTTTTCAAATACTACACCGGCAAAACTATCACCGCCGACGACGGCGGCAAACCCGACACCTTCGCCCTAATCGGCAGCCTGAACAATGCCGACTTCCCCGCCAAACTCGCCGCCTTCGTGCGCCAAATCCTAGACATCAAAGCCGCCGCCAAACGCGATGCGGCGTAATTGTTTTTCAGGCTGCCCGCCCGCTGTCCAAGCAGCCTGAAAAGCCAATCAACAGGCAGCCTGAAAACGGTATTTCTCCCTTTCCAGGCTGCTTTGCTTTTATCGGTGTAGGGTGCGCATCGCGCATCGAAGCGGTGGCCGGTGCGGTAAATGGTGCACGGTGTGCACCCTACGCGCGGAAACAAAGTCCCGTTTCAGGCTGCCTTGTCCGAGAAAAGCAGCCTGAAAAAACGCGCCGCCGGATGGATTTCCGGTGGCGCGTTTTGGGGCTTAGACCGGCTGGCTGCCGTATTCGGGGCGGCGCAGGGTTTCGCGCAGGGCGGTGTCGAGTTCGGCGAGCAGGGCATCGGCGGCGGCGGGGGTGTCGCCGCGCACGTCGAAGTAGAACTTGACTTTGGGTTCGGTGCCGGAGGGGCGGACAATCAGGCGGCTGCCGTCGGCGAGGGTGTATTGCAGGATGTCGGCAGCGGGGCTTTCGGCTTGGTAGTCGCGGCATGCTTGGACGGCGCGGCCGGCCAGCTCGCGCAGCGGGTTTTGGCGCAGGGTGGCGACCAGGGCGCCGGCGGCGGCAGGCGAGGCGGTGCGCAGCGAGAGCTGGGCGCTGGCGTAGATGCCGAACTCGGCTTCAAATTCGGCGATATGGTCGGCAAGGGTTTTGCCTTGTTTTTTCAGGCTGCATGCCAGCGCAACAAAGGCGGCGGCGGCGGAAATGCCGTCTTTGTCGCGCACTTTTTCGGGGTCGGTGAGATAGCCGAGCGCTTCTTCGTAGCCGTAGATCAGATCGGGGATTTGGGCGATGTATTTGAAGCCGGTGAGGGTTTGTTTGCTGGCCAGGCCGTAGCGGCGGGCGATTTCGGCCAGTGCAGGCGAGGATACCAGCGAGCAGGCGAGGGTGCCGCGGCGGCCGGCGGCTTGGGCGCGGCGGGCGGCATCCCAGCCCAGCAGGCTGCCGATGGTGTTGCCGTGGAGGATTTTCCAGCCGCCGCTGCCGTCGGGAATGGCGGCGGCCAGCCGGTCGGCGTCGGGGTCGTTGGCGATAATCAGCTCGGCGCCGACGGCGTTTGCCAGCGCCTGCGCCAGATCGAGGGCGCCGGCTTCTTCGGGATTGGGAAAGGATACGGTGGGGAAACGGCCATCGGGCTCGTTTTGCTCGGCCACGGCTTGCGGCAGCGGCAGCGAGGCAGCCTGAAAGGTTTTGAACAGCACTTCGCTGCCGACGCCGTGCAGGGCGGTGTAAACGTAGTTCAGCGGCACTTGGGCGGCATCGATGCGCTCGGCGGTGGTGCGGATATAGCTGTCGATGCAGCTTTCGTCGAGAGTTTGGTAGTCCTGGCTGCGCGGCAGCTTGCGGATGTCGCCGGCGGCGGCCTGGTCGATATGGCGGGCGATGTCGGCATCGGCGGGCGGCACAATTTGGCCGCCGCCGTTGGCCTTGCCCAGATAGACTTTGTAGCCGTTGTCCTGCGGCGGGTTGTGGCTGGCGGTAACCATCACGCCGGCGTCGGCGTCAAACAGGCGCAGGGCGTAGGCGAGCACGGGGGTAGGCAGCGGACGAGGCAGCAGCAGGGTGCGGATGCCGGCGCCGGCCATGATTTCGGCGCTGTCGCGGGCGAAGCGTTCGGAGTTTTTGCGCGCGTCAAAGCCGATAACGATGCTGGGACGCTCGGGATTGGCGGCTTTGATATAGGCGGCCAGACCGGCTGCGCTTTGCGCCACCAACACGCGGTTCATGCCCGAGGGGCCGGCCTGCAGCGGGCCGCGCAAACCGGCGGTGCCGAAGGTGAGACGGCCGGCGAAGCGGCTGCCGATTTCCTGCCGCGCGGCATCGTCGCCGCTGCGGGCGGCAGCGAGTAGGGCGGAGAGTTCGGCACGGGTTTCGGGGTCGGGGTCTTGTGCCAGCCAGTTTTCGGCGGCGGCGTAGTCGTGCTGCATGGCTTTGCTCCTTTGCTTGGTTGGTCGGGTGTGGGTTTCAGGCTGCTTTTTATCGGATGGTTTCAGGCAGCCTGAAAGTGTTTGGGGTGGGTGTTTGGTGCGCGGTGCGCACCCTACGGGGTGGGGTTTCGGGCTGCTTTGTTGTTGTCGGGTTTCAGGCAGCCTGAAAGGGTTGGGCGGGTGTTTTGGTGCGCGGTGCGCACCCTGCGGGGTGGGTTGCAGGCTGCTTTTGTTTTCAGGCAGCCTGAAAGAGTTTGGTGCGGGTGTTTTGGTGCGCGGGGCGCACCCTACGGGGTGGGGTTTTCAGGCTGCTTTTGTTTTTCAGGCTGCTTTGTGCTGCAGGTAGCGTTCGAGCGGTTTGGGCAGGCCGTAGTCGGGCAGTTGGGCGGGGCTTACCCATTGGTAGGGGGCGGCGGGGGTTTCAGGCTGCCTGATGCGGGCGGATAGGGGGATGATTTCCAGCAGGCGGTGGGTCAGGCGGTGGGTTAGGGGGCTCTCTTCGTGCAGGGCGGCGGCGGGGCAGCCGCATTGTTCGGCAAAGGCGTGGGCGGCAGCCAGGCTATCAAAGCTGGGCAGGCAGTAGAGTCCTGCCCAGATGCCTTTGGGCGGGCGTTTTGCCAGCAGCAGGCTGCCGTCGGCGCGGCGCAGGTCGAGCCAGTACAGGGTTTGCTGTTTGACGGCGGCGGCGCTTTTTTTGCGCGGCAGCTCGGCGGTGCGGCCGTCGCGGCGGGCGGCGCAGATGTCGTGCATCGGGCAGGCGGCGCAGTCGGGTTTGCTGCGGCGGCAAACGGTGGCGCCCAAGTCCATCAGCCCCTGGGTGTAGGCGGCCATATCGGCGGCGGCTGGCGGCAGCAGTTGTTCGGCGTGCCGCCACAGCTGGCGCTCGAAGGTTTTGTCGGCAGGGTCGCCGTCGAGGGCGAGCAGGCGGCACAGCACGCGTTTGACGTTGCCGTCGAGTATGGTTTCGCGGCGGCCGAAGGCGAAGGCGGCAATGGCGGCGGCGGTGCTGCGGCCGACGCCGGCGAGTTTTTCCAATTCGCTGCGTTCGGCGGGGAAACGGCCGCCAAAGTCGCGGCTGACCTGCGCCGCGGCTTTGTGCAGGTTGCGGGCGCGGCTGTAGTAACCCAGTCCGGCCCACAGCCGCAGCACTTCGTCTTCGGGCGCGGCGGCCAGGCTGGCGACATCGGGAAAGGCGCTGCGAAAACGCGGGTAGTAGTCGAGCACGGTGGCGACCTGGGTTTGCTGCAGCATGATTTCCGACAGCCACACGCCGTAGGCGTCGGCGCCCTGCCAGGGCAGGCCGTGGCGGCCGTGGCGGCGCTGCCAGCGGATCAGGCGCGGGGCGAACTCGCGGCGGACGGTGTCGGCATCGGCTGCGGCAAGGCAGCCTGAAACGGCATTCATGCTTTCAGGCTGCGTTGGCGGCGGGTTTCGGCAAGCACCATGCCGGTGCTGACGGAAACGTTCATGCTCTCGACGCTGCCGTACATCGGAATCGACACCAGCGCATCGCAATGCTCGCGGGTGAGACGGCGCATGCCTTCGCCTTCGTTGCCCATCACCCACGCCACGCTCTCGGGCACCGGATAATGAAAGAGGTCGGCTTCGCCGCCCATATCGGTGCCGACGATCCAGATACCGTATTCTTTGAGTTCGCGCAGGGTGCGGGCGAGGTTGGTTACGGTGATGTAGGGCAGGCTTTCGGCGGCGCCGCAGGCAACTTTGCTCACGGTGGCGTTCAGGCCGGCGCTGCGGTCTTTGGGCGCGATAACGGCGTGCACGCCCATCGCGTCGGCGGTACGCAGGCAGGCGCCGAGATTGTGTGGGTCGGTAATGCCGTCGAGCACCAGTAAAAACGGCGGCTCTTTCAGGTTTTCCAGCACGTCTTCGAGATGGACGTGGTTTTTGGAAGCGTCGATAAAGCCGGCCACGCCCTGATGGCGGGCGTTTTTGCAGATGGCGGCCAGGCGCTCGGCATCGGCAAAATGCACGCGCACATTGCATTTGGCCGCCTGCTCCAGCACTTCGCGGGTGCGGGCATCGCTTTTGCCTTCCTGCACATAAAGTTCGAGCAGGCTTTTGGGGTTTTGCCACAGGCGGGCATTAACGGCGTGAAAGCCGTAGATCAGTCGTTTGTTGCTCATGGTAGGCAGCCTGAAAGTTATTGATAGCGAGTCAAAATGAAAAAGATACAAGGCAGCAAGCCGCAGACAGTACACCCGGTACGGCAAGGCGCAGCAGAGCCGTAGGTTTTTTATTTGGGCTCGCTAGCAGCGCTGTCGATAATGCCGCCGCCCAAGCACACGTCGCCATCGTACAGCACGGCGGACTGGCCGGGGGTTACCGCCCATTGCGGCGTATCAAACACCAATTCGGCGCGGTTGTTGTCGAGATAGCGCAATTCGCAGGGAGCATCGGCCATGCGGTAGCGGGTTTTGCAGGTGTAGCGGCCGGGCGGCGGCGCGGCGCCTTCGCGATCGCCGGCTTGCGCGGGCAGCGTCCAGCTTAGCTGGCTCATGGTCAGGCTGCCTGAAAACAGCAGCGGGTGGTCGTGTCCCTGCACCACGATCAGTTTGTTGGCGGCCAAGTCTTTGCCGGCAACAAACCACGGCTCGCCGGCGCCGCCGATACCCAGCCCTTTGCGCTGGCCGAGCGTGTAGAACATCAGGCCGATGTGGCGGCCGACCACTTTGCCTTCAGGCGTAACCATTTCGCCTTCGGCGGTGGGCAGGTATTTTTGCAGAAACTCGCGAAACGGGCGCTCGCCGATAAAGCAGATGCCGGTGCTGTCTTTTTTGGCGGCGGTGGGCAGATTGGCTTCGGCGGCGATGCGGCGCACTTCGGGCTTTTTCAGGCTGCCTAGGGGAAACAGCGCGCGCTCGAGCTGGTAGGGCTGCAGGCGGTAGAGAAAATAGCTTTGGTCTTTGTTTTCGTCGAGGCCTTTGAGCAGGTAGTGGCGGCCGTCGGCACGCACTTCTTTGCGCGCGTAGTGGCCGGTGGCCAGGGCTTGGGCGCCGTGTTCGAGGGCGTAGTCGAGAAAGGATTTGAACTTGATTTCGGCGTTGCACAGCACATCGGGATTGGGCGTGCGGCCGGCCTGGTATTCCTGCAGAAAGTAGGCGAAGACTTTGTCTTTGTATTGGCCGGCGAAATTGACGATGTCGATGTCGATACCGACGATATCGGCCACGGCGATGGCATCGAAGGAATCTTGCTTGATGCTGCAGTATTCGTCGTTGTCGTCGTCTTCCCAGTTTTGCATAAAAACGCCGCGCACATGGTGCCCCTGCTGTTTCAAGAGCTGCGCGGTAACGGAAGAATCAACGCCGCCGGAAAGGCCGACGATGATGTTTTGCGGGGTGGAACTCATGGTGTGTCCGGTGAAAATCAGGCGGCGGATTTTACCCGATTTCGGCTGTTTTTTGGCTTTCAGGCTGCCTTTAAAGGCAGCCTGAAAAGGTGCGGGCAAGGTATTTTCGCTTTGCGCTTACTGCGGATAGCGGCAGCCGATAAATTCTTTGCCGGCAATTTTTTTGCCCGCTGCGTCGCTGACCGGCCAGAAGCCGTAATAGCGGCTGACGGTGATGTCTTGGTAGGGCGTCTCGCTGTTGCCCGACAAATCGGGTTCGCTGGCGGCGATGTCGCGGCCGAGCGGTATGCTTGCGTGTGTCTTTTGGCCGGCAATGCTGCGGGCGAATGCTTCGTCGGCCTGTTTGAGCCGTTGTGCCAGCGCCGGATAGCGGGCGATATCGACGGCCGCCAAAACGCCTTTGCCGCTAACGGTAAATTCGCGGATTTGCAGCACATCGCCGCCGGTGGGCTCGACAAGGCTGACCGGCTGGTCAAGGGTGTAACGCGCAAGTCTGCCGCCATAAGTGCCGGCGCGGCGCACAATGCCCGAATGCTGCCCTTCTGCAGGCAAATCCATGCGCCAAAGCTGCGCCTGAAGCGAAGTGTAGCGGCATTGCAGCACGGCTTTGATTTCGTCGGCGCTAATGCCTGTGTCGCCGGCGGCGGTATGTGCGGCCAGCAGCGCAACGACTAGGATGCTTAGACGGTATTTCATGTAAAAAACCTTGCGGGTTGGAAGACGGAAAAGGCAGCCTGAAAAGCGCTTGGCTGTTTTCAGGCTGCTTGAAAGCACGGTTTTACGCTTCGGCCACCGATTCGCGCTCGAAGGTTTTTTCGCAGTAGTGGCATTTGAGACGGATGTCGCTGCCGCGGGTGGCGATGTAGAAGCGGCTTTTTACCGGCTCGCCGTGGCTGGCGCAGTTGTGGTTGGGGCAGCGGAATACTTCGCTGATGGCCTCGGGCAGGGTCAGGCGCATTTTTTCCACCACTTCAAATCCCCTGATGCGGTTGACCACCGCCT
This sequence comes from Kingella sp. SNUBH-2017, assembly GCF_028680565.1. Taxonomy (NCBI): domain Bacteria; kingdom Pseudomonadati; phylum Pseudomonadota; class Betaproteobacteria; order Neisseriales; family Neisseriaceae; genus Kingella; species Kingella sp. SNUBH-2017. The sequence goes on from NZ_JAPHVK010000005.1 coordinate 76,668, forward strand.
GCGGCGCAAACAGCGCCAGCCGGTTGGCGTCTTCTTCTTTGAAGTGCACTTCCTTGATTTTAATGATGTCTTTGCTGCCCTGCGTTTTGCTCGGCAGGTTGAAGCCCACCGTTACCGCGTTGCCGTAGTGCAGGAGTTTGAACTGGCGCAGGATGGTCAGGCCGAGGCCTGCGGGGATGTGGTCGATTACGGTGCCGTTTTCAATGGCTTCTACGCTGAGTCGGGTGTTTTTCACGGGTGTCTCCTAAACGGTTTCGTTTAAAACCAGCGACAAAATCGCCATCCGCGCATACAGGCCGTTGCCCGCCTGCTGGAAATAGTAGGCATAGGGCGTGGCATCAACGTCGGGGTGGATTTCATCGACGCGCGGCAGCGGGTGCAGCACGCGCAGATTGTCGCGCACGCCGGAGAGCAGCGCGGCATTGAGGTTGAACTTGCCCTGGATGCGCGAAAATTCTTCGGCATCGAAACGCTCGCGCTGCACGCGGGTCATATACAGGATGTCCGCCCATTGCGCCGCGCTTTGCAGGTCGGTAAACACCTGCCAGCGGCAGCCGGCGTCGTCCAGCTCTTCGGTGATGTAGTCGGGCATGGCCAGCGTCGGCGGCGAGACGAAGGCAAATTCGCAGCCCCACAGTTTGAGCGCCTGTGCCAGCGAATGCACGGTGCGGCCGTATTTCAAGTCGCCGCACATGGCGATTTTCAGGCCGTTCAGGCGGCCTTGGGTTTCGTAGATGCTGACCAGATCGAGCAGGGTTTGGCTGGGGTGCTGGTTGGTGCCGTCGCCGGCGTTGATTACCGGCACCGCGGAAAATTCCGCCGCCAGCCGCGCCGCGCCGTCTTTGGGGTGGCGCTGGATGATGGCGTCGGCGTAGCCGGAGATGATGCGGGCGGTGTCGGCCAGGGTTTCGCCTTTTTTGGCGCTGGTGTTGGCGCCGTCGGAAAAACCGATCACCGTGCCGCCCAGCCGCTGCACGGCGGTTTCAAACGACAGGCGGGTGCGGGTGGAGGGCTCGAAAAAGCAGGAGGCAATCAGTTTGCCGGCCAGCAGGTCGCGGCGCGGTTCGGCTTTGAGTTTCAGCGCGGTATCCAGCAGCAGCTGCAGGCCTTCTTTGCCGCAGTCGGGCACGGAAATCAGGTGCTGCCGGTAAAACGGGTTGTTCATGGCGTTTCCTTTCTGGCGGGCAAAACAAAACCCGTCTGGCGGCAACGGGTCGGGAAAACAAAACATCCGCCGCGCTGCGGGCTGGCGGTGGATGCGAAATGGCGGCGGGTGCTCATGGCGGGTTTCCAAGCGGAAAAAAACGGGCGGATTATACGGCGTGCGCGCCGGCGGCGGCAAGGCGGGCGCTTTCAGGCTGCTTTGTTGTTGGCAGGTTTCGGGCAGCCTGAAAGTGTTTGGGGCGGGTGTTTTGGTGCGCGGTGCGCACCCTACAGGTGGGGTTTCAGGCTGCCTTTTTCTTTAGGGAGAGCAGTATAGGGTAGGTTATCCCAATAAAAGCAGCCTGAAAGGCGGATAGGGCTTTCAGGCTGCTTTTGGCGTTTTCAGGCTGCCGCTGTTGGCTTGGGCAGCCTGAAAATTGTGGGCGGGAAAACGGTTTTACTCGTCGCCGGCTTCGGGGTGCAGGCGGCGGCAGACGGCGAGGATGGGGCTTAAGATGCTCTCGCCCAGGCGCAGCGAGCGCTGGCCGTTCCAGCCGAAATCGTCGTCGGGCAGGTTGTCGTTGTCTTTAAACGGCATCTCCAGCGTGTAGGCCAGGCAGCCGAAAGTGTTGCCCACATAGGCGGTGGCCATATTCAGATTGGCCTGGCCGGGCTGGTCTTTTTCATAGCCGTGCTGGTCTTGGAAATCGGGCGAGGCAGCCTGAAAGGCGGTTTTGAACAGGCGCTCCAGCTCGGCGGTGTTGGGGCTGTAGTTCGGCACGCCTTCGGTGCCGGCCACAAACACATACGGCAGGGTTTCGTCGCCGTGAATGTCGAGAAAGAGATCGACGCCGGTTTCGTGCATTTTCTCGCGCACGTAATACACTTCCGGGCTTTTTTCCACGCTGGGCGCGAGCCATTCGCGGTTCAGGTTGGCGCCGGCGGCGTTGGTGCGCAGGTTGCCCAGCGCCACGCCGTCGGGGTTCATGTTCGGAACAACGTAGAAGGTGGCCAAATCCAGCAGCGCGCGCGCGGTCGGGTCTTGGTGGTCGAGCAGTCGGGTGAGCAGCCCTTCCGCAAACCATTCGGCCATGCTCTCGCCCGGATGCTGGCGGGCAATAATCCACACTTTCAAATCGCTGTCCACGCAGTTGCCGATGGTCAGCAGATTGATGTCGCGCCCTTCGGGCGTGCTGCCTAAATCGCTGATCTGGCACAGGCCGCTGCCCTGCGCTTCGCCCAGCAGGTTCAAATGCTGCTCGTAGGAATAGGGCTCGAAATAGGCGTAATAAACGCTGTTGGCCAGCGGCGTGTGCTCGATCACAAGCTCGCCGTTTTCATAGCGGGTGGGCACGCGGAACCAGTTTTGGCGATCGTAAGAAGCCACCGCCTGATAGCCGTCCCAGCCTTGCGGATAGGCCGCTTCGCCGGCATTGTCGAAACGGATGCGGCAGGGCGTATAAGCCGCGCCCTGCAATCGGAAGTAGAACCATTGCTTGAAGTCGGCGGCGTTGTCCGGCCGCAGCGACAAACGGATATCGTCCGCGCGCGCGCACTCGCGGACAATTACCGAACCGGCATCGAATCGGGTACTGATTTTCATGGCATCGGCCGTAAATGTGGAAAAGGCGGCATTATAGCGCAGGCACAGGAAAAGGCAGCCTGAAAACCGTTTTTGCGGCTTTCAGGCTGCCTTATCTTTACTGCCCTTTAATGCTTACGCTTCTTCGTAGGCTTCAAGCGGCGGGCAGGTACAGACGAGGTTGCGGTCGCCGTACACGTCGTCCACGCGTTTGACGCTGGGCCAGAATTTGTGTTCGCGGATGTGCGGCAGCGGGAACACGGCTTCTTCGCGGCTGTAGGGATGCGTCCATTCGCCGGTGAGGTCGGCGGCGGTGTGCGGGGCATTGACGAGCGGGTTGTCGTCTTTGGGCCAGGTGCCGTCGATTACCTGCTGCACTTCGCGGCGGATGGATTTGAGCGCGGCGATAAAGCGGTCGAGTTCGGCTTTGCTCTCGGACTCGGTGGGCTCGATCATCAGGGTGCCGGCCACGGGGAAGGAGACGGTGGGGGCGTGGAAGCCGTAGTCCATCAGGCGTTTGGCAATGTCGGTTTCGGTGATGCCGCTTTCGGCTTTGAGCGGGCGCAGATCGACGATGCACTCGTGGGCGACGCGGCCGTTTTTGCCGGTGTAGAGAATGGGATAGTCTTCGCTCAGGCGTTTGGCGACGTAGTTGGCGTTTAAAAGCGCCCATTCGGTGGCCTGTTCCATGCCGCGTTTGCCCATCATGGTGATGTACATCCAGGTAATCGGCAGGATGCCGGCGGAGCCGTAGGGGGCGGCGGAAACGGCAGTTTGGCCGTCTGACGCGCCTTCGACGGGGCTGACGCTGTGGTTGGGCGCGAAGGGGGCGAGGTGGGCTTTCAGGCCGATGGGGCCGACGCCGGGGCCGCCGCCGCCGTGGGGGATGCAGAAGGTTTTGTGCAGGTTCATGTGCAACACGTCGGCACCGACTTCGGCCGGCTGCATGATGCCGATTTGGGCGTTCATATTGGCGCCGTCCATATACACCTGGCCGCCGTTCTCGTGGATGATTCGGCAGATTTCGCGGATGCCTTCTTCGTACACGCCGTGGGTGGAGGGGTAGGTGATCATCAGCGCGCCGAGGGTGTCTTTGTACTCTTGGGCTTTGGCTCTGAGATCGGCAACATCCACATTGCCGTGTTCGTCGGTATCGACAACGACGACTTTCATGCCCAGCATCTGCGCGGTGGCGGGGTTGGTGCCGTGGGCAGAACGCGGAATCAGGCAGACGTTGCGCTCGGGCTGGCCGTTGGCTTCGTGGTAGCGGCGGATGGACAGGATGCCGGTGTATTCGCCCTGGGCGCCGGAGTTGGGCTGGATGGAGATGGCGTCAAATCCGGTAACGGCTTTGAGCTGCTCTTCCAGGCCGCGGATCATTTCCAGATAGCCTGCGGTCTGCTCGCGGGGGGCGAAGGGGTGGATTTCGGTGAACTCGGGCCAGGTAATCGGCAGCATTTCGCTGGTGGCGTTGAGCTTCATGGTGCAGGAACCGAGCGAAATCATGCTGCGGTTCATCGCCAGATCGCGGTCTTCGAGTTTTTTCAGATAGCGCAGCATTTCGTGTTCGGTGTGGTAGCGGTTGAACACGGGGTGCTGCAGGATGGCGTCGCTGCGCAGCAGGTTTTCAGGCAGCCTGAAAACGGGTTCGGTCGGCAGGGTGCCGCTTTGGCCGGTAAAGAGTTTTACCAGCTCGGCAAATTCTTCGGCGTTTGCCTGCTCGTGGAAGGCGACGGAGAGCACGTTATCGCCGGCGCGGCGCAGGTTGTAACCGGCATCCAGCGCGTTTTGGTAGATTTCGTCGGCTTTGGCCGCGCTGCCGCAATCGACGGCAACGGTGTCAAAAAACACTGGATGCACGGTTTTCAGGCTGCCTGCCGCCTGAACGGCATCGGCAAAGGCCGAGGCCAGCGCGTGGATGCGGCGGGCGATGCGTTTGACGCCTTCGGGGCCGTGGTAAACCGCGTACATGCCCGATAGGTTGGCCAACAGCGCCTGCGCGGTGCAGATGTTGGACGTGGCTTTTTCGCGGCGGATGTGTTGCTCGCGGGTGGAGAGCGCCATGCGCAGCGCCGGTTTGCCCGCCGCGTCTTTCGATACGCCGATGATGCGGCCGGGCGAGGAGCGTTTGTATTCGTCTTTAAAGGCAAAGTAAGCCGCGTGCGGGCCGCCGAAGGCCATCGGCACGCCGAAGCGCTGGGTGTTGCCCAAAGCGATGTCGGCGCCGAGCGCGGCGGGCGATTTGAGTAGCACCAAGCTCATTACGTCGGCGGCCACGGCCACCACCGCGCCCTTGGCTTTTACGGCGGCAATCACGTCGGCCAGATCGGCCACATCGCCGTCTTTGCCGACGTATTGGAACAGCGCGCCGAAAAATTCGCCTTCCGAGGCAGCCTGAAAGCCGCCGACCACCAGCTCGAAGCCGAAATATTTGGCGCGGGTTTTGAGCACATCCAGCGTTTGCGGATAAACGCGCTCGTCAACGAAAAAGCGGTTGGATTTCGATTTGCTCACGCGGTGCGCCATCGACATCGCTTCGGCAGCGGCGGTCGCCTCGTCCAAGAGCGAGGCGCCGGCCACTTCAAAACCGGTCAAGTCGATGCACATCTGCTGGAAGTTCAGCAGCGCTTCCAAGCGCCCCTGGGCGATTTCGGCCTGATAGGGGGTGTAGGCGGTGTACCAGCCCGGGTTTTCCAGCACGTTGCGCAGAATCACATTGGGCAGACGGGTGGGGTAGTAGCCCAGCCCGATATAGGATTTTTTGATTTGGTTTTTGGCGGCGATGCCTTTGAGCTTGGCCAGCGCGTCGGCTTCGGAGAGCGCGTCGGGCAGCGGCACTTCGCCGGGCATGCGGATGCTCTGCGGCACGGTGTTGCCGATAAAGGACGCCATGTCCTTTTCGCCCAGCTCGGCCAGCAGCGCGGCCTGGTTGGGGAAGCTGATGTGGCGGGCGGCAAATTCGTCGCGGTTGAACAGATCTTGGAAATTCATAGTAATCCTCTCGGGTTGGGGAAAGAAAACCGGTGCGGCAGCCTGAAAACCTTTCAGGCAGCCTGAAAGCGCGCATTCTATAACGGAACGCCGTTTTGGCATCCGCCATTATTTTCGACGCGCGCGCTTAAATGATTCATAGATTGGCGGCGGGGCAGGGCACTCGGATGTTTCAGGCTGCCTGCGCTGCCGGCAGGGCAGCCTGAAAGTTTGGCGGGCAGACAAGTTTTTAGGCTGCTTTTTACCCGAAAGCAGCCTGAAAGCCGTGTTACAAACGCCAGTCGATCGGCACAATGCCGTGCGCCGCAAGATAGGCGTTGGCCTGCGAGAAATGGCGGCAGCCGAAAAAGCCGCGGTAGGCCGACAGCGGCGAGGGGTGGGGCGCGGTGAGCACCAGATGGCGGCTGCGGTCGATCATGGCGCCTTTTTTCTGGGCGTGGCTGCCCCACAGCATAAACACCAGATGCTCGCGCTCTTGGTTCAGGCCGGCAATCACGCGGTCGGTAAAGGTTTCCCAGCCGAGATTGGCGTGCGAGTGTGCCTGATGGGCGCGGACGGTAAGCACGGTGTTGAGCAGCAGTACGCCCTGCTGCGCCCAGGCGGTCAGGCAGCCGTGCGGCGGAATCTGGAAATCGGGGATGTCTTCGGAAAGTTCTTTATAAATATTGGCCAGCGAGGGCGGAATCTGGACGCCTTCGCGCACCGAAAAGGCCAGCCCGTGCGCCTGGCCGGCGTTGTGATAGGGGTCTTGGCCGAGGATAACTGCCTTTACATCGGCAAAGGCGGTGTATTTGAAGGCGTTGAACACATCAGCAGCGGGCGGGTAAACGGCCTGCCCGCTTTCGCGTTCGCCGCGCACGGCGGCCAGGGTGTTTTGAAAATAGGGCTGCTGTTTTTCCGCGCCCAGAATGTCTTGCCAGGTGTGCATGGCGGCTGCTTTCATACGGTTGGAAGGAGGCGGCGCGCCGCTTTCAGGCTGCCTGAAACGGTGCGGGGCGCATTATAGCCGCCTTCTAATCCCTACTGCTTATTGTAATTTGCGGGCGAATCGGTAAGAATGCAGCGTTTTTTCCCCGTGGGACGACCGGCCTGCCGCGCCGCCCCTGTGTTTCCATTCCGAAGAAGAAAAGGTAATCCATGAAACGCAATCTCAGCAAAATGACCTGCATCGAAGACCTGCGCCGCGTTGCCAAGCGCAAAGTGCCGAAGATGTTTTACGACTACGTAGCCTCCGGCTCGTGGACCGAAACCACCCTGCGCGAAAACAGCAGCGACTTCGATCCCATCAAATTCCGCCAGCGGGTGCTGGTCAACATGGAAGGCCGCAGCCTCGCTACCAAAATGATCGGCCAGGACGTCCACATGCCGCTGGCCATCGCCCCCACCGGTTTCACCGGCATGATGCACGCCGACGGCGAAATCCTTGCCGCCCGCGCCGCCGAAAAATTCGGCATTCCGTTTTCGCTCTCCACCATGTCGATCTGCTCGATTGAAGACGTGGCCGAAAATACCAGCGCGCCATTTTGGTTCCAGCTGTATGTGATGCGCGACCGCGAATTTATGGAAAACCTGATCAAGCGCGCCCAAGCTGCCAAATGTTCGGCCTTGATTCTGACCGCCGATCTGCAGGTTTTGGGCCAGCGCCACCGCGACATCAAAAACGGCCTGTCCGCGCCGCCCAAACCGACGCTGATGAACATCCTCAACCTGATGACCAAACCCGAATGGGGCTTAGCGATGCTCAATACCGAGCGCCGCACCTTCCGCAATATCGTCGGCCATGCGAAAAACGTCGGCGATTTGTCTTCGCTCTCTTCCTGGACTTCCGAGCAGTTCGACCCGCGCCTTTCTTGGGACGACGTGGCCCGCATTAAAGATTTGTGGGGCGGCAAGCTCATCATCAAAGGCATTATGGAGCCGGAAGACGCCGAAATGGCGGTCAAATACGGCGCCGATGCGATTGTGGTTTCCAACCACGGCGGCCGCCAGCTCGACGGTGCGCCGTCCAGCATCCGCGCCCTGCCCGATGTGGTGCAGGCCGTCGGCAGCCAAACCGAAGTATGGCTCGACAGCGGCATCCGCAGCGGCCAGGACATGCTCAAAGCCTGGGCAATGGGCGCCCGCGGCTTTATGACCGGCCGCGCCTTCCTGTACGGCCTGGGTGCCTACGGCGAAGACGGCGTAACCCGTGCGCTGCAGATTATGTACAACGAAATGGACATCTCCATGGCCTTCACCGGCCACCGCGACCTGCAGGGCGTGGACGAGAGCATCTTGGTTAAAGGCACTTATCCGCTGCCCTCTTAAAGCGTTTTTGACAGCATAAAGGCAGCCTGAAAACCGGTTTTACGGTTTTCAGGCTGCCTTTTTGATATTGGAACCGGCAGCAGGCGGCAGATTTTCCGCGCATATAAAAACACCGGCTGTGAAAGCCGGTGTTTTCTGAATTTGGTGGAGGTAAGCGGGATCGAACCGCTGACCTCTTGCATGCCATGCAAGCGCTCTACCAACTGAGCTATACCCCCAAATTGTGGTGGCGAATCAGGGATTCGAACCCCGGACACAAGGATTATGATTCCTCTGCTCTAACCGACTGAGCTAATTCGCCGCTGCGTTTGGAAAGCGCGCACTATACTGTGGCGGCGTTTTCCTGTCAATGCGCCGGCGCGGCGGGATTTTTATTGGTTTGATTTGTAGGGAAATTAAATAAAGATTTTGCCGGGGTTGAACAGGTTTTGCGGATCGAGATGCTGCTTGACCGCGCGCATCAGCGCCATTTCTTCGGCACTGCGCACTTGGGGCAGCCAGTGTTTTTTCAGGCTGCCGATGCCGTGTTCGGCGGCGATGGTGCCATCCAGCGCCAGCACGTGGCGGTAAACGGTTTCGTTGATCGCCGCTTCGGCTTCGTACACCGAATTGTCCAGATGCCCGGGCAAAAAAGTGTTGTAGTGCAGCGAGCCGTCGCCCAGATGGCCGAACAGCACGATTTTGATGCCGGCAAAACGCGCGCTCAGCTCGTAGCTGCAGGCGTCGGCAAATTCGGGCACGCGGGCGATCGGCAGGGCGATGTCGTGCTTGATGCTGGCGCCCAGACTGCGCTGGGCGGCGGAAATATTTTCGCGCAGCGTCCACAATTCGCGCCGCTCTTGTTCCGACTGCGCCAGTACCGCGTTGTCAAAACCGTTTTCCAGCAGGCATTCGGCCAGCAGCGCGCCCAAATCCTGCTGCGGCAGGCTGTCGGTCAGCTCGATTAACACATGCCAGTCGGCATCGGCTGGTGCTTTCAGGCTGCTGAAAGAAGCCGACAATTCCAGCGCGTAGCGGCTGACCAGCTCGAAGCTGCTCAAACGCTCGCCGAAGCGGTCGCGCACCAGCGCCAGCAGCCGCACCGCGTCGTCGATGCCGGCAGTACCGACCCAGGCGGTGGCATCCGACTGCGGCAGCGCAAACAGCTTCAGTGTGGCGGCGGTAATCACGCCCAGCGTGCCTTCGCTGCCGATAAAAAGCTGCTTGAGATCGTAGCCGGTGGTGTTTTTGTGCAGCGGCGCCAGCTGCGACACCAGCGAGCCGTCGGGCAGCACCACTTCCAGCCCCAGCACCAGATTGCGCATGGTGCCGTAGCGCAGCACGTTCAGGCCGCCGGCATTGCAGGCGATGTTGCCGCCGATCTGGCAGCTGCCGCCGCTGGCAAGCGACAAGGGGAAAAAACGGCCGGCGTCGCGCACCGCAGCGCGCAGGGTGTCGAGCACGCAGCCGGCTTCGACGGTAACCGCGTTATCCGCCAAATCAATGTGGCGGATGCGGTTGATGCGGCTCAGGTTGAGTATCACGCCGCCATCGGCGCAGCTGCCGCCCACCAGGCCGGTGTTGCCGCCCTGCGGGGTCAGGGTGATGCCGCGCTCGCGGCAAAAACGCACCAGCGCCTGTACCGCCGCCACGCTGGCGGGCAGCGCCACCACGGTATCGGGACTGAAATAACGGCGGCGCTGGTCGGTTTGGTAGGGGGCGGGATCGGCGGCGATTTCGTTTTCGCCGAGTATGGCGCGCAACTCGGCGCGCAGGGCATCGGGAGACATGGCAGGCAGCCTGAAAAAACGGGCGCGGTGCCGGCAGGCATCGGGCGGGTGAACGGGAAAACGGGGCGGGATAAAAGCAGCCTGAACAGCCTTTGTGCCGTTTCAGGCTGCCTTAAACGCTTTGGGCAGCCTGAAAAGCCGCGCGGGCGCGGGCCAGATCGGCGGCGGTATCGACGCCGGCGGGCGGGGCTTCGGCGGCGGTTTCGACGGCGATGTCAAAACCGTGCCACAGCGCGCGCAGCTGCTCGAGACTTTCCAGCGTTTCCGGCGGCGCGGGCGGCAGGGCGGCGTAGCGGCGCAGAAAGCCGACGCGGTAGGCGTAGATGCCGATGTGGCGCAGCGGCGCCGGTTCGGGCAGACGGCCGTGCGCCATCGAATCGCGCGGGTAGGGAATCGGCGCGCGGCTGAAATACAGGGCGCGGCCTTGGGCGTCGGTCAGGACTTTCACGCAGTTGGGGTTGGTGAACTCGGCAAAGTCGGCAACCGGATGGGCGGCGGTCGCCATCGCGCAGCCGCTATCGTGCAGGGTGGCGGCAACGCGGCCAATCAGTGCCGGCGGAATCAGCGGCTCGTCGCCCTGCACATTGACCACGGTTTCGCCGTCGGCCAGACCGAGCAGGGCGGCGGCTTCGGCCAGACGGCTGGTGCCGCTGGCGTGATCGGCGGCGGTCATCACGCAGTCGATGTGATGTTCGCGGCAGGCAGCCTGAATGTCGGCGTGGTCGGTGGCGACGCACACCCGCTGCGCGCCGCTTTTGGCGGCCTGTTCGGCGGTACGCACCACCATCGGTTTGCCGCCGATGTCGGCCAGCGCTTTGTTGGGCAGGCGGGTGGACGCGAGCCGCGCGGGCACAATCACGCTGAAGATGCTCATGAATCGATTTCCAAATCGCTCAGTTCGCGGGCTTCGTCGGGCAGCATAATCGGGATGCCGTCGCGGATGGGGAAGGCGAGCTTGGCGGCTTTGCTCCACAATTCCTGTTTGTCGGCGTGGTATTCGAGCGGTTTTTTGGTCAGCGGGCAGACCAAAACGGCAAGGGTTTCGCGGTTCATGGCGGTTTTTCCGTTTTCAGGCAGCCTGAAAACAGGCTGCGGGTTGGCGTTTGGGGCGTTCAGGCTGCTTGGCGTGGCGCTTGTTACAGCTTCAGGCGCGCACGCACGAAAGCAGCCAAATCGGGCGCGATTATCGCACAAACCGGCAGCACCCAGATATTGCCGGCGGCTGTGGGCGGCAGTTTGACCGCGTCTTTTTCGGTGATGAAAACGTAGTCGGCTGCAGGCAGTTTGGCCGGGTCGATGGCGGCGTGGTCGGGCAGGGCGGTGGCAGAGTCGAGACAAAAGCCCTGCTGCGCCAATTCGTGGAAAAAGCGCTCGGGGCGGGCGATGGCGGCGGCGGCGGCGCAGCGCGTGCCTGCGGGGATGTCGGTGGGCGACAGGGTTTCTGCGGGGCTGCCGAAACGATAAGGGCGGCCGGCTTCGGTGCGGCTGTAAAAACGCGCTGCAGGCAGCCTGAAAAGTTTTTCGGCGCTGCGGGCGGTATCGGCATCACCGTTGGAAAACAGCACCGCATCGGCTGCGGCCAGCCGCGAGAGCGGCTCGCGCAGGCTGCCGTTGGGCAGCAGGTCGGGGCGGCGTCCGGCGTCGGCGGCGGGATAGACGACGATTTCCAAATCGCGCGCCAAGCGGTAGTGCTGCAGGCCGTCGTCGCATACCAAAAGCGTGAGTTCGGGATGGGCGGTGATCAGGGCGCGGGCGGCGGCGGCGCGGTCGGCGCCGACGGCCACCGGCGCGCCGGTTTGGCGGTAGAGCATCAGCGGCTCGTCGCCGGCCTGGTCAGCGCTGCTGTTGTCGTTTAACACATGGATATCGCCGCTGCGGCGGCCGTAGCCACGGCTGACGATGCCGGCGGCAACGCCCTGCCGGCGCAGTTCGCGCACCAGCGCGGCGGTAACCGGCGTTTTACCGGTGCCGCCGCTGTGCAGATTGCCCACCACCACCACCGGCAGCGGCAGTTTTTCGCGTTTCAGGCAGCCTGAAAGATACAGACACCGTCGCAGCGATACGGCAGCCTGAAACAGGCGCGAGAAGCTGCAGAGCAATATGGTCAGCAGCAAATTGGGCTGCTGCCAGTGGCGCTCGATAATGCGTTGCAGCGACATTTCAGGCTGCCTCCTGCTTGGCGCCGCTTTTGAGCGAGCCGAGATAAATCGCCAGCATGGTCAGCGCCGCGCCCGCCCATTGCAGGGCGCTGACCGGCTTGTGCAGAAACACGCTGTCGATCAGCAGCGCCGCCACCGGCTCGGCCAGCAGTAAAAGACCAGTAAGCGCCAGCGACAGCAGCGGAATCGAGTAGGCAATCATGCCCCAGGCCAGGCACTGCATCACGATGCCGTAAACGATTACCCAGCCGGCTTCCGTCCAATCGGCGGGAAAAAAACGGTTGCTCTCCCAAAGCAGCGAAATCGGCAGCAGCGCCGCCATGCCGCCGACGCTGATCAAAAACATCAGCGGAAAAATGCCCACCGGTCCGGCCTGCTGGGTTTGGCGCACGAAAACCATCGACACCGCCAGCATCACGCCCGACAGCAGCCCCGATACCAACCCCCAGCCTGCCTGCACGTTGTGGCCGAACTCGGGCACGGCAATCATCGCCACGCCGCCGATTGCCGCCAGCAGTCCCGCCAGCTGCAGCCTGCCCAGCGTTTCGCCGAACAGCATCAGCCCGATGGCGGTCAGCCAGAAAATCTGCAGGCAGTTGAGCACGGTGGAAATGCCCGGGCCGACGGCGCGGATGCTCTCATGCCACAGCGCCAGATCGAAAGCGAGAAACACGCCCGCCAGCAGCGCTCCGGCAAGCGCCCTGCGGCTTTGCGGCCAGCGCTGGCCGGACAGGCGCACCAGCGGCAGAAAAACCGCGGCCGCCACCGCCAGCCGCCAAAAGGCGACGGCATAAGCGCCCAGCGACACCCGCGCCACAATCACGCTGCCCAGCCCGAACAATACCGAGCCGGCCACCAGCAAAATGCTCGCGCTGCGCGGCCTGAGCGTCGCTTGCATGTTTTCTCCTTGGGTGCTTGTGCTGATAAAAGCGGCAAGTATAGCAAACAAAACACCGGCGGCCGTTTTCAGGCTGCCTGTTGCCGCTGCCGCAAAGATTCGAGCAGATACTTGGCAAAAGTTTGACAGCGCCGCCGTCAGGCAATAACCTGCCCCCGTTTCCGGCTGGCATGATGCCGGCTCGGATAAGCGATAATTAGGAAAGGAGCCACTTATGAAAACTTCCCCGTTTGCCGCCCTGCTGCTGGCAGCCGTGCTTGCCGCCTGCGGCGGCCAGCAAAACGACGGTGCCGTCGAGGCCGCCGTGTCCGAAGCCGCCGCGGTAGAAACCGCGTCCGACAGCGCCGTCGAAATGCCCGCCGAGCCGGTGGCCGTGGGCGAGCTGCCGCCGGTCTGCCGTCAGGCGGTAGCCGAAAACGAGAAATACATCGCCACCCTGAGCGGCGAGGAAAAAGCCGAGGAGCAAAAACATCTCGACGAATGGCTGGCGCAGCTCAAACTCGCCGAGCCGGCGGAGCAGGAAGAAAGCTGCAAAACGGCGCTGGAAGCGGAAAAAGACTAACCCGCACCGTTTGGACGCAACACAAAACCGCATGCCTGAAGCAGGGCATGCGGTTTTTTGCGTTTGGTTTGGCTTGTCAGGCAGCCTGAAAGGGTTTCAGGCTGCTTGGGCGTAAGCGGCACAGCAGCTTCGTTTCGTGTCTTTTGGAGTTTTTTGGTGCGCGCGGCGCACCCTACCGGCTTTCAGGCTGCCTTTCTTTCAGGTTTCAGGCTGCTTTTGGGGAGCACGGCTCGCGGGCGCTTATTCCGCCGCCGGTGCCGAGGCGGCGGAGGCGGCCGCGTTGCCGTCTGCGCCATCGTTCCCGAGCGCGGCGGAAACGGTGGCGGCAGCCTGAAGGTCGGCAGGCATCGGGCTGTTGTCGGGGGTGGCGGAAAGGTCGTCGAGCAGGCGGCGGTATTCGGGCGAGGTGCGCAGCAGCACGGCGGCGGCCTGCTTGAGCGCGTTCACTTCCGAGGGCAGCAGCCTGAAACTGGTAGAGATGTTCAGCACCTGCTCTTTAAGCACCGAGGGCGGCAGATCGCGCAGCTGCAGGCTGACGAAATACACCCGCGGCGCGCCGCCGCCGACCGGCAGTTTGGCGTTCCACTGGTCGGCGTAGGCGCGCACCTGGCGCAGCGATTCCTGCGAATTGCGGTCGATGGGCACATTGACCACGGCATCGAGCACCGGCTTAAAGCCCGGAACGTCGGCGCTTTGGTCGATGGGGCTGCCGGCCTGGTTTTGCGCATTGACGCTGATAAGCACCACCCGTTTGAGCCGGTTTTCCGCCAGACTGCGCTGCAGCAGCGCCTGCGGGTGGACGACGGTGCCGTCGAGCAGGCCGCGCAGGGCGAGGTTGTCGGTCAGGCCGCCGTCGAGCAGGTGGATAAAGGGGCGTTTGCCGCCGTCGGTATAGGCTTCGATCTGGCGCAGGTATTCTTTGCGTGTTTCGTCCTGCAGCCGGCCTTCGCCGTCTTGGGACTTTGATGGCGCCTGCAGATGCGCCGGCGGCCGGTAGCCGCAGCGGCCGCCGTTGTTGTTGAGCGTGATCGGACTAAACACCAGCGGCACCGCGCTGGAAGCGGCCACGGCGCGGGCAATCGGCAGCTTGGCAAGGTTCAGGCACATCGGGTCGAAGTATTCCTGCACGAAATCGAAGCGGCTGCCCAGGCTCATATCGGTGGCGGAAATCACCGCGAACGGCCCTTTGCGCCGTTTTTCCAAATCGCCGAAGGTGGTCTGGCCGAAAAGGGCGGCTTCAAACTGCTCCTGCACCAGATCACTGCGGCCGAACTGCGGTGAAGTCAGGCGCGGCATATTGGCCAGCGAAAACACCTGGCCGGCCACCTGCCGCTGGAAGTTCTGCTTGAGAAAACGCTTTTCAAAGGCGGGAATGCTGTCTTTGCCGTGCAGCGAATAATAGGCCGCCAGCACCGAGCCGCCGGACACGCCGTACACCAGGTCGGTGCTCTCGAGCAGGCTTTGGCGCCTGCCGCCGATTTCGACCTGCTGGCGGTTCAGCTGCTCGAGTACGCCGTAGCCGAAGGCCGCCGCGCGGCTGCCGCCGCCGGAAAAGGCCAGCACCAGCAGCGTGTCGTCTTCGCTCTGGCCGAAGCGGCTGCCGAGACGGTAGCCGCTGTCGGGATCGATTTTGTCTATGGTTTCCAGCGGCTGGTAGGACACCAGCGAGCAGGAACACAGCAGCAGCGCCGCGCTCAGGCGCAGCAGTCGGAAAACGTTGCCGGACATGGCAGGCTCCTTAAAATCAGGCAATGCGGACGCGCTATTTTCGCATATCTGCCGACGGGGCGGGACGGGCGCTGCGGGCGGCCGCAGCGTTTTCAGGCTGCCTTTAAAGCGGCTTTTAAGGCAGCCTGAAAGCAGCAATTCTGTTTTCAGGCTGCCGCCGATACGGTTGCGGCGTACTTATTCCCTCTCCTGCGCTTGCGCGGGGGAGGGTTAGGGTGGGGGTGGTATTTCGCAGAAATGCTGCAGCAGATATTGCCGAAACGCCAACCGCCCCCACCCCGACCCTCCCCCGCAAGCGGGAGAGGGAGGGTAAGGTATCAGCCGTTGGTATAAAGGCAGTCTGAAAACCGCAATACCGGCTTTCAGGCTGCTTTTTGTTTGTGAACGGCGAAGGCCGGCACGTTTCAGGCTGCCTGCTACCACAGCCATTCGGGGATTTCAGGCTGCCTGATCTGCCATTGCGGCGGGTAGTCGGCGCCGACGAAATACAGGCCGTCGGGCATAAAGGTGGGCGGGGCGGACAGGCGGCTGCGGCAGGCGAGCAGCGCGGCGAAGTCTGCGGTATCGAGGCGGCCGCTGCCGACGTACACCAGCGCGCCGACGATGTTGCGGATCATGTGGTGCAAAA
The DNA here is from genome assembly GCF_028680565.1 of Kingella sp. SNUBH-2017. Taxonomy (NCBI): domain Bacteria; kingdom Pseudomonadati; phylum Pseudomonadota; class Betaproteobacteria; order Neisseriales; family Neisseriaceae; genus Kingella; species Kingella sp. SNUBH-2017. The sequence goes on from NZ_JAPHVK010000005.1 coordinate 92,435, forward strand.
AGGCGTTGGCGTGAAAGTCGAAACGGATCAGGCCGGCGCTTTCGGCGACACGGGCGCAGTAGAGGGTTTTGACCGGCGATTTGGCCTGGCACTGGCTGGCGCGGAAGCTGGAAAAATCGTGTTCGCCTTCCAACAGCGCGGCGGCGCGGCTCATGGCGGCGGTATCGAGCGGGTAGTGCGTCCAGCCGGCGCGGCCGGCCAGCAGCGGCGGCCGTACCGGCGCGGAGGCGAGCAGGTAGCGGTAGCGGCGGGCGCAGGCGTCGAAGCGGGCGTGGAAATGCGGGTCGGTTTCCTGCACCTGCAACACCGCCACGCCGGCGGGCAGCAGGGCGTTGACGCCGCGCACCCATGCCTGCTGCGGGCGCACGGCGTCGCTGTCGAAATGGACGGTTTGCGCCAGCGCGTGCACGCCGGTGTCGGTGCGGCCGGCGGCGGTTACCGCAACGGGATGGCCGGCGATGCCCGCGAGCGCGTGTTCCAGCGCGGCTTGGACGGTGGGCGTGTCGCCGGCCTGCTTCTGCCAGCCGAAAAAGCGGCTGCCGTCGTAGGAAAGGGTAAGGGCGTAGCGGGGCATGGTTTGGGGCAAGGATGGGCGGCAAGGCAGCCTGAAAACGCGGGACGGAGTTTCAGGCTGCCTTTTGGGTTGCGGATGGTTTCGGTGCGCGGAGCGACCCTGCGGGTTTTCAGGCTGCTTGGGGCAGACAAAACCGCAGGCAGCCTGAAAACGGTTTGCGCGCTTTCAGGCTGCCTGCGGGCGGGGTTTAACGGCGGCGGCGCGTCGGTTTTTTCGCGGTGGGCGCAGACGGGCTGTCGGTGCGTACGGAAGCGCCACCGCGGCGCGCCTGCTCGTAAATCGGCATCACGTTGGGCAGCTCGTTGCGGATCAGCTGGATGCGCTCGTTGTTGGTGGGGTGGGTGGAGAGGATTTTGTTGGCCATATTGTTGTTGTCGTTCATGCGGTTCATTTTTTCCCACACGGTAACGGCAGCGCGCGGATCGTAGCCGGCCTGCGCCATCAGTCGCAGCCCGCCGAGATCGGCTTCGCGCTCGGCTTTGCGGCTGAAGGGTTTGTTCAGACCCAAGTCGGTGGCCAGGCCGACGCCGGTGTTGATCAGCTGGCCGTCCACGCCGGTGGCGGCGGTGAGGATGCTGGCGCCCAGCTGCGCGCCGATGCCGATGCCGACGCTGCGGTTGGCTTCTTTTTTGCTGTGCTCGAGCAGCGCGTGGGTCATTTCGTGGCCGATGATGGCGGCGGTTTCGTCGTCGCTCAGTTTCAGTTTTTCAACGATGCCGGTATAGACCGCCATTTTGCCGCCGGGCATCGCCCAGGCGTTGAGTTCGTCGGAGCGGATAACGGTCAGCTCCCAGTTGAACTGCTGGCCGGTTTGGTTGGCGGCTTTGGCGTGCGGCAGCAGGCGCTGGTACACGCGGCGGATGCGCTGGGCGGTGGGCGAGGAATTGTCGACCACGTTTTTGCTGCGCGCCTGCTGCACCACCTGGCGGTAGCTGTTTTCAGACTGCTGGTTGATGGAAGCGCTGTCGATCACATTGCACGCCGCCAGTGGCAGCATCAGGGCGATGGCGGAGAGTTTCGCTTTGAAGTTCATGGCCTTGTCCTTGCGGTTGAAGTGAGAAGGGTTCGTAAAGCGGCGCAATATACCACATCAGCCGCCACGCGGCATAATCGACACCGCGGCGGCGGCGGTAACGACAAAATGGTCCAAAAGGCGCACGTCGATCAGCGCCAGCGCCGCGCTCAGGCGCTCGGTAAAGGCCAGGTCGGCAGCGCTGGCGTTCAGGCTGCCGCCGGGGTGGTTGTGGGCGAAAATCACCGCGGCGGCGTGGTGGTGCAGCGCGCGGCGGGCGAGCGACCCGAGATAAACGGTATGTTCGGCCACGCTGCCGCGCCCCATTTCTTCGCAGGCGAGCAGGCGGTTTTGCGCGTCGAGAAACAGCGCGGTGCCGACTTCGACCCGTTCGCGACCGATGCGCAGGCGCAGAAACTCGGCGGCTTTTTGCGGTGAATCGACCAGCGGCAGCTGCCGCATCTCTTCGCCCAGCACCCGCCGGCCGATTTCCAGCACCGCGGCAAACTGCGCGTAGGCGGCGCGCCCCATGCCTTTGTGCCGGCATAATTCGGCCTGCGGCGCCGTCATCAGCGCGCCCAGTCCGCCAAAGTCCTGCAGCAGCGAACGCGCCAGATCGACGGCGCTCATGCCCTGCGTACCCACCCGCAGCAGGATGGCCAGTAGTTCGGCGTCGCTCAGGGCGGCGGCGCCGCGCTCGAGCAGTTTTTCGCGCGGGCGCTCGCCTTCGGGCCAGTGTTTGATGCTCATCGTGCGTTTCCCGTAACAATGAAAAGGCAGACGGCAGTGGTTTGGGTTCGGGAGATTTGTTATGGCGGCGGAACGGGGTTTCAGGCAGCCTGAAAAAGGTTTTTTAGGTTGTTTTGCCGCGTTTGCTTTGACAGAGTTTGGTGCGCGGTGCGCACCCTACGGCAGGCAGCCTGAAAACAATATCACTGTAGGGTGCGCACCGCGCACCGAAAGCGCTGCCGCCGGTATTTACCCGCGGCCGGCGCGGGCGAGGATTTCGTCGGCCAAATCCAGATAGGCCAGCGTGCCTTTGGCGCGGGGGTCGTAGGCCAGCGCCGGTTTGCCGTAACTCGGCGCTTCGGCCAGGCGCACGTTGCGCGGGATGGCGGTGGCAAAGAGCTTGCCGCCGAAATGCTGTTCGAGCTGCTCGCTCACTTCCTGCGACAGGCGGTTTTGGTTGTTGTAGAGCGTGCGCACGATGCCTTCGATGTCCAAATCGGGATTGACCGCCTGGCGGATTTTGCGCACGGTGGCCACCAGATCGCTGATGCCTTCGAGCGCGTAGTATTCGCACACCATCGGCACCAGCACGCCGTGGGCGGCGACCAGGCCGTTGAGCGTGAGCAGGGTGAGGGTGGGCGGGCAGTCGATCAGGATGTAGTCGTAATCATCGGCAACGGCGGCCAGCGCCTGCTTGAGCCGCATCTCGCGCGCCAATTCCTGCACCAGCTCGATTTCGGCGCCGGCCAGGCTGCGGTTGGCGGCGAGAAGGTCGTAGCCGCCTTCTTCGCTGTGCAGCCGCGCATCGGCGGCGCCCGCTTCGCCGAGTAAAACGTGGTACACGCCGGCGGCAAAATCGGTTTTGTCGATGCCGCTGCCGGTAGTGGCGTTGCCCTGCGGGTCGAGATCGATCAGCAGCACGCGCTGCCCTTTGTGGGCGAGCGAGGCGGCCAGATTGACGGCGGTGGTGGTTTTGCCTACGCCGCCTTTTTGGTTGGCAACGGCGAGGATGCGGGCGGCCATATCAGTTTCCTTTCGGGCGCAGCAGCACCATGTGGCGCTCGGCGTCGAGTTCGGGCACGGTGAGTTTGTCGATTTGGCAGACTTCGACGTCTTCCGGCAGCGTTTCCAGTTCTTCGTAGGGGTAAACGCCTTTCATCGCCGCCCAGCGGCCGCCGTCTTTGAGCAGGTGGCGGCTGAGGGAGACGAAGTCGCCCAGTTCGGCAAAGGCGCGGCTGGTTACCACGTCGGCCTGGCGGTCGGTGAGTTTTTCCACGCGGCAGGAGCTGACGGTTACGTTGTCCAGCCCCAATTCGATCACCGCCTGCTGCAAAAAGGCGGTTTTTTTGGTGTTGGCATCAAGCAGGGTAACCGCCAGATCGGGGCGGGCAATCGCAACGGGAATGCCGGGCATGCCGCCGCCGGAGCCGACGTCAATCAGGCCGGACGCGCCGTCGAGATAGGGCAGCAGGGTGAGGCTGTCGAGCAGGTGGTGGCTGACCATGCGCAGCGGGTCGCGCAGCGCGGTGAGGTTGTAGGTGCTGTTCCATTTTTGCAGCAGGCCGATGTAGGCCAGCAGTTTTTGCTGCGACTCGGCGGGCAGTTGCAGGTTCATGGCGGCCAGGCCGGCGGCGAGTTTGGTTTCGAGGGTGGACATGGCGGATTTCCGGGACGGGGTTGCGGGGAGTTTTCAGGCTGCTTTATGGTGCGCACCCTACGGGGTTTCAGGCTGCCGGCAGCAGCTGCAGGCGTTGCAGTTCGGTGCGGATGTCGTCGTGCTGCCAGCCGTTGGAGGCGGCCAAAAGCAGCAGGGCGGCGGCGGTTTCGGTGTTGCAGTAGCCGGCAGCCAGTGCGCCGGCATCCAGCAGTGGCGCGCTTTGGGCGTAAACGGGTGCGGCGCAGCCGTCGGGCGTTTGGCTGATTAACAGCAGCGGGCGGCCGCCGGCGCAGTATTGTTGCGCCGCCGCCAGCAGGGAGGGATGGGCGGGGGCGTTGCCGTGGCCGTAGCCCAAAATCACGGCGCCGTCGCTTTCGCCGCTGTTGAGTGTGTGCGCGGCGGCGGCTTCGCTGCCGGGCAGCAGAAACACCGCAGCAATGCGCTTGGCGGGGTCGATTTCGCGTTTCAGGCTGCCTGCGGGCGGCGCCAAAAAGCAGCCTGAAACGTCTGCACCCTGCGGATTAAGGGCGCCGAAGCGGTGGTTGGTAAAACCGGCATCGCGCTCGGTGCTGCATTTGCTGCTGCCGACGGCGGGAAACAGGCTGCCGGCAAAGGCCAGCATCACGCCTTTTGCTTTGCCGGCGGCCAGCGTTTGGGCGGCAAGGGCGAGATTGGCGGGGGCGTCGCTGTAGTCCGTACCGAAAGGGCGCTGCGATCCGGTCAGCACCACCGCTTTGCCGCCGGTGTCGAGAGCGAGGGCGAGCAGGTTGGCGGTGTAGGCGAGGGTGTCGGTGCCGTGCAGCACCAGCGCGCCGTCGTAATGCGGCAGGCGCTCGCGCAGCAGCTGCAGCCAGTCATGCCAATGCTGCGGCGAAACGGCGGAACTGTCGATCAGCGGTTCGCAGATGTGCCAGTCGGCTTTCAGGCTGCCGGCGTGGGCGGCCAGCGCGTGTTGCGCCAGCGCGGGATCGGGCTCCAGCCCGTGTTCTCCGGGGCGCATGCCAATGGTGCCGCCGGTGTAAAGGACGAAGATGTTTTTCATGGCAGGAACACTATATGCCGCGCGGGGAAGGCCGGCCGGGACTTGGACAAAACCGCCGCGATTCCCCTAAATAATCACGGCAAACGGCTTTCAGGCAGGATAAGGCAGCCTGAAAGCCGTTGGGATGGCGGACGGGCGGCCGGCGCGAAACGGGTTTACAGCAGGCCGGCGTTGCGGCGGCGTCTGCCGCGCTGCCATTTGTAGGCGTAGCCGGCGGCGGCGATCAGCAGCGACACGGTGAGTTTGAAAGTCCACGAGGCGTACCAGGGTTTGTTGAGCACGATCACGCCGTTGCTGCTCTCCGGCACCACGCCGCGCACCACCAGCCAGTCGAGCCACGGCCACCAGCAGGCGGCCAAAAGGCCGAGCAGTACCGGCCACCACGCAGAGAGACGGTCGGCGCGCCATATCGTAAACGACAGCGCCGACCAGCCCAGAGTCAGGCCGCTAATCAGAAACACATATTTGGCCGAGGCGCCGGTAAAGCCGGCGAGAAAATAGCTCGCCACCACCCACAGCCCGGCCAGCACGGCCATAATCAGTTCTTCCGGTTTGTTAAACATTCGCGCTCCGATACGGGTTTGGGGAAATTCCAAGCGGCCGATTATAGCCGAAACGGCAGGCAAATTCATCCGCAGCGTGCGGCTGCCAAGGCCTGCAGGCAGCCTGAAAAATCAGTTTTCAGGCTGCTTGGCATCGAGTTTTTTTTCCACGGTGCTGAAGATGCCGCGCAGGATGTCGATGTCTTCGCTGCCGGCGCCGGCGCGGTCGAACAATGCTTTGAGACGGCGCATCATGCGCTCGCGGTTGCGGCGGCGGAAAAAACCGATTTCGTCGAGCATGCGCTCCAGATGGCCGGTCATCCCCGCCACCTGCTCATGGGTAGCGGGGCGGGACTCGGGCAGCAGGTGGCTCATTTCATAGCCGGTCTGGCTGAAGATTTCGTAGCTCACCACCTGCACCGCCTGCGCCAGATTGAGCGAGAAATAGGCGGGGTTGCCGCTGATGGTCATCAGGCGGTTGCAGCACTGCACTTCTTCGATGCTCAGACCGAAGGTTTCGTTGCCGAACACCAGCGCCGCCGGCAGATCAGCGCGGGCGGCGGCAAGAATTTCGGGGGTGAGTTCGCGCGGGCTGTGCAAGGGGGCGGACAGCTCGCGTTTGCGGCTGGTGAGCGCGCAGCTCAAAACGGTGTCGGCCAGCGCTTCGGGCAGGGTGGCGCAGATGCGGGCGTTTTCCAGCACGTCGGCGGCGCCGGAAGCGAGGACGAAACTTTCTTCAGGCAGCCTGAAAGACTCGGGCGCGGCTGGATCGAAGGCCGGCGGTTCGGGCGTCATCGGCGTGGCCATCAGATTGGGGGCGACCAGCACCAGCCGGGTCAGCCCCATGGTTTTCATCGCCCGCGCCGCCGCGCCGATATTGGCCGGATGGCTGGTGCGGCACAGCACCACGCTTAAGTTTTGCAGGTAGTCGGGCAGGGGGGCGGCAGTATCCATCGGTTTTCGCGGCGGGAGAAAAAGGCGCGATTATAACAAGGCCGCCGTCCTTTACGGCAGCCTGAAAACCGCCGCCGCGCCCGCGGTTGCCTGCGCCGGCGGCTGCCTTTACAATCGGGCGTCCGTTTGTTTGGCTTTATTGGGAGAAAAAACATGAAAAAGTATCTGTTTGGCGCCGCGCTGTTTTTGAGTGCCGCCGCCGCGTTTGCCGCACCGCCGAGCGAAGAGTCGCTGGAGCGGCTGATGCAGGTGCAGCACGTCGATAAAATGCTCGACGAGATGTTTGCCAAAGTGCCGGCCCTTACCATCGATATGGTGCAAAAACAGGGTATGCTCAACCGAGTGCCGGCCGACAAACGGCAGGCGGTCAAAGCCGCCACCGAGCGCTATCTGGAAAACATGGCGGCCGATATCCGCTCGCCGGTGTTTACCGGCCGCTTCAAAGCGCTGTTTGCGGCCGAAGCCGCCAAAACCTATACCCAGGAAGAAGTGGACGCGCTGATCGCTTTTTACAGCACGCCGGTCGGGCAGTCGGTTTTGGCCAAACAGCCGCAGTTTTTTGAGCGTTTCACGCCGTCGCTAACCCGCCTGACCAACGAAGTTACCGAGAAACACCAGCAGTCTTTCTTCAACGAAGTACGCTGCATTGCCGAGGGAAAAGCCCAATGCGGCGCGCCGCCGGCAGCGGCCAAAAGCAAACGCAAACGCTGAGCCGCCCCCCTTTTTTCACCCCCGACAGGAGTTTTGACATGAGCAAACAGATCATCCACAGCGATCAGGCGCCCGCCGCCATCGGCGCCTACAGCCAGGCGGTACGCGCCGGCAATACCGTTTATCTCAGCGGCCAGATTCCGCTCGATCCCGCCAGCATGGAAATGGTGGCCGGCGGCTTTGCCGAGCAGGCGCATCAGGTGTTTAAAAACCTGCGCGCGGTGTGCGAAGCGGCCGGCGGCAGCCTGAACGACATCGTCAAGCTTAACGCCTATCTGACCGATTTGTCCGACTTTGCCGTATTCAACCAAGTGATGGCGGAGTATTTTGCCCAGCCCTATCCCGCCCGCGCCGCCGTCGGCGTTGCCGCCCTGCCCCGCGGCGCGCTGGTGGAAGCCGAAGCGGTGCTGGTACTTGCTTAGGGTGTGCTGGCAATCGGCATTGCGGCGGTGTTTTTGGCAAAAAACCGCTTTGCAAGCCGAATGCCAACATACCTAGCTTACCTATAGCTTTTCAGGCTGCCTTTTCTGCCGCAAGCGGTGCAGGTAGCCTGAAAACGTTTTGTCCCGATTAAAACCGCAAAACAGGAGTAAACCGTGAATATCAGCCGTACCGGCCTGGCGGCCGCTGCGATTTATCTGGCCGGCTGGGCGGCGCTGACGGCGGCGGCCGATGCGCGGCTGCCGGTGTTGTACTCGCTTTACGGCGCCTATCCCTTCAGCCTGTTTTCGCTGGAGTGGAGCTCTGAACTGGCATCGTGGCTGTGCGTATCGCGCCACTGGCAGCCGGAGCAGTGCATCAGCGCCGAGCAGTGGATTATGGTGGCGCTGAATGCCGTATATTGGTATGCCCTCGGCCATTTGGCCGGTTGGGCGTTTGCCCGCATCCGCCGTGCCCGCGACGAGCGCCGCGCCTGGGAAGACTGAATGCGCCCGCCGTTTTGCCGCAGGCAGCCTGAAAACGCCGATACGCTTTTCAGGCTGCCTGTTGCGCTTCGTTTTTCGTTATCCGCCCCCTATCAGGAACAGCCATGAGCGAAACCCCCGATTATCTGAGCGCGGCGGTGCTGCCGCTGCTGGCCAAACTCGCACCGCAGGCGGCAGAGCGCGTGGCGCCGTATATCCCGCGGCTGTTTGCCGCGCTGGCCGACGGCAACAGCTTTATCTATCTGAGCCGCGACGAAGCGCAGGAGCTGGCGCAGGCGGTGCCGGTGGTCGGCAGTGATGCCGCGTCGCCGCTGGTGCTGGACGGACGGCGGCTGTTTCTGGCGCGGCACTGGCAGCTGGAGCGCGATTTGGCGCGGCAGATTCTGCGTCTGCGCACCCGCGCCGCGCCGCCGGACAATCTGCCGCAGCTGCGCGCCCTTTTGCAGCAGTGGTTTGCCGATGCCGGCAGCCGCGACCAACAAGCCGCGGCGGCGCTGACGCTGCTGCAGAACTTTATGCTGGTCAGCGGCGGGCCGGGCACCGGCAAAACGACTACCGTTGCCAAGCTGCTGGCGCTGTTGTGCCAAAACGGCAGCCTGCCGCGCATCGCGCTGGCGGCGCCCACCGGCAAGGCGGCGGCGCGGATGGCGCAGTCGCTGCATCAGGCGGTGGCGAAAATCAGCGGCTTGGACGATGCCGTGCGCGGCCATTTGTCGGCGCTGCAGGGGCAGACCGTGCACCGCCTGCTCGGCCTGCGCCCGCCGCAGATGCAGCCGGTTTTTCACGCCGGCAACCCGCTGCCGCTGGATGTACTGCTGCTCGACGAAGCGTCGATGCTCGACAACGGCCTGCTGCTGCAAACCCTGTCCGCCCTGCCCGACGGCTGCCGCGTGGTGCTGCTGGGCGATGCCGACCAGCTGCCTTCGGTGGGCGCCGGCGCGGTGCTCGAAGCCTTGTCGCAGGGCGAAGCGCTGTCGCCCGCCACCGCCGAACTGTTGCGCGAACTGCTGCCGCAGGGCTGGCAGACCGAATTGCGCGAGCACAGCGCCCGTTTGGCCGTCAGCCACCGTTTTGACAGCGGCAGCGGCATCGGCGTGCTGGCGCGCGCGGTGGTGGCGGGCGACGGCGCGGCGGCGGAGCGGGCGTTTGCCGACTTTCCCGAGCAGCTGGCGCGGCGCGAAGGCAGCATCGACGAGATGGCCGCCGCGCTTTACCGCACGCAGGAAGCCTATTGGCAGGCGGTGGATGCGGGCGAAGCCGCCGCCGTGTTCGGGCATTACGCCGATGCCGTGGTGCTGTGCGCCCTGCGCGACGAAGCCGCCGCCTTCAACCGTGCCTACCGCCGCCTGCTGCAGGCGCACGGTCGCGCCGATGCCGAAGGCTGGTTTGCCGGCCAGCTCTTGATGATCAGCCGCAACGATCCGGCGCAGCAGCTGTTTAACGGCGACATCGGCATCGTGCTGCCGCATCAGGGCGTGCCCGCCGTGTGGTTTGCCGACGGCGCCCGCCTGCGCCCCGTCCCGCCAGCCCGTCTGCCCGAGCACGACAGCGCTTTTGCGATTACCGTGCACAAAAGCCAGGGTTCGGAATACCGCGAAGTGTGGCTGCCGCTGCCCGCTGTCGCCGAACAGCTGCCCGACCGCACCCTGCTGTACACCGCCGTTACCCGCGCCAAAGAGCGCTTTGTCTGCTGGAACGCCGCGCTGCTGGCCGAAGCGGTGCACAAGCAAAGCCGCCGCCACAGCGCGCTGGCCGACTTTCTGCGCCGCGACGGCAAAAACCGCGGATAAGGCAGCGTCGCAGCCTGAAACCCAAAAAGCAGCCTGAAACGCTTAAAACGGCGTTTCAGGCTGCTTTTTGGGTTTCAGGCTGCTTTTTGGTGCGCGGTGCGCACCCTACGTCGGTTTGTTTGCACAATCGTGTGTAGGGTGCGCACCGCGCACCAAACCGCGTTTGGCTGATGCGGTGGCAAACGCCGCTGTGCTGCTTGCGGCGGCAAGCGTTTGGAACGCGCCGGCAGCCTATTTCACCAGTTTCAGCCCCTTTTTCTTGGGCGCTTCGCCGCTTTCGGACGTGGCGGCGGCGGGGGCGGGATCGCTGCTGCTGTCGGCTGCTGCAGGGGTACTGTCGGCGTTTTCAGGCTGCCAGGGTTCGACTTCGAAGCCCATGCCTTCGCCGGTTTCTTTTGCGAAGATGCTTTGGACGTGGCCGACGGGTATCCACAATTCGTGCGACACGCCGCTAAAGCGGGCGTGAAAGTGGATCCATTCGTTGTCGATCTGCAAATCTTTGGTGGCGGCGGGGCTGATGCTGAGCACGATTTGGCTGTCGCGCACGAATTGGGCGGGCACGCGGGTGTGCTCGTTTACCCAAACCGAAAGATAAGGGGTGTAGCCTTCGTCGCCGCACCATTCGTAGAGCGCGCGGATCAGATAGGGTTTGGTTGAAGCCATCGGAAACGTCCTTTCGCGGGGTGCCGCGTTTTCAGGCTGCCTGAAGGGGCGGCAAAGCGCGGCATTGTATCGGCGATTGCCGGCGGGGACAATCGGCGCCGGCCGGGCAGCCTGAAAACGCCGGCAAGGGCAGCGCAGCTAGCTGAACCCTGTATGGAAATTTTCAGGCTGCTTTGGCATTTTCGGGCGCGGGGCGGCGTTCGATAAAACGCAAAACCCAGTCGCCCAGCAGCAGGCGCAGCCACACCACCAGCAGCAGGGCGGGGTAGGCGAGCAGCATATTGTGCGGATGCCCGGACGGGAGCAAGGGCAGCAGCGGCACCAGCAGCGTGAGCGCCAGCGCCGTGCAGTCCAGCATCCGTCCGTGTGCGTTCAGCAGCACGGCGCGGGCGGCGTAGGCCGGCAGGAGCAGCAGCCATACCACGCCCGCCGCCATGGCGGCAAACGGGCGCAGCCACAGCGGGGCAGCCTGAAAACGGGCGGCGCGGAGAACCAAGGCGTTTATCCGCTCAAAGCGCTCGTTGTGGCTCATCAGCAGCCAGAGCGCGGCGTCGAACCACAGCAGCACCAGCAGCATGCTGACGGATGCGGGCAGCCGCCAGCCGGCGGGCAGATCGCGGCTCAGCAGCCAGAGTGTTGCAGGGGTAACCGCCAGACAGGCCGCCAGCCAGCCCCAGCCCCACCAGCCGCCGCGATTATTGGGTATCAGGTAAAAATAGTAGTAAAACCAGGCGGTGCCGAAGCAGAATGTCAGCAGCCATTGCGCCCATGAATCTTCCGGCGCGTAGGCAAAGAGCGCCACCGCCAGCGCCGGCAGGGTAAACAGAAACAGCGGGGCGATGTGCGGCCGGTATTTGGTTTCGCGCCATTTGTTTAAGACATCTTCCAAAAACAGCATATTGTGCAGCAGGCCGCAGCCAAAAAGATAAACGCAGATGGCGGCGGACGCGGCCAGCGGCGACAAAATCAAACCGAACATCAGCTGCGCCCATGACTGGCTCTCCCCGGATACCGGCTGCAGCCACATGCCCGCCGCCAGACACAGCGCCAGCACGGCCAGCAGCATGGCTATGCGCCACGGGCGGTTGCACAACAGCAGCCGCGCCAGCGGCGGATGGCTGACAGCAATATCCGCGCGGTCGGATTCATCGGTTTCGCGATCCAATTCCGGCCACAGCAGCGCCGCCGCGCAGGCAGCCTGAAAACTGCGCCAGCCGGAAGGATGGCTGCCAAGAAAGCGGTTGAAGGCGCGGGTAAAGCGCCAGCCTTCACCGATATCGGGCGCGCTGCCGGCATCCGGCCGCACATGGCGGTAGCCCGCCAGCAGCGCAGCGTGGCGGCGAAACTGTGCCAGCCGCTGCGACTCTTCCAGCGACAGCACTTCGCCGCGCACATCTTCGTCCCAGCGGAAATAGTCCGCCCACTGCACCCACAGCAGCGGATGGGCGATGCGGTGGCGGCGCAAAAAGCCGGCAAAAGCGTGGGAAGCCTGCTCGGCGGCGCCCAGCGGCAGATTGTCGAGCGCCCCGCTAATCTGCGGCCAGCGCTCAAGCAGCAAAGCGCTGCCGCCTTCGGCATACAGATATTCCAGCTGCGATACCAGCAGCGGCGTATCGTCGGCCGGCGGCGGATCGGGGTAAAAATAAGCATCGTCGGCGCTTTCAGGCTGCTTTTCGGGATAGGAATAAACATTTTCCGGATTTTCAGGCTGCCTTTTGCCATCGGCCGGCGCTTCGGATTCGTTTTCCCAAGCGGTATCGGGGCAGCCTGAAAAATCCTGTTCGGCATATCCGGCTTGGCCAGACGGCGTTTCGTCGGGCGTAAAGGCAGCCTGAAAATCCGTATCGGCGCTTTCAGGCTGCTGATCGCGGCTGTCGGCAAACGCATCGGGCGGCGGGGTTTCGCCGGCGGTATCGCCGTCGAACGACCAGTCGTCTGCGTCTTCGTCCGCAAGCAGATGGGGGGCGATGGCAAGCGCTTCGTCAAACGCTTCGCGCAGCGCCTGATAGGCGGCGGCATCGTCGTCGGGGCGGGTGGTTTTCAGGAGCTTGGCGTAGGCGCGTTTGATGGCGCGCGTATCGCCGGTGGGCTCGATTTGCAGGATTTGCCAGCAGTCCATAAGGGGCTTTCGGTGGAGACGGGAAAGCAGCCTGAAAGCCGTTTCAGACTGCCTTTGGGTATCAGCGTTTGTGGCGTTGGCGCAGGTGCTTTTTGTGCAGGCGCAGTTTTTCGCTGTCTGCCTGATATTTGGGGTCGGACAAGACGGATAGGGCGGCTCGGACTTCGCTTTTGGAAAGCAGGGCAGCCTGAAAACTCCGTATATGCCGTGCGGCTTGGCGCGTGCGGCAGACATTGGGCGGCATTTCGGTTTTCAGCTCACAATCGCCGGTAAACACCACCACGGAATGGAAAACGCTTTCGGGCAGCTTCAACAGGGCGGCCAGTGCTTTGATGTGCGCGTAGTTTTGCCGCAGCGGGTTTTGGAAGCGGTGTTTTTCCTTGTAGATGGTCTGCGTCCAATATGCCTGTTTTTCGCTGCCGAAAATCCAGCCCGTGTAGTTTTTGGTTTCGACAACAAATATCCCGAAAACAGAAACGTAAATGTGATCGATCTGGGTAGTGCCCGAGCCGGCCGGAATAATCAGGTCGTGAAACGGGATGTAGATTTTCTGATCCAAATCCTTGCCCAAGCGCGAACGGACGGCGGATTCACCCATTTTGCCTTTGATGGTCGGGCTGTTTAGAAAGGCTTTCAGTATGGCAAGCGATAACGCCAAAACGATAAACCATGTCAGATTGCTCATATTATCTCGGCACAAAAAACTTCGATTTGCGGTTTGGTAAGGCTTTCAGGCTGCTTCCGTTTTCTTTTCAGGCCGCCTGAAAAAGGCTTTCAGGCTGCCTGCGGCGTTGTTTTACAGCAGCCAGCCGCCGTCGTAGCGTTCCAAAAATTCGCCGAACTCTTTTTGTGCGCGGCGGATGGCGGCGGGGTCTTGGCTCTCTAACACGCGTTCGAACTGGGCGAGGGCATGGCCGATGGTTTGGCGCTGGTCGCCAAGGTATTCTTCGTAGAGGCGTTTGGCTTTTTCCAAGAGATAGACGTTTTCCTGCTGCTCGCGCGGATGTACTTTGAGCGCGGCGAGTTTGGCCAGCGAGGCCTGGATTTCGGCTTCGCTGAGGTTGGCGCTGTTGTGGCGGAAGGTTTGGTTGGCGCGGATGTCGAACTCGTCGTTGCTGATGTCCACGTCGAGCAGGCCGTTGATGTCGTAGCTGAAGCGCACGTCGGCATACACGGCGCCGGCGGGGCGCGGCGGGATTTTGATTTCCATGCTGCCCAGATGCAGGTTTTCTTTGGCAACGGCCGATTCGCCCTGAAAAACGTTGAAGCGGATGGCGTCCTGATGGTCGTTTACGGTGAAATAGCGTTCGACGCGCGACACCGGCACCGGCATATTGCGCTCGATAATCGGCGAGAAGCGGCCGCCGACCAGCTGGCCGTTTTCGATTTCGACGCTGGTTTCCACGCCCAGCGAAAAGGGCATTACGTCGGTGAGCACCACTTCTTCCACGCTCTCGTCGCGGGCAATCAGGGCAGCCTGAACCGCCGCGCCGCGGGCGATGGCTTCGTCGGGATTCACCGATACGTTGGCAATGCGGCGGAAGAGTTGGGCAATGCTCTGGCGAATCAGCGGCATACGGGTGGCGCCGCCGACCAGAATAATGCTGTCGATTTCGTCGGGGCGCAGCTTGGCATCGCGCAGGGCGCGCTCGAGCGGGCGGCGCAATCGTGCCATCAGCGGCTTGGCGGCTTCGTGGAACTCGTTGCGGGTAACGTTGGCGGACACCATGCGCCCGCCAACGTTTACGGCGATTTCCGCCTGCATTTCGCTGCCGAGTTTGCGCTTGGCGGTTTCCAGCGCCTGCCACAATTCGCTGCTGTCGGTGAGTTTGGCGCGTTCGTCGTCGCTCAAATCTTTGCATTGGCGTAAAAAGCAGTGGCGCAGCACCTGCACGAAATCTTCACCGCCCAAATGGTTGTCGCCCGCGCTGGCGGACACCTGCACCACACCGTCGAAATAATCGAGCACGGACACGTCAAAGGTGCCGCCGCCCAGGTCGTAAATCAGAAAACGGGTGTCGTCCGGCCGCTCCTGCAGGCCGTAGGCCAGGCCGGCGGCGGTGGGTTCGTTCAGTAAGCGCAAGGGATTGAGCCCCGCCATCTGCACCGCGTTGCGCGTGGCCTGACGCTGGATGGCGTTGAAATAGGCGGGTACGGTAATCACAACATCGGTAACGGCTTCGCCCAAAAAGGCTTCGGCATCTTCTTTGAGCTGCTTCAACACCAGCGCCGACAGCTCTTCGGCGCGGAAGTTTTTGCCGCCGAGGCGGAAGGTTTTGTCGGTGCCCATAAAGCGTTTGAAAGCCGAAGCGGTGGACTGCGGCGCGGTGCGCAGACGCTCGCGGGCGGCCAGGCCGACAAGGATATTGCCCGCATCGTCGGCACTGACGACGGAGGGAGTAAGGAAATGGCCGAGGCGGTTGGGAATCAGGCGGGTTTCGCCGTCGAGAAATTGGGCGACCAAGCTGTTGGTGGTGCCCAGATCGATGCCGATTTGCAGGGTCATGGCGGTTTCAGTCAAACGTTTGTGAAAAAGGCGCGTATTGTAAAACAAGGCAGCCTGAAAACAGAATTTCTGCTTTCAGGCTGCTCTTGGGGTTTCTTTTTCGCAAGGGGATTAGCTGTCCTACCGCCCCAAACAGTGCAGCCTGAAAGCGGTTTTGTATCGGCACGCATTTGGCCGATAATCCGCTTTTTCTTGTGGAGGCAACAATGGCGCGCGGTTTGGATGTCCAATCACAAAACAAACAGATTAAGGAAAACTGCCTGCGGGAAGCCCGCTATTGGCGCGAACATGGCCTGCCTGATGTCTTGGCGCAAGTTTGCCAAGAACGCGGAATCGACACCGAACACGCCGTGTTTTTTGATGTGGGCGGCTCGTTTGACAACAATAGTTTTCACGAAGCCGAATATCTCTATGGTTGGATCATGCACGGGCGCGAGCAGATTGTTTATTTTGAGATCGAGCTTGCGGACGACGGTTCTCCGCTGGTGGCGCAATGGCGGGACGCTGCCGCCGATTTTAATTTTTGCCGGCACAATAAAGGGTTTGGAAAAGGCTTGGGTGCGATTTTGCAAGAAGTATGGGTGGAAATGAACGGAACGCAGGCAGCTTGAAAACCTGCCGGCGCTTTTCAGGCTGCCTGCGCCGCTTGGGCGATGTGGTAGAGAATGGCGGCGGTCAGTCCCCAGATGTCGTAATGGCGGTAGGGCAGGGCGGGGACGACGCGCTCCAGCTCCTGCGGCAGCGGGCGGAAACGGTAGGCGTCGGGGTTCAGCGCGGTGGCCAGCGGCAGCAGGAAGATTTCCGCCACTTCGTCGGGGCTGGCGCGCCAGCTGCCGCCGGTGTGCAGCGCGGGCACGGGGCGGACGCTGTAGCCGGTGGGCGAATAAAAGGGCGGCAGCGGCGGGAAGGTCTGCCAGCTCTCGGGCGGGGTGCCGATTTCTTCGGCGGCTTCGCGCAGGGCGGTGGCGGTGTGGCTGCCGGCGTCTTGCGGGTCTTGGCGGCCGCCGGGAAAGGCAATCTGGCCGCCGTGCTGGCGCAGACTGGCGGTACGGCGGGTCAGCAGCAGCTGGGCGCCGGCAGCATCGGGCACAATGCCCACCAGCACCGCGGCTTCTTTAAAGGTGCCGCGGTGGCGGCGCACGCTGAAATTGCGCGCAGCCAACGCGCCGGACGGCGGGTGGCGGTGGAGCGCGGCGAGAAAAGCGGTCAAGTCGTTCGGAATCATGGCGCAAACGGCAGGGCAGCCTGAAAACGGTTGGGAAAAGAGTTAAGGCGGCCATGCTAAGGCTTGGGCGGCGCTTTTTCAACGGCGGCAGCCTGAAAACGCGCGTCTTGTAGCGCACAAACGCCGCCGCTTTCAGGCTGCCGGCGGAGAGCGGCGGCGCTCTGCCCGCGCAGGCAGCCTGAAAAACGGAAAAATGCTAGAATCCGCCGGTTTTTCCGTCCGGTTGGCGCTGCCGGCAAGCTTGGTAGCCTGAAAAACCGTTTTTCCTGTTTCGGCGGCCGTTTCAGGCTGCTTTTGCCGTTTTATCCGCCCATGTTTACCCTGATTCTTCCCGGCCTGCTGCGCGAGAACGCCGCCCAACTGCCGCTGCCGCCCACCCCCGCTTTAAACCGCCTGCTGCGCTTCGGCCGTTTTGCCGGCGAAGCCGCCGAGCGCGGCGAGATGCTCGGCCGCTGGCTCGGCGCCGCCTTCGATCTGCCGGCCAATCAGGCCTACGCCAGTCCGGTGTGCCAGCGCACCGGCATGAACAGCATTATGCAGCACGGCGGCGCCATACTCGGCATCAGCGCCGAAGAAGCCGGAGAGTGGTGCCGTGGCCTGAACGAGTTTTTCGCCGGCGACGCCGAGTTTGCCGTGCTGCGCCCCGATTTGTGGCTGCTGACCCTGCCTGAGCCGGCCGGCTGGCAGGCGCCGCCCTTGTGGCAGGCCGAAGGGCTGATCGACGGCTCCGCCCGCGCGCAGGGCGAAAACGCGCGCCAATGGCTGTCGATGCAGACCGAAATCCAGATGTGGCTGCACGCCCATCCGCTCAACAGCGGCCGCGGCATTCCGGTCAATGCCGTTTGGCTGTGGACGCCGCCGGTGCTGCCGGCGCCGGCCGAAGCCTTTGAGCTGGTGGGCAGCGGCAATCCGTGGCGCAGCCACAGCGCGCTGAACACCGCCGATGAGCCGCAGGACTTTGCCGCCTGGCAGCAGCAGTGCCGCAACGCCGGTGCCGACATCAACCGCAGCGCCCTGTGGCTCGATGCCTTAAACGCCGGCAGCGACGACCCCGCCCGCTATCTCGATACCCTTGCGGCTTGGGAAAAAGACTTTTTCGCCCCGGTGTGGGACGCACTCAAAACCGCCAGCCTGAAAGGCCTGCGCCTGGTCTGCGACGGTTTGTCCGGCGGCGTGCTCACCGTGCCGCCCAAGCCGCAGTTTGCCTTTTGGAAACGGCGCAAAACCTTTAACGGCGAGCGGCTCGACGCTTAAAACGCTTAAACGCCGCCAAGCGGCATAGGCAGCCTGAAAGCCGTTTTCAGGCTGCTTTTCGCCCTTTTGCCCGCCCATCGGTTAAAATCCGCCCCTTTTGATTTTCCAACTTTTCAGGCTGCCTTCCATGTCTTCCCACGAAACCGCCACCCTTGATTTGGCCAAACAACTGATTGCCGAACCCTCCGTAACGCCTGACGACCGCCGCTGCCAGCAGATTCTGGCCGAGCGCCTGGCCGCCATCGGTTTTGCAATCGAAGAAATGAACTTCGGCAACACCAAAAACCTGTGGGCGCGGCGCGGCAGGGCGGCGCCGCTGCTGTGCTTCGCCGGCCATACCGATGTCGTGCCCGCCGGCAATGAAGCGACGTGGGACAGCCCGCCCTTTGTGCCCAACGAGCGCGACGGCCGGCTCTACGGGCGCGGCGCCGCCGATATGAAAAGCGCCATCGCCTGCTTCGTTACCGCCTGCGAGCGCTTTGTCGCCGCACATCCCGATCACGGCGGCAGCATCGCCCTGCTGATTACGTCCGACGAAGAAGGCGACGCCGCCGACGGCACCACCCGCGTGGTCGATGCGCTCAAAGCGCGCGGCGAGAGCATCGACTACTGCATCGTCGGTGAACCGACCGCCGAAAAGCAGCTGGGCGACACCCTGAAAAACGGCCGTCGCGGCTCGCTTTCAGGCAGCCTGAAAGTGATCGGCAAGCAGGGGCATATCGCCTATCCGCATCTGGCCGACAACCCCGTCCACCGCGCCGCCCCCGCGCTGGCCGCGCTGGCCGCCGAGCATTGGGACAACGGCAACGCCTATTTCCCGCCCACCGGCTTTCAGATTTCCAATATCCAAGGCGGCACCGGCGCCACCAATGTGATTCCCGGCGATTTGGACGTGAAGTTCAACTTCCGTTTCAGCACCGAAAGCAGTGAAAGCAGTCTGAAAAAACGGGTACACGCAATTCTGGACGCGCACGGTTTGAACTATACGCTCGACTGGTCGCTCTCCGGCCATCCCTTCCTAACCGAAGCCGGCCGCCTGACCGACAGCGCCAAACGCGCGGTAAAAGCCGTCTGCGGCATCGACGCCGCGCTCTCCACCACCGGCGGCACGTCCGACGGCCGCTTTATCAAAGCCGTCGCCCGCGAGCTGATCGAGCTGGGGCTGGTCAATGCCACCATCCACCAGGTTAATGAAAACGTGGAACTGGCCGATATTCCCAAACTTTCGGCGGTGTATGAAAACATGCTCGCCGATCTGCTGGCAGCCTGAAAAGGTCGGGACAAAAAAAGCAGCCTGAAAAGCGTTTTTTGCCGCTTTCAGGCTGCTTTTTGCCGGATAAAGCGGTTTATCAATCGGCGCAAATACGCTATATTGCCGCCTTGTCCGTTTGTCTGATTACCAAAGGAAAATACTATGTCCAAAATCCTGATTGTGCCGGTGGGCCGCTATGCCAACAGCGGTGCCGTTGCCCAAGCCGTGGCCGCAACGCTTCCCGATGCGGCCGTTTTCAATCCGCTGGCCGATGCCGAACGCGCCGAGCGCCTGCTGTCCGAAGGCAAGGGCGACGACTGGCTCGATCTGCTGGTGGGCGAAGTCGGCGCGCTGCCGCAGCGGAATATCGTCATCCAGGGCATCCAGCCCGATGCCGACAATCTTTTGCTGTCATCGCAAAACGTCGAGCTGGCGCTGTCGTTTAATGCGGCGGTGGTGTTTGCCGTGAGCGGCGACCATTCCGCCGAAAGCGCGCGCCGCGTGGCCGCCGCCAAGCAGACCTTCGCCGGCCGCGACGTGGTGTTCGCCGGCGTGGTTGCCGACAATCCGAAAACCGCCGAACTGGTGAAACTGCCGTATCTGGGCAGTGCCGCCAAGCCGGAAAATACCGCTCATTTGGCGAAAACCGGCAGCGACCGTGTGTCGCCCGCGCAGTTCCGCTACAACATGATGCAGGCCGCCCGCAAGGCAAACAAACGCATCGTGCTGCCCGAAGGCGCCGAGCCGCGCACCGTGCGCGCCGCCGCTATCTGCCACGAAAAAGGCATCGCCCGCTGCGTGCTCTTGGCCAGCCGCCACGCGGTGCATGCCGTGGCGCAGGAATTGGCCATCGCCCTGCCGGACAGCCTGGAAATCATCGATCCCGAAAGCATCGCCGAGCAATACGTCGCGCCGATGTGCGAACTGCGCAAATCCAAAGGTCTGACCGAAGAGCAGGCGCGCGAACAGCTCAAAGACACCGTGGTGCTGGGCACCATGATGATGGCGCAAAACGATGTGGACGGCCTGGTTTCCGGCGCCGTGCACACCACCGCCAACACCATCCGCCCTGCATTGCAGCTGATTAAAACCGCGCCCAATGCCAGCATCGTATCCAGCGTATTCTTTATGCTGCTGCCCGGCCAGACCGTGGTTTACGGCGACTGCGCGGTCAATCCCAACCCCACGCCCGAGCAGCTGGCAGAGATTGCCATCCAGTCGGCCGATTCGGCCAAAGCCTTCGGCATCGAGCCGCGTGTGGCGATGATTTCCTATTCCACTATCAATTCCGGCAGCGGCCCCGATGTTGATGCCGTTATCGAAGCCACCCGCCTGGTGCGCGAAAAACGCCCCGATCTGGCGGTGGACGGCCCGCTGCAATACGATGCCGCAGTGGTTGAGAGCGTTGCCAAATCCAAAGCGCCCGACAGCGCCGTCGCCGGCAAAGCCACCGTGTTCGTCTTCCCCGACCTGAACACCGGCAACTGCACCTACAAAGCCGTGCAGCGCAACGCCAACGTGCTGAGCGTCGGTCCCATGCTGCAAGGCCTGCGCAAGCCGGTAAACGACCTTTCGCGCGGCGCGCTGGTGGAAGACATCGTCTATACCATCGCCCTTACCGCCATCCAGGCCGAACAGATCGAGCAGGCCAAATAAGCTGATCTGAGTGCAATAAAAAAGCAGCCTGAAAACCGATTTTGGTTTTCAGGCTGCTTTTTTTGCGCGGCAAACGGCGGGGAAATTTGCCATAAGAAAAAGCCGCTTTGGAAAGCGGCTTTAAAAACTTGGTGGCCAGAGGCAGGATCGAACTGCCGACACACGGATTTTCAGTCCGTTGCTCTACCAACTGAGCTATCTGGCCTTGCGAAAGACGCGCATTAAACCAAAGAAGGCCGCTCTTGGCAAGGCTTGGGCAGCCTGAAAATTTTATCGGCATGAATTATATCGGATTAAAGTTTCGGGTATTGGCGCAAACAGGCAGCCTGAAAGGCTGGGCGCGGTTTTCAGGCTGCTTTTGCGGGCTACATTTCCTGCGGGTCGATGTCGGCCGACCAGCGGATGCGGCGCTCGCTTTGCGCGTGCAGCGCCTGCACCCACAGCGATACGGCGCGGTGCAGGGCGGGGCGCGACGGGCTTTCGAGAAAGAGCTGCGCGCGCTCGCGGCCGGCCAGACGCGCCATCAGCATCGGTACCGCGCCGAACTGCGACACTTCGGGCGGCAGCTGCGGGGTGATTTGCTGTTTGATGCCGTTGAGCAGGGTGGCGGCTTCGTCAAAACGCGGTGCGTCGGCGCGCAAGGCAGCCTGAAAACCGTAGGGCGGCAGGCCGTAGCGGCGGCGCTCTTCGCTCTCCTGCGCGGCAAAGGCGGCGTAGTCTTGGGCGCGCACGGCGGCAAACAGCGGGTGTTCGGGCAGCTGGGTCTGAATCAGCACCCGCCCGCTGCTGTCGGCGCGGCCGGCGCGGCCGGACACCTGCATCAGTTCGGCAAACAGGCGCTCGCCGCTGCGAAAGTCGGTGCTGAACAGCGAGCCGTCGGCATTGAGCACCAGCACCAGATTCAGGCGGGAAAAGTCGTGGCCTTTGGCGAGCATCTGGGTGCCGACCAGAATATCGACGCTGCCGGCGGCCACCGCGGCATACAGCGTCTGCCAGTCTTGGCGGCGGGCGGTGGAATCGCGGTCCACCCGTTCGATGCGCGCCTGCGGCAGCAGCAGGCGCAGGTGTTCTTCCACGCGCTGGGTGCCTTGTCCGAGCGCGCTCAAATCCTGGTTGCCGCAGTCGGGGCAGCGCGGCGGCACCGGCAGCCTGAAATCGCAGTGGTGGCAGCGCAGCTGGCCGGCGCGGCGGTGCAGCACCATTTTCGCCGCGCAGTGCGGGCAGCCGAAGCTGTGGCCGCAGTCGGAACAAAACAGGGCGGGGGCAAAGCCGCGGCGGTTCAGGTAAACCAGCGACAGCCCACCCTGCGCCAGATTGTCGCGCAGCAGGGCAAGGGCTTGCGGCGACAGGCCGTGTTCGAGCTTGAGCTTACGCACGTCGAGAATCTCCACCTGCGGCGGCCGCGCCTGGCTGCGGGCGCGTTCGGCCAGCGTCAGCAGGCGGTAGCCGCCCTCCTGCGCGTGGCGCCAGCTCTCCAGGCTGGGGGTGGCGCTGCCCAATACCGCAGGGCAGCCGCTCTGCCGCGCGCGCCATACCGCCAGATCGCGGGCGTGGTAGCGCAATTCGTTGTCTTGTTTGAACGAAGCGTCGTGTTCTTCATCGACCACAATCAGCCCCAGATCGGGCAGCGGCGTGAACACCGCCAGCCGCGTGCCGATCAGCAGTTTCGCTTCGCCGGACATTGCCCGCAGATAGTCGCGGCAGCGCTGGCCGGCGGGGGTCTGGCTGTGCAGCACCGCGGTGGGGATGCCGGGAAAACGCCGCGCCACGCGCTCCATCAGCTGCGGCGTGAGATTGATTTCCGGCAGCAGAAACAGCACCTGCCGCCCCGCTGCCAGCGCCTGCGCGGCGGCTTCGAAATAGACTTCGGTTTTGCCGCTGCCGGTGATGCCGTAGAGCAAAAAAGTCTGATAGGTGCCCAGGGCAGCCTGAATGGCTTGGGCGGCTTCGTTTTGGCCGGCGTTTAAGGGATGCGGCGCACTCAGCGGCGCGGCGGCGGCTTCGGCAAAGGTTTCCAGCCAGCCCTGCGCCTGCCATTGCGCCACGAGCTTGGCCGCGTCCGGATGCAGGCTTTTCAGGCTGCCTGCGTCGGCGCCGTGTTCTTCTGCCAATGCCTGCCACAGCGCCAGCTGCCGGCGGGCGCGGGCAGGTGGTGCGGCTTGGGCGCGGCCGGCGGCGCTTAAGCGATGGCGCACCGGCGGTACCGGCAGCGGCTGCGGGCGGCTTTCTTTCAAACCCTGCGGCAGCGCGGCGAATACCGTCTGCCCCAGCGGGTAGTGGTAGTAGCGCGCGGCGAACGACACCAAATCGCGCCAGTTGTCCGGCAGCGTCCAGCCGTCGGCGAGTATTTCGCCCACCGGCAGGATTTTGCCGGCGGCGATGTCGGGCGTGATGCCGCTTTGCCAGACGATGCCCAAGACGGTTTTGCCGCGAAAGGGCACCAGCACGCGGCTGCCGGCGGCAATCGGCTGCGGGTGGCGGTAGGTGAGCAGGCCGATGGGGGTGTTTAGGGCGACGTGGTGGTAAATCATGGCGGGGCGGATGTTCTTTCAGGCTGCCTGCGCGGCGGAGCGTAAAACGGGAAAACGGACGGGATAGGCGGCGGATCGGGGAAAACGTGCAGGCAAGATCAAAATGCCGGCGCCGGGCGCAGAAGCAGCCTGAAAGCGGCAAGGGGGCTTTCAGGCTGCCTGCCGGTCGGCAACGGGCTTAAAAACCGTTTTCCATCATAATCTGGCCGGGGATTTTGTTGCGGTGCATGGCATAGCCCATGCCCAGCAGCGCTTTGAAAGTGTCCTGCACCATCTGCGGGTTGCCGCACAGCATAAAGCGGCTGTGCTCTTTGCTGAAGGGCAGATCGAACGCGGCGCTGAGACTGCCGTTTTTCAGCGCTTCAGGCAGCCTGAAATGCAGCGTGCCTTCTTCGCTGCCGCGGGTGGTAACCGGCACGAAACGCAGCTTGTGCGCAAACTCGCCCACCAGCGGATGCTCTTTCAGGCTGCCCAAAAATTCGTTGAACACCAACTCCGACGGATAAGACACCGAATGCGCCAGCGCCAGCGTATCGAAGCGCTGCCAGATTTCCGGCTGGTGCAGCATCGACAAAAACGGCGCGATGCCCGAGCCGGTACACAGCATAATCAGGTCGCGGCCGTCGGGAAAACGGCCGGGCAGGAAAAAGCCCTGCGCGGTTTTGTCCAGCAAAATGCTGTCGCCTTCCTGGATTTTGTCCAGCAGCGCCGACATCGGCCCGCCCTCGATCAGCACCACGAAATACTCCAGCGTGTCGGCATATTCGGCAGAAATCACCGAATAAGCGCGCCAGATAAAGCCCTCGCCCTCGTAAAAGCCCAGGCGGGAAAACTGCCCCGCTTCAAAGCGGTAGCTCTCGGGGCGGCTGATGGCAAAAGTCAGATGCTTGGGGCTGTGCCGTTTCACCCACAACACTTTCTCTTCGCTGAATTTCTGGATTTCGCTCATAACACGACCTTTCGGTTGGCGCGGCGCGGCGCCGCAATTTCTTTACAGACGGGAAACGATGGGCAACAATGCGCGCCCGCAGGCAGCCTGAAAGCCCGTTTGTACGCACTCGCGCGGCGCAGGCAGCCTGAAAACGCCGCGATTATAGCCGCTTTCAGGCTGCCTTGCCGCAGCCCCGCCCCCGCCCCACGTTCCCCCGCCTTATCCGCCATGACCCCAAGCCCCAAGCCCCAAAAACGCAAAATCAGCGGCGTGCTGCTGCTCGACAAAGCCGTCGGCATCAGCAGCAACACCGCCCTGCAGCAGGTGCGCCGCCTGTACCGCGCCGAAAAAGCCGGCCACACCGGCGTGCTCGATCCGCTGGCCGGCGGCCTCTTGCCCGTATGTTTCGGTGAAGCCGCCAAGTTCTCCCAATACCTGCTCGATGCCGACAAAGCCTACACCGCCGCGCTCCAACTGGGCACCGCCACCGCCACCGGCGATGCCGAAGGCGAAATCGTCGCCCGCGGCCGTGCCGACGTATCCGCCACCGAATTTCAGGCTGCCTGCACCGCACTCACCGGCGCCATCCGCCAAGTGCCGCCGATGTTTTCCGCGCTCAAACACGAAGGCCGCCCGTTGTACGAATACGCCCGCAAAGGCATCGTTATCGAGCGCAAAGCGCGCGACATCGTCATCCGCCGCATCGATATCCGCGAATTCGCCCCGCCGCACGCCGTAATCGACGTTGCCTGCAGCAAAGGCACCTACATCCGCACCCTGGCCGAAGACATCGCCAAACAGCTCGGCACCTACGCCCACCTTACCGCCCTGCGCCGCACCGCCAGCGCTGGTTTCTCGGTAAACGACGCCCATACTTACGAGCAACTCGCCGCGCTCACCGAAGCCGAACGCGACGCACTGCTGCTGCCCTGCGACGCCATGCTCGCCCACCTGCCGCGCCTAAACGCCGATGCCGGCACCGTCCGCCGCCTGGCCTGCGGCCAAAGCGCCGCCCTGCCACCGGACTTCGCTACGAGTTTCCCCGACATTTTCAGGCAGCCTGAAAGCCTGTCAGCGCACCCGCTGCGCATCTACGCCCCCGACGGCCGCTTCGCCGGCCTCGCCCACTGCGTCTCCGGCAGCCTGAAAGCCCTGCGCATGATGAGCGCCGCGCAGGAGATGTGAAGCGCCAAACGCAAAAAAGCAGCCTGAAACCATGATTTTGGTTTTCAGGCTGCTTTTTTTGTTCTTGGCAGTCTATGGCAGCCTGAAAACTCTCGCTCGAATCGGGTATTTTTCCGAACGCAGTCAAAGCAGCGGCCAAACCGGGTGCCGCAATGCTTTCAGGCTGCCTTGTCTGTTGCAAGGCAGCCTGAAAAGTATTTAGCGCGCCGCTTCGCCATCAGATAGCAGCGGCGCGTACATCATCACCGCATGGTTGACCGCCAGCAGGGTTTCTTCGCCGCTTTTTTCGCCCACGCGCACGATGCGGTTGTGGCGGGTGTAGCCGCCCCAGGGCTGCTGGACGATGCGGTGGTCGCGCTCTTCAACGCGGTAGCGCTCGGCCGGTTCGGCGTCGCAAAGCAGTTCGCCGTTCAGGTCGGTTTCGTCCAGCCACAGGCGGATACGGAAATGGTGCGGCGTCCGGTTGTACGCCTGCAGGTCGATGTAGTTGTAGGCCAGCGTGGCGCCGGCGCCGAAAGGCACACTGCGGGCGACGCCAGGGAAGACGTCGTAGCTGTGGCGGTAGCGCTCGGTAATTGCCAGTGGGCTGTGGGCAAACAGCCAAAACAGCAGATTGCCGAGCTGGCACAGCCCGCCGCCGGTGCCGCTGCCGATCTGCCCGTTGTCCAGCACCAGCCCGGGCAGGTAGCCTTTGCGCCGCGTCGGCCGGCCGACCAGCCGCCACACCGAAAAGGTCTGTCCTGGCGCGATTACGGTATCGTGCAGATGCCGCAGCGCCAGCGCCAGATTGGTGCGCTTGTTCTCCTGCAAACGCATATCGACGCCCTGCAAGGGGCGCAGCACGGGCGAATGGTGGCGGAACACCAGATGCGGCGTTTCAGGCTGTTTTTGCGGCCGTGCCCAGTTTGTGCCGCCGAAAAACCACCGGCAATAACGCTTGAAAATAAAATACTCGCGCCCGAGCCACAGGCGCAGCGGGCTGCGGTAAAGGGGTTGGGCGACTTTTGGCTTGTTTGGCATGTTTCTCCTTTGTGTTTATTGCCGGCAAGGCAGCCTGAAAATTCTTGGGCAGTTTCAGGCTGCTTTTGTATCAAGAGCGGCCATATTTGCTGCAAAAACAGGCATAATCCTTGCCATTTCCAACTGCAAACCCTGCCCGCCATGCTCGAACCCGTTACCCGCCGGCAGCACGCCGAAATTAGCGAATGACAGCAGTCTGCCGGCAGCGCCCGTGCCGATAACGGCGCCGTTTACACGCTGTCGTTTGACAACTACCGCCCCGATGCAAGCAACTTTGCCCTGCCGGCAAAAGGCATGGCGGTGGAATTGTGGCTGCAATGCGATGGCAGCGGCGCCGTTGAAAGCATCACTTTCAGTCCGGTACCCCCCGTACAAAAGCCTTTTGGCGCTTCCGCAGCCTGCACGATTTGGCGCAGGTGCCGGGGCGGCGTTTTGAGTGCCAACGCCGCCGCATGGTCAAATACTGGTTTGAAAGCCTGCTGGTTGGCGTTGGCGTGATGTTTCTGATGGACGGCATTTGGCGGCTGTTTGGCAGCCAAATCCCTTACAGCGCCTGGATTGGGGGGGCTTATGGGCAGCATAATCAACTTTTGGGACAGGCTGCTGTCCAAAAGCCTACCGTGGGCGTGGACGGACACCGAATTTTACTGCCTGAGCAGCCAATCAGGCGACGGCTGGGCGTATTTCGCCCTTTGGCGCACGCTGCGCAGCGTGCGTATCCGCCGCACTTGGGTGTTCCGCCGCCCTTACGCCCAGCTTAAATTTGACGGCGGCAGCAAGGACACTCGCGCCGTACTGCGCCTGCCGCTGCACCTGCTCGCCGATTCCGACCGCGCCGAAACGCTTTCCATCCTGCGCCGCCACGCGCAAAGCTGCGGGGCGGATTGGCAGGAATAGCCTGCGGTATTGCCGCCCAAGCAAAAGGCGGCCTGAACAACCGTGTCAGCGGCTTTCAGGCTGCTTTTTTGTGGTTGCGGAACGGAGTGTCTGCCCGCCTTGAATGTTGTTTTCAGGCTGCCTGTAACGCCCGGGCGTTTAGCGGATGCCCATGCTTTAGCCCAAGCAGCCTGAAAACCGTATCAACGGCTTTTCAGGCTGCCTTGGCTTTCTCCGCCACATTCTGCCACCAGTCGCCGCTGCCGCTGCTGCGGCTGTCGAACAATTCGCCGAGCATCGGGGTGAGCAGGGGCAGGCCGCGTTGGCGGGCGAAGGCGCTGCTGCGGCGCACGGGTTCGTCCCAGGCGTGGCGGGCGAGACTGAACATGCCCCAGTGGATGGGCATCAGGCGGCGGGCGCCGACGTCGAGCGCGGCCTGCACGGTTTGGTGCGGAAACATGTGGTTGTCCGGCCAGCGGCGGTCGTACTGGCCGTTTTCGACAAAGGCGAGGTCGAAACCGCCGAAGCGACGGCCGATTTCGGCGAAGTGGCGGCCGTAGGCGGAATCGCCGCTGAAATAAAACTGCTCGCCGGCGGCGGCCAGCACCCAGCCGGCCCACAGGCTGCGGTTGCGATCGCCAATGCCGCGCGCGCAGTCGTGGCGGGCGGGGACGGCGGTCAGCGTAAGATGGCCGATGCGGATTGGTTGGTACCAGTCGGCAATGCGGATGCGTTCGGCGGGCACGCCCCAGCGTTTGAGCCACACTTCGACGCCGAGCGGGGCGACAAACAGCGCGCCGCCGGTGGCAAAGCGGCGCACAAAGGCTTCTTCGAGATGGTCGTAATGGCCGTGGCTGATCAGGACGACATCCAAAGGCGGCAGCGCGGCGGCGGGCACCAGCGGCGGCTGGAAGCGGCGGAACATCCAGCGGTAGGGCGAGGCGGCGGCGCCGAAAACGGGGTCGGTTATCAGGTTCAGACCGCCGATGCGCGCCAGCAGGGTGGAGTGGCCGAACCAGATAAAGCGGGCGGTTTCGCCGTTTTCGCTGTTTTCAGGCTGCCTGAACGGGGAAAAATCGGGAGCAATAACCGGCAGCGGCTGCGGCGGAAAACGGTCTTTGCGGCGGAACATCATCGGCGCCACGGCGGATGCGGCATCGAGCGGGCGCACTACCCGCTGCGGCTCGGGGTTGAAAAAACGGCCGCTGGCGGGGTTGTAGTGGTCGCTGGCGGGATAGGTCGGCCAGCGGCAGCTTTCCCTAATCATGCTGTAATTCCGGGTCGGTCAGCTCGGCCGCCACTTCTTCCATTTCCATAAAGCGCGAGCCTTTGACCAGCACGCTGGCGTTTTCGGGCAGAACGTGGGTGATCACCTGAATCAGCGGGTCTTTGGCGGCGAACCACAGGCCGTCGGCGCCGAAGGTTTCGGCGGCTTCGACGCTGTAATCGCCGACAAAATATGCCGCTTCGATGCCCTTGTCGCGGGCGTAGGCACCGATTTCGGCGTGCATGGCGCCCGCTTCGTCGTCGCCCAACTCGCCCATGTCGCCCATCACAAACACGCGCGGCGCGGGCAGCGCGGCCAGCACGTCGATGGCGGCTTTCATGCTGTCGGGGTTGGCGTTGTAGCTGTCGTCGATAATCATGCTGCCGCGGATGCCGGCTTTGCGTTGCAGGCGGCCTTTGATATTGGCAAAACGCGCCAGGCCGGCGGCGATTTCGGGCAGCGTCAGTCCGGCATGCAGCGCCAGTGCGGCGGCGGCGCAGGCGTTGGCGACATTGTGGCGGCCGGGCGCGGGCAGGACGACGCTTGCCGTTTCGCTGCCGCACACCAAATCGAAGGTGCTCTCAAAGGGCTGCAGGACGATGTTTTGTGCGTGGATATCGCCGCTTTCGATGCCGAAGGTTTGGGTGTTGACGCCCAAGGCGGCGCAGGCAGCCTGAAAAATAGCGGCGTGGGCGTCTTCCAGCGGCACCAGCGCGGTGCCGTTTGCGGCCAGCCCCTGATAAATCTCGCTTTTGGCGCGGGCGATGTCGGCGGTGCCGTCAAAACCGCAGCCGACGTGCGCCCGCTGCGCGTTGTTCACCAGCGCGGCATCGGGGCGGGCGATGCGGGTGAGCACGGCCAGCTCGCCGGCGTGGTTCATGCCCATTTCGATCACGGCATAGCGGTGCGTATCGCGCAGCGCCAGCAGGGTCAGCGGCAGGCCGATGTGGTTGTTGAAATTGCCCGCCGTGGCCAGCACCGCATCGGCGCCGAACTTGGCACGCAGCACGGCGGCCAGCATTTCCTTCACGGTGGTTTTGCCGCTGGAACCGGTGATGCCGAACACCTGCGGGTTCACCGCCCGCCGCCACGCCGCCGCCAGCGTTTGCAGCGCCGCCAGCGTATCGGCTACCGCAAAGCAGCCTGAAAGAGCGGCGCAGTCGTCGCGCGACACCAGCGCATAGGCGCCGCGTGCCAATACATCGGCAACAAAATCATGGCCGTCGCGGTTTTCGCCCGCCAGGGCAACAAACAAATCCCCCGCCTGCGCCTGCCGGCTGTCGATCAAAACGCGGCCGACGGCGGCATTGTGCGCGGGGGCGGGGAGATTCAGGGTTTGGGCAACAAATTCGAGATCCAAAATGGGCATGGTAGGGCTTTCAGGTGGTGGGTTCGGCAAACGATGCTTTCAGGCTGCCTGCAAAAAGGCGGCATTTTATCTTTTCAGGCTGCCTTT
The DNA here is from genome assembly GCF_028680565.1 of Kingella sp. SNUBH-2017. Classification (NCBI taxonomy): domain Bacteria; kingdom Pseudomonadati; phylum Pseudomonadota; class Betaproteobacteria; order Neisseriales; family Neisseriaceae; genus Kingella; species Kingella sp. SNUBH-2017. The sequence continues at coordinate 122,313 of NZ_JAPHVK010000005.1, forward strand.
GGGGGTAAAGGCAGCCTGAAAACTATTCGCCGCCGTCGTAGCGGTACACGGTTTCGGCATCGGCGGCGAGAAAGGCCTGGGGGAACAGGTATTCGCCGCGAAAGACGGCGATGTCGAGATACTGCCATTGCGGCTTGAAATCGGCGCCCTGGCGGCGCACGGCGTCGAGAACCAGATGGGTGCAGTAAAACGGGTTTTCGCTGCGGGCGGTGAGCACGAACGAGCGGCCTTGCTGGGCGGCGGCATCGGCGGCGGCGGCGCGGCGCTGCTCGGCGGTGAGAAAGCGCGGGCGCAGCACCAGCACGGCGTCGGCTTTGTCGGGCGCGAGAAACTGGCGCAGCGGCGTGAGCAGCACTTGGTCGGAATGGGCGGGGTCGTCGTCGGTGGTGGCGTGGGCGATGATGACCTGCGGCGCGGTCTGTACCACCATGCCGATGTGCGAATAGCGGCTGCGGCTGAGTCGGCGGATAAGGGCGCTGTCGGCGCCGGTGCCGCCGCGCAGTATCCAGTCGCCGCGTTGCAGCAGCGCGGCGGCGGGCAGCGGGATGGCGGCACGGTAGGGGAAGAATGATGTGCAGAGCGCCAGCGGCAGCAGAACGCACAACAGGCGGCGGAATAAGCGGGGCATGGGGTTTCGGTTCAGGCTGCTCAGGGCTTTCAGGCTGCTTTTTGCGTTGCAAAAACCGGATATCGGCAAGGCTTAAAGCCGGATTTTCCAAGCGCCGTCGCTTTCGATCAGGCGCACGTTTTCGTGGCGGCTGTCGCCTTTTTTGAATTTGACCAGCACTTTGACGGTAGCACGCTGCTGGCCGTCGTCGCGGGCGGGGGCGGCTTCGGCGGCTTCGGTGGTGATTTCGTCCACGCCGCCGCGCTGCTCGGCATAGGCTTTTTTGCGATCGACGGCGGCTTTCACCTTGCCGCGCAGCATGTCTTCGACGCCGCTTTTCGCTTTGTCGGCGTCGGAAAGGTAAACCATCGACACCACCGCGTCGGCATCGCCGGCATAGCTTTTTTCGACAAAGGTTTTGGCGGCGGATTCGGGGCTGGATGAGGCGCCGGAGCAGGCGGCCAGCAGCAGGCCGAGCGCGGCGGCGGCGAACAGGCGGGCAGTTTTTTTCAGCGTTTTCATTATGACGGCTTTCGTTAGGGTGGGAGCGCCGATTGTGCAGGATGCCGCCCGCTGCGGCAAGGCTTTTGCGTTTTCAGGCTGCTTTGGAGGCAGCCTGAAAGTTTGGGGGGGCAGATTGGTTTCAGGCTGCCTTGTCCATCAAAGGCAGCCTGAAACGTTGGTAAAACCCCGGCTAATAACTGCGCGGCCAGTATGCCGTTTGCTGCGCGCGTTCTGCGAAAAACTGCGCCAGCGTGTCGTACTGCATGGCGGCGCTGTCGCTTTGGTTGCACAGGTGGCGGCAGGCGTCGCTTGCGGGCAGGGCTTGCAGATACCAGCCGATGTGCTTGCGGGCGATGCGGGTGCCGGCGGTTTCGCCGTAAAACTCGTGGATGGCGCGGATGTGTTCGAGCGCGGTGGCGGCGGCAGCCTGAAAGGCTTGCGGCGGCGGCAGACTGCCGTGGGTAAGGTAGTGGCGGATGTCGGCAAACAGCCAGGGCTGCCCCTGCGCGGCGCGGCCGACCATCACGCCGTCGGCGCCGGTTTGGGCGAGTACTGCGGCGGCTTTCTGCGGGCTGGTGATGTCACCGTTCACCCACAAAGGCAGGCTGGTGCGGCGTTTGACTTCGGCAATCAGCGCGTATTCGGCTTGCCCGCGGTACATCTGGCTGCGGGTGCGCCCGTGCACCGCCAGCGCGGCGATGCCGGCCTGCTCGGCCATTTGCGCGATGCGGGGCAGGTTTTTGTGGTTTTCGTCCCAGCCTAAGCGGGTTTTTAGGGTAACGGGCACATCAACGGCGGCAACAACGGCTTTGAGGATAGCTTCGACCAGCGGTTCGTTTTGCAGCAGGGCGCTGCCGGCGAGCACATTGCAGACTTTTTTTGCCGGACAGCCCATATTGATGTCGATAAGTTGCGCGCCCTGCTCGACGTTGTAGCGGGCGGCGGCGGCCATTTCTTCGGGGCGGCTGCCGGCAATCTGCACGGCAATCACGCCTTCTTCGCCGCTGCGGTCGCTGCGGTGCAGGGTTTTTCTGGTGTGGCGCAGCGAGGCGTCGCTGCTGATCATTTCGCCCACCGTCCAGTCGGCGCCGAAGCGGCGGGCGAGGCGGCGGAAGGGTTTGTCGGTGATGCCGGCCATCGGCGCAAGGGCAATGGCGGGAGCGGGCAGGGTGTAGTGGGCGATGTGCATGTTGATAAGGCAAAGGCAGCCTGAAAAGTGGATTTTGGCTTTTCAGGCTGCCTGAAAGATGAAATCGGGGCGGATGATAAACGATGCGGCCGTGCAGACCCAAATGCGGCGGGGTTTTAGCTTCGCAACTCCGCTTCGCTCCGCAGGCTGCCTGAAACAACCGAAAAAGGCAGCCTGAAAACCTTGAAACGGGCTTTTCAGGCTGCCTGGTTGCGGCACAGGGCTTACAGGCCGGAGAGCAGGGCGGTGTCTTGCGCGATCATCAGCTCTTCGTTGGTGGGGATGACCACGGCAACAGCCGGGCTGTCGGCGGTGGTGATCACGCCGGCTTTGCCGAAGCGGGCGGCCAGGTTGGCGTTGTTATCCAGCTTCAGACCGAGGAATTCGCAGTAACCCAGCACTTTGGCGCGGACGACGTCGGAGTTTTCGCCGATGCCGCCGGTAAAGGCCAGCACGTCCAAACCGCCGGCGGCTACGGCCATCGAGGCAACGTATTTGGCCAGGCGGTAGGTGAAGATTTCCAGCGCGAGCTTGGCGCCTTCGTGGCCTTTGGCGGCTTCTTCTTCGATGGTACGGCAGTCGTTGGAGAGTTCGGAAATGCCCAAGAGGCCGCTTTGCTTGTTCAGCACGTCGGTGATTTCTTTGATGCCCATGCCGGTGTTGTCGGCAAGGAACTGGTAAACGCTGGCGTCGATGTCGCCGCTGCGGGTGCCCATTACCAGGCCTTCGAGCGGGGTCAAACCCATGCTGGTGTCTTGCGACTGGCCGTTTTTAATGGCGGCGATGGAAGCGCCGTTGCCCAAGTGGGCGATTACCAGGCGCAGGCTTTTGAGGTCTTTGCCGAGGAAGCGCGCGGTTTCGTCGGCCACGAAGCGGTAGCTGGTGCCGTGGAAGCCGTAACGGCGCAGGTGCAGCTCGCGGTAGTATTTGCGCGGGATGGCGTAGGTGTAGGCATGCTCGGGCATGGTTTGGTGGTAGGCGGTGTCGAACACGGCGACATTGGGCAGGCCTTTGAAGATTTCCTGCGCGGCGCGGATGCCCAGCAGGTTGGCGGGGTTGTGCAGCGGTGCCAGCGGGATGCAGCGCTCGATGGCGTCGATGACTTTGCCGTCGATCAGCACGGATTCGCTGTACTCTTCGCCGGCGCTGACCACGCGGTGGCCGATGGCGCCGATGCGGCTGTCGAGCCCGTGTTTTTTCAATTCCTGCAAGAGCGCGCCGACGGCGCCGGTGTGGTTGGGCGCGTCGCTCAATTCCACGCGCTCTTTGTTGCCGTTGATTTTAAAGGTGATGTAGGCATCGGGCAGATTGAGCTTTTCGGCCAAGCAGCTCAAAAGCACGTCGCCGTTGTCTTTGTTGACGACCGCGCCTTTGAGCGAGGAGCTGCCGCAGTTCAATACTAAAATCAGTTTGTCGGACATTTCGTTTTCCTTTGAGGTTGGATGTTGGACTTCTTCAGGCAGGCAGCCTGAAAGCGCGGCATTTTAACAAATAATCCCGCCGATTCAGGGAAAAATATTCGGCGGGGGCGGCTGCCGGATTTTCAGGCTGCTCGTATCGGCAGCCTGAAAGGAGTCGCGGCGTTTTCAGGCTGCCTTGCGCCGGCGCAGCAGATTGGCGGCGGGCAGCACCAGGGCGCAGACGGCGCTGCCGATTGCCAGTCCGGCCAGCAAATCGCCGAGCATGCCGGCGGCGCCGCCATCGAGCGCCAATGCCTGCATCAGATGGTGCAGCGCGGGAATATTGTGAACGAAAATGCCGCCGCCCACGGTAAACATCGCCAGCGTGCCGATTACGCCCAACAGGCGCATAAACCACGGCATCAGCAGCAAAATGGCGTGGCCGAGCAGGGGCAGCAGGCGGCCGCCGCGGCGCAGCAGCGCGGCGCCGAAGTCGTCGGCCTTCACCACCGCCGCCACCAGCCCGTACACGCCGGCGGTAATGGCGATTCCCACGGCGCAAAGAGCAAGGATTTTAACGGTGGTCGATGCTTCCTGCAGGCTGCCCAGCGCGATGATGACGATTTCGGCGGACAGGATAAAGTCGGTGCGGATGGCGCCGCGGATTTTGCTTTTCTCGTCGCCGGCGATGTGGTCGGGTACGGTGTCCGGCGTTTCGTCGTGGCGGTGGAACAGGCGGTGCAGCAGTTTTTCCGCGCCTTCAAAGCACAAATAAGCGCCGCCGGCCATTAAGAGCGGCAGCACCAGATAGGGCGCGTACACCGACAGCAAAAGCGCCAGCGGCACCAGTATCGCCTTGTTCAGCAGCGAGCCTTTGGCCACCGCCCACACAATCGGCAGCTCGCGATCGGCGCGCACGCCGGTAATCTGGTTGGCGTTCAGCGCCAGATCGTCGCCGACCACGCCGGCGGTTTTTTTGGCGGCCACTTTGGTCATCAGCGATACATCATCGAGCACCGAAGCGATATCGTCGAGCAGGGTAAACAGCGAGGAAAAAGCCATTTGCGTTCCTTGAAAAAGGGGAGGGGAAAAGGGTTTTGCCGGCAATTATAATAGATGGCGCCGCCAAAGCGGCAGGCAGCCTGAAAGTAAGTCCCCTTGTCTTGCCCGCCGCCGCGCGGACGGCTACACTGCGCCGAACGCAAACAGCCTTTCAGGCAGCCTGAAACCACCCAAGGAGCAGACATGCAGATCGAACAGGTATTGGCAGTATTGAAAAACGTGCAGAACCACATCTGCGCCGAATTGGAAGCCGAAGAAGACGGCGCGCGTTTCGTGCCCGATTCGTGGCACAGCGCGCTGGGCGAGGGCGAGAGCCGCGTGCTGAAAAACGGCGCGGTGTTCGAGCAGGCCGGCGTGAATTTTTCCCACGTTAAAGGGCAGGCGCTGCCCGCCGCCGCCACCGAGCGCCGCCCCGAACTGGCCGGCGCCCCCTTTGAAGCTGCCGGCGTATCGCTGGTAATCCACCCGCGCAATCCCTATGTGCCCACCAGCCACGCCAACGTGCGCTTTTTCACCGCCCGCCCCGCCGGCCGCGAGCCGGTATGGTGGTTCGGCGGCGGCTTCGATCTGACGCCGTTTTATCCCTTTGATGAAGACATCCTGCACTGGCACCGCACCGCCCAAGCCGTCTGCCAGCCCTACGGCGAGGGCGTTTATGCCGAGTTCAAACACTGGTGCGACGAATATTTCTATCTCAAGCACCGCGGCGAAACCCGCGGCGTCGGCGGCCTGTTTTTCGACGATCTCAACCGCTGGGATTTCGAGCGCAGCCTGAATTTTCTCAACGAAGTCGGCCACGCCTACGCCGCCGCCTACCGCCCCATCGTCGCGCGGCGCAAAAATACCGCCTACGGCGAGCGCGAGCGCCAGTTCCAGCTTTACCGCCGCGGCCGCTATGTGGAATTCAATCTGGTGTGGGACAGGGGTACGCTCTTCGGCCTGCAGAGCGGCGGCCGCACCGAAAGCATTTTGATGTCGATGCCGCCTTTGGTGCGCTTCGAGTACCAATACCGCCCCGAAGCCGGCAGCCCCGAGGAAAAACTCAACGCCTACTTGCAGGCGCGCGACTGGCTGGGTTTGGAGCGGGGATGACGGGGGTGTTCCAGAAAAAACAAAGTAGCCTGAAAACGGTTTGGCCGCTTAAGGGGGTGGGTGATGGGAGCAGATTCAGATGATTATGTACGGCGCATTTAAAGTCTTGTTGATTGCCTATTTCGCAACCTTTGCCCTGTATCATTTTTATGCCGCCAAGATTAAGCACCGGGTTGATCCGCGCGTCAGGTTCAGCAAGGTGGCGGTGTGGAATAAGGTGGACGAACTCAGGCGCGAAGGCGTCCGCGAAGCGAAAACCGCCTATTTTTTCTGGGTGCTGGCCAATATCCTGCTGGCGGTGATGTTTGGTATTTTCTGTTTGAATATCGGCAGGCGTTAGGCCGGATTTTTGCATCCGGCCTGAGATGTGGTTGATGGCAAAGCAGCCTGAAAAACCGGATTTGCGGTTTTCAGGCTGCTTTTTGGATGGACGGTTTGTGGAGAGTGGCGGACGGTTTTTTTCAGGCTGCTTGGGATTTCTCTCGCAACGGCTTTGCTGTTTGGTCTGACTATGCTGCCCGCTCTACCTTTGCGCTTCATCGCCGCGCGGCTTCTCGGCTGCGCCAGGGGTAGGGCTGTAGTGGCAAACCTCACTGCAAGGCAGCCTGAAAACTGATTTATGGTTTCAGGCTGCTTTTAATGGGCGGTTTGGAGCAGGTAAACGGGGTAGCGGGCGTAGGGTGCACACCGTGCACCACAACAACGAATCAAACCCCCTGCCTGATCGACAAGCTACCAAGCAAAAGCAGCCTGCGAAGCTAAAACTTTTCAGGCTGCTTTCGTTCTTTGACTGGCGCAAACGCTTTACCGGCGGCGTTCCATAACGGCGGCGAAAAAGCCGTCGGTGCCGTGGCGGCCGGTGTCCAGCTCCAAAAAGCGGCCGGTGTCGAGCGGGATTTTTTGGGCGCGCAGGATGTCGGCAGCATCGAGTTCGGCAAAATCGGGGTGGGCGGCGAGAAAGGCGGCGGCTTGGGCGGCGTTTTCGGCGGGCAGCACGCTGCAGGTGGCATATACCAGCCGGCCGCCGGGGCGTACCAGCTGTGCGGCGGCGGCGAGTACCGACTGCTGCAGGCGGACGAGTTCGGCTACGGTGTCGGGGTTGTGGCGGTATTTGAGGTCGGGCTGGCGGCGCAGGGTGCCCATGCCGGAGCAGGGGGCATCGACCAGCACGCGGTCGGCTTTGCCGGCCAGGCGCTGCAGGCGGGCGTCGTGTTCGTGGGCGATGCGCTCGACGCGGACGTTGGTGAGGCCGGCGCGCTCGAGCCGCGGTTTGATGTTGGCGAGGCGTTTTTCGGCGGTGTCAAAGGCGTAGATGCGGCCGCTGCCGGCCATTTGGGCGCCGATGGCAAGGGTTTTGCCGCCGGCGCCGGCGCAGAAATCGACTATGGTTTCGCCGCGGCGGGCGCCGAGCAGCAGCGCCAGCAGCTGGCTGCCTTCGTCTTGGACTTCGAGCGCGCCGCCGGCAAACAGCGGATGGCCGGCCAGCGACGGTTTGCCGCCGATGCGGATGCCGTACGGCGCGTAGGGCGTGGCGGCGGTGCCGGCAAACTCGGCCTGCAGCTGCGGCAGGACTTTGCTGCGCCGCACTTTAAGGGTGTTGACGCGCAAATCGAGCGGTGCGCTTTGGGCGCTGCTGCGGCCGAAAGCCAGTATGCGCGCGTCGTCCCAGCCGCCTGCGCGCAGGGTGTCGGTCAGCCATTGCGGCAGCTCGGATGCGGTGTTCAGGCAGCCTGAAAAATCGGTTTGGGCGGCGCGAGCGAGTAGTTCGCACTCGGCTTCGCCGGCCAGCGCGGCGGCATCTTCGCCGCCAAACTGCAGCGCCAGCAGGGCGGCGGCGCGGGCTTGGCGGGGCGCATCGGGCAGCAGGGAAAGGATTTTCTGGTAGTGGCGCAGCGCGGCGAAAATGGTTTCGGCAATGCGGTGCCGGTCTTGGCGGCCGAGCTTGGGATGGCGGCGCCAATAGGCGGCCAGCAGGGCATCGGCCGGGCGCTCGAAAGCAAGCACTTCGGCAAGGACGGCGGCGGTGTGGGCAAGGCGGGCGGGTGTCATAAGGGAAAACGGGCGCGGCGGGCAAAGGGCGGCATTGTAGCCGATTCGGCGGCGGGCGCACGTTTTTCAGGCAGCCTGAAAGCGCTTTTCAGGCTGCCTGCACCGGCAAATATGCGTGCGGCTGCCTGATGGCGGCAAACTCGGTTACAATGCCCGCGCAGCCGCTGCGGCGCTGCGCTTCCGACCATCCGCCCATACAGGAGAAAAATATGTTTTCCAAAAGTCTGACCATCGAAAAATTCGACCCCGAACTCGCCGCCGCCATCGCCGCCGAAAACCAGCGCCAGCAAGACCATGTCGAGCTGATTGCTTCGGAAAACTACGTCAGCCCCGCCGTGATGGAAGCGCAGGGCAGCCAGCTTACCAACAAATACGCCGAGGGCTATCCCGGCAAACGCTATTACGGCGGCTGCGAACACGTGGATGTGGCCGAGCAGCTGGCGATCGACCGCGTGAAAAAACTTTTCGGCGCCGCCTATGCCAACGTGCAGCCGCATTCCGGCTCGCAGGCCAACCAGGCTGTGTACACTTCCGTGCTCAAACCCGGCGACACCATTTTAGGCATGAGCCTTGCCCACGGCGGCCACCTGACCCACGGCGCGAGCGTCAATATTTCCGGCAAGCTGTATAACGTGGTTGCCTACGGTTTGAACGAAGACGAAATTTTGGACTACGACGAAGTCGAACGCCTTGCGCTCGAACACAAGCCGAAAATGATCGTAGCCGGCGCATCGGCCTACGCGCTGGAAATCGACTGGGCGCGCTTCCGCCAGATTGCCGACAAAGTGGGCGCGTATTTATTCGTCGATATGGCGCACTACGCCGGCCTGATTGCCGCCGGCGAGTATCCCAACCCCGTGCCGCACGCCGATTTTGTTACCACCACCACCCACAAAACCCTGCGCGGCCCGCGCGGCGGCGTGATTCTCTGCCGCGACACCACCCACGAAAAAGCGCTCAATTCGGCGATTTTCCCCAGCCTGCAAGGCGGCCCGCTGATGCACGTGATCGCCGCCAAAGCCGTGGCCTTTAAAGAAGCGCTGCAACCCGAGTTCAAAACCTACGCCAAACAGGTGAAAGCCAACGCGCAGGCGATGGCCGAAGAGCTGGTCAAACGCGGTCTGCGCATCGTAACCGGCCGCACCGAAAGCCATTTGTTCCTCGTCGATCTGCGCCCGAAAAACATCACCGGCAAAGCCGCCGAAGAAGCCTTGGGCAAAGCGCACATCACCATTAACAAAAACGCCATCCCCAACGACCCAGAAAAACCCTTCGTAACCAGCGGCATCCGCGTTGGCACTTCGGCGATTACCACCCGCGGCTTTAACGAAGCCGATGCCCGCGCACTCGCCAACCTCGTTGCCGACGTGCTGGACAATCCCGACGACGAAGCCAACCTCGCGCGCGTCGCCGAAAAGGTCAAAGCGCTGTGCGATAAAAATCCGGTGTACGGCGCGTAATTGAATTGCGCGGATAGATAAAGGCAGCCTGAAAACCGAATAATGGTTTTCAGGCTGCCTTGCAGCAAGGTTTGCCACTACCGGCCTCCCCCTGGCGCAGCCGAACAGAGCGCGGTTTTTCCGGATTCAAGCGTGTGCCCTGTTTGAGCCGCCAAAGCGGCGAGTTCGCACGCGCCGGAAAAACCGTGCGGCGTGAGGGAAACCGTGCCCAAGCGCGGCCTGCAACCGGGGTCGCCTTTCTTTGCCTACTTTCTTTGGCGACGCAAAGAAAGTAGGGCGCCGCGCGGCGATGGAGCGCAAAGGCAGAGCGGGCAGAAACTTCCGAAATTCTGTCAAAGATAAAGGCAGCCTGAAAACCGAATAATGGTTTTCAGGCTGCCTTTTTGTTGTGGAGCATTGATCTTAGGACATCTTTCAGGCTGCCTGTTTATTTGCCTTCGTTTTCGCTCAAATACACCGGTTTGTCCTGCGCATCGCGCGGTAGGATCAGGTTCAGCGCCACGGCGGTGATGCCGCCGGCGGCGATGGCGTTGCGGAACACTTCGGGCAGGGTTTTGAACACTTCTGGCTCGAAGGCGACGCCCAGGCCGATGCCGACGGCAGTGGCGGCGATAACGGCTTCGCGGCGGTTGATGCCGTGGGTCATAATGATGCGCACACCGGCGATGGCGATCAGGCCGAACATCAGCACCATCGCGCCGCCGAGTACCGGCGAGGGGATGGTGGTGAACAGGCGGCCAACGGCGGGAAAGAGTCCGGCCAGCACCAAGATGGCGGCGATGTAGCGGCCGATGTGGCGCGAGGCGACGCCGGTCATCTGAATAACGCCGTTGTTTTGCGCGAAGGTGGTCAGCGGCAGCGAACCGAGCGCGGTGGCGATGACCGATACCAGCCCGTCGGCAAACACGCCGCCGCGCAGGCGGCTTTGGAAGGCATCGCCTTCGTAGGGCTGGCCGGACACCATTGCGGTGGCGGTCAGGTCGCCCACCGCTTCAAACACGCTCAAAAGGTAAATCACCGCCGCTACCCAAAACGCGCTCCAATCGAAGGCGAAACCGTATTTGAACGGTACCGGCACGGTAAAGAGCGGGGTGTTTTGCAGCGGCGAAAAATCAACCATGCCCATCGCCAGCGCCGCCAGATAGCCGGCAACCAGGCCGACGGCGATGCCGCTCATGCGCAAAAACGGGTTGCGCATGCAGTTAAACAGCAGCACCACCACCAGCACGAACGCGGCTAGGCCGATGTTTTGCAGCGAGCCGAAAGCGTCGCTGCCTTTGGTGTGGAAGCCGCCGCCAAAATCGGTGATGCCCACGTCGATCAGGCTCAGGCCGATCAGCAGCACCACCACGCCGCTGACCGTGGGCGTGATCACCCGCTTCAGATAGGGCAGCAGCCAGGCCGCGCCGCACACCAGAAAGGCGCCGGCAAAAGACACGCCCAAGAGCGTCGAGACCATCGCGTTTTCGTCTACGCCGCCCGCTTTCATGCCCAAGCCCAGCGAAATCATCACGCCGACAAAGGAAAAGTTTACCGACTGGATCGACAGCAGCCCCGAGCCCAGCGGCCCGAAACGGCTGACCTGCAAAAAGGTGCCGATGCCGGAGGCAACCATCGCCATCGACACCAGATAGGCGGTCATTTCCGCCGGCAGATTGAGTGCCTTGCCGACAATCAGCGCCGGCGTAACCATCGGCACGAAAATCGCTAAAAGGTGGGTAACGGCGGAAAGCAGCGATTTGGCAAAGGGCGGTTTGTCTTCCAAGCGGTAAACCAAATCCGCTTCGGCAGCGGCATGAAGATCGGCATCGGCCATGATGTTTTCCTGTTCGTGTGTGCTAAAGGGGCGCGATTGTAACGCTGTTTGCGGCTGCGGATAAAGGCAGCCTGAAAAGCGGGGCAGGGGGTTTCAGGCTGCTTTTGGGAAACAGGGGCTGCCGCAGGTTTTCAGGCTGCTGAAACTTTCGCGGCAAGCACTTATCGCTTTCAGGCTGCCTGAAAAGCGGATAAAACCACGCCCCAAGCGGTTTGGGCTTGGGGCGCGGTTTTATTGCGCGGCGTCTGCGTCCGGCCGGCTGCTGCCGGTTTCTTTGTCGAGGCTGAGGCCGCCTTCCGCTGCTTGGGCGTTTTCAGGCTGCCCTGCTTCGGCGGGGGCGCTTTGGTTTTCGCGCAGGTTGTGGCTGTAGTCCTTGGGCGGGCTGGGCTGTTTGCCTTCCATGATTTCGATTACCTGGTCGCGGTCGATGGTTTCCCATTCCATCAGCGCGCGGGTCATGGTTTCCATTTTGTCGCGGTTCTCGTCGAGGATTTTGTAGGCGATGGCGTATTGCTCGTCGAGAATGCGGCGCACTTCGGCATCGACTTCCTGCTGGGTTTTCTCGGAGATGTTTTGCGAGCGGGTGATGCTGCGGCCGAGAAAGACTTCGCTTTCGTTTTCGGCATAGACCATCACGCCCATTTTTTCGCTCATGCCGTAGCGGGTAACCATTTCGCGGGCCATGTGGGTGGCGCGCTCGAAGTCGTTGGACGCGCCGGTGGAAATGCGGCCGACAAACAGATCTTCGGCGATGCGCCCGCCAAACAGAATCGAAATCTGGTTGAGCATCTGGTCTTTATACATGCTGATACGGTCGCGCTCGGGCAGCTGCCAGGTCAGACCCAGTGCACGGCCGCGCGGCATAATGGTGACTTTATGCACGGGATCGGTGCCTTCCAGGCTTTCGGCAACGATGGCATGGCCGGATTCGTGGTAGGCGGTGGCGCGTTTTTCGTCTTCGTGCATCACCATGCTGCGGCGCTCGGGACCCATGTAGATTTTGTCTTTGGCGTCTTCAAAGTCGCTCTGGTCGACTTTGATTTTGTTGCGGCGGCCGGCAAACAGGGCGGCTTCGTTGACCAGGTTGGCCAGGTCGGCGCCGGAAAAGCCGGGTGTGCCGCGTGCCAGCGCCACCAAATCGACGGACGCATCCAGCGGCACTTTTTTCGCGTGTACGTTCAAAATCTGCTCGCGGCCGCGGATATCGGGCAGCGGCACGATGACCTGGCGGTCGAAACGGCCGGGGCGCTGCAGGGCGGGGTCGAGCACGTCGGGGCGGTTGGTAGCGGCGACGACGATTACGGTTTCGTCGCTGTTAAAGCCGTCCATTTCCACCAGAAGCTGGTTGAGGGTTTGTTCGCGCTCGTCGTTGCCGCCGCCGAGTCCGGCGCCGCGCTGGCGGCCGACGGCGTCGATTTCGTCGATAAAGATGATGCAGGGCGCGTTTTTCTTGGCCTGCTCGAACATATCGCGCACTCGGCTGGCGCCGACGCCGACGAACATTTCAACGAAATCCGAGCCGGAAATGCTGAAAAACGGTACGCCCGCTTCGCCGGCAATCGCTTTGGCCAGCAGGGTTTTACCGGTGCCGGGGCTGCCGGCGAGCAAGATGCCGTGCGGCACGCGGCCGCCGAGGCTCTGGTAGCGGTTGGGCGCTTTGAGGTAATCGACGATTTCCTGCACTTCTTCTTTGGCTTCGTCGCAGCCGGCCACATCGGCAAAGGTTACGACGTTGGCGTCTTTATCCAGCAGGCGGGCGCGGCTTTTGCCGAAGGAAAAGGCACCGCCTTTGCCGCCGCCGCTTTGGGCGCGCATAAAGTAGAAAAACACGCCCACCAGCAGCAACAGCGGCAGCCAGCTCACCAGCAGGCTGCTGAGAAAGCCGGGTTTTTCTTCGTGGATGACTTTGAAACGGACTTTGTTGTCGGTCAGTGTCTGCACCAGTTTGTCATCCAGCGGCGCGTTGGTAACAAAGGACGATTTTTCGCTGTCTTTGCGCTGGCCTTTGATCACATAGCCGGCGGGCGAGCCTTCCAGGCTCACATTGTCGATGCCGCCGCTTTTTACCTGCTGGATAAATTGCGAATACTCGATTTGCTGGGTACCGCCGCTGCCGTTTTTCATCATGTTTTGCAGGCCGAAAAATACGGCCAGCAGCAAAATGCCCCACAGCAAGAGGTTTTTTAGGTCGATCCGCACAGAAACAAACTCCTGTTAAAAAGATTCAAATAAAGGGGACGGATTGTAAAACAGGGCAAAACCCTTGTCAGCGTTTATTTCTGCCCAAAAGGTAAATCTCGTTCGAGCGGTTGCGCGAGGCTTCGGGCTTGCGCGTGGCCACGGCGGCAAATACCGACTTCATGGCAGCCTGAAACTCCTGAAAACCGCTTCCCTGAAACACTTTGACCAAAAACGTGCCGCCGGGTTTCAGATGTTCGGCGGCAAAGTCCAATGCCAGTTCGCACAGATAGATGCTGCGCGTTTGGTCGATCACGGCATTGCCCGCCATATTGGGCGCCATATCGCAAATTACAAGGTCGAGCGGCCGGCCGGCCAAAAGCTGCTCAAACTCAGTCAGCACGGTGCTTTCGCGAAAATCACCCTGGATAAAATCGACGCCGGCTATCGGCTCCATAGGCAGAATGTCGAGGGCAAACACCTTGCCGGTATTGCCTGCCAGTTTGGCCGCCACCTGCGACCAGCTTCCCGGCGCGCTGCCCAAGTCGGCCAGCACCGTGCCGGGCTTGATGATTTTGTCTTTTTCGTTGATTTCCAAAAGTTTGTAGGCCGCGCGGGCGCGGTAGCCGTCTTTTTTCGCCAAGTGGACGTAATGGTCGTTCACATGCTCGTGCAGCCAGGCTTTGGAGGATTTGGAACGTTGTGCCATAGGAGTGTGCTTCAAATCATGCTTTCAGGCTGCCTGAACGGCTTTCAGGCAGCCTGAAAAACATTGCGGGAAAGAGCGGGGCGGGTTTACTGGTCGACAAAGGCGCGCTCGATCAGAAAATCGCCGCGTACGCCGACTTTGGGCGATTCGACCAGGCCGAAGTCGTTAAGCACCTGGCGGGTGTCTTTGAGCATGGCCGGGCTGCCGCACAGCATGGCGCGGTCGTCCTGCGGGTTGATTTTCGGCAGGCCGATGTCTTCAAAGAGTTTGCCCGAGCGCATCAGGTCGGTCAGGCGGCCGGTGTGCTTAAATTCTTCGCGCGAGACGATGGGGTAGTAGATGAGTTTGTCGCGCACCATTTCGCCGAGGTATTCGTCGTTGGGCAATTCTTGGGTGAAGCGCTCGTAGTAGGCCAAATCTTTTTGGTAGCGCACGCCGTGCACCAGGATGACTTTTTCAAACATCTCGTAGATGTCGGGGTCTTTGGTTACCGCCAAGAAGGGGGCGATGCCGGTACCGGTGGATAAGAGATACAGGTGTTTGCCGGGGTTCAAATCGCCGGCGACCAGAGTGCCGGTGGGCTTTTTGCTGATGAGTACGTCGTCGCCGACTTTCAGGTGCTGCAGACGGCTGGTGAGCGGGCCGTCGGGCACTTTGATGCTGAAAAATTCGAGGTGTTCTTCGTAGTTGGCGCTGGCAACGCTGTATGCGCGCATCAGCGGTTTGCCGTCCACCATCAGGCCGACCATGACGAACTGGCCGTTTTCAAAGCGCAGCGATTCGTCGCGGGTGCAGGTGAAGGTGAAGTAGGCGTCGGTCCAGTGGTGGACGGAGAGGACTTTCTGGGTATTGAATGCGGCCATGGCGGTCTTTCTGAAGGTTGATTGGGGTAGGGGAGGCGGCTTTACAGGCAGCCTGAAAACGCTTTTCAGGCTGCCTTTGTGCGGCGCTTATGGGTTTTCAGGCTGCGGTTGGTGTTCGTTTTTTTGGTCTTTAAACTGCATTTTGCTCAGGTGGGCGTAGCGGCCGCCCTGTGCCAGCAGCTCGGCATGGGTGCCTTCTTCGTCGATGCGGCCTTCGTGCATCACGATGATGCGGTCGGCGTTTTCGATGGTTGATAGGCGGTGGGCGACGACGATGGTAGTGCGGTCGGCCATCAGGCGGTCCAAAGCAGCCTGAACCAGGCGCTCGGATTCGTTGTCGAGTGCGCTGGTGGCTTCGTCCAGAATCAGGATCGGCGCGTTTTTCAGCAGGGCGCGGGCAATGGCAAGGCGCTGGCGCTGGCCGCCGGAAAGTTTGATGCCGTGTTCGCCGATCTGGGTGTCGAGCCCCTGCGGCATGTTTTCGATAAATTCCCAGGCATTGGCGGCGCGGGCAGCCTGAATAATGTCTTCGCGCGAAGCGTTGTGGCAGGCGCCGTAGGCGATGTTTTCTGCCACCGTGCCGTTAAACAAAACCACATCCTGGCTGACCAGCGCCATGCGCTCGCGCAGCGACTGCAGGCTCAGATTGCGGATGTTTTCGCCGCCGATGCGCACTTCGCCGCCGCTAGGATCGAAAAAGCGCGGCAGCATATTGACCAGCGTGGTCTTGCCGCAGCCTGAAGCGCCGACCAGCGCATATACTTTGCCGGCGGGAATGTGCAGGTTGACGCCGTTGAGGCTGTTGCGCTCGGCACCGTCGTAGCGGTGGGTCAGGCCGACAAACTCAATATCGCCCGGCTCGGCAGGCAGGGTTTTTACGCCTTTGTCTTCTTCTTCGGGTTCGTCGAGGAAATCGAAAACGCTCTGCGCCGCCGCCAAGCCGTGCTGCATCGACTGTACCACGCCGGTCAGGCGTTTGATGGGGTCGAACATCATAATCATGGCGGTGAGAAAAGACATAAAGTCGCCGGCGCTGAAATTGTTGCTGCGCGCCTGATAGGCGGCGAAATAGAGAATCACCGCCAGCGCGGTGGCCACCAGCAGCTGGGTGACGGCGGAGCTAACCGAAGACGCGGCGGTTTGCTTGACACCGTTGCGGCGCACGGCGCTGGCGGCATTGGCAAAGCGGCTCTCTTCATAGTGCTGGCCGCCGTAGATTTTGATGACGCGGGTGCCGATAACGCTTTCGTTGAGAATCTGGGTAATCACGCCCATCAGACGCTGGCTCTCGTGTGAGAGCTTGCGCAGCCGTTTGCTCACCAGGCGCACGCACAGCGCCACCACCGGCAGCACGGCAAAGGTAATCAGCGTCAGTTTCCAGTCCAGATACATCAGATAGCCCAGTAGGCCGACAACGCTGACGCCGTCTTTGGCAACCACGGTAATGGCGTTGAAACCGGCTTCGGAAATCTGGTTGGCATCGCTCAGCACGCGCGAAACCAGTCGGCCGCTGTTATTGGCGCCGAAATAGCTGTTGGGCAGCCGGAGTATTTTGCCAAACAGTTCGCGGCGCATGGTTTCAACCAGATGGCCGGAAATATAGCTGGTGGTGTATTCGTTGATGAAGTTGAAAATGCCGCGCAGCAGAAACAGGCCGACGATGGCGGCGGGCAGCCAGGTCATCATCGCCATGTTTTTGGCGACGAAGCCTTCGTTGATCAGCGGTTTGATCAGATAGGCAAACAGCGGCGAAGTAACCGCCACCACAATCATCGACAGCACGGACAGCGAAAAAATACCCAGGTATTTTTTCAGATAAACGGACAAACGCCGGTAGAGTGTCCAGGCGGAAACGGACTGCATAGGGCAAAGACTGGGGAAACGGAGAAGGGGCGCGATTGTAAGCGAAAAGGGCAGGCTTCACAAACGCCGGCGGCGGGGCGGCTTTCGTTCGGGGCTTTCAGGCAGCCTGAAAAGGATTCAGGCCGTATCGCCGGCATCAGTATCGGTAAAAAGCTGCTGCTCGTAATCGAAAAGGTCGGGTTCGCTGCGGCGCAGGCGGCTGTCGATGCTGATGTCTTCTTTAACACGGCAGCAGCAGGGCAGGATTTCGCCGGGCTGCACAAAGGCCATCGGCATGCTGTCGTAGCTAACGCTGCCGGAGAGCAGCTTAACGCGGCAGGAGCCGCAATAGCCGCTGCGGCACTGGTATTCGGCTTCGTGGCCGGTGCGCTCCAGCGCGTCGAGCAGGGTTTCGCCTTCCTGCAGCTCGAAACTGGTGTCGGCGGTGGTGATGCGGGGCATGATGTGCAAAGCAGCCTGAAACGGCTGCGGACGGTGTGTGTTTTGGGTTGCGGATTTTTCAGGCTGCTTTCGGTTTTCGGGCTGCTTTTGCGTTTTCAGGCTGCTTTTGCGGCAGCCTGAAAGTCTGTTTACAGCTCGAAACCGCCCAAATCGTCGGCATTGACTTCGGCGTCGATCTGGCCGATCAGGTAGGACGAAATCTCCACTTCCTGCGGCGCCACCTGCACGTTGTCGGAAGAGAGCCAGGCGTTGATCCACGGAATCGGGTTTTGGGTGGATGCGGGGAAGGCCGCCGGCAGGCCGACGGCGAGCATGCGGTGGTTGGTGATGTATTCGACGTACTGGCACAGTATGTCTTTGTTCAGGCCGATCATCGAGCCGTCTTTAAACAGATATTCCGCCCATTCTTTTTCCTGCTCGGCGGCTTTTTTGAACAGCTCGAAGCATTCGTCCTGCAATTCGACGGCAATCTGCGCCATATCGGGATCGTCGGCGCCGCTGCGCATCAGGTTGAGCATGTGCTGGGTGCTGGTCAGGTGCAGCGCTTCGTCGCGGGCGATGAGCTTGATGATTTTGGCGTTGCCTTCCATCAGCTCGCGCTCGGCAAAGGCAAAGGAGCAGGCGAAGGACACATAAAAGCGGATGGCTTCGAGCACATTGACGCACATCAGGCACAGATAGAGTTTTTTCTTCAACTCATACAGCGACACCGATACGGTTTTGCCGTTGATCTGGTGCTCGCCCGCGCCCAGCAGGTTGTAATACTGGGTGTATTCGATCAGATCGTCGTAATAGCAGGCGATGTCTTCGGCGCGGGCGATGATGTATTCGTTTTGCACGATGTCGTCGAACACCACGGAAGGGTCGTTGACGATATTGCGGATAATGTGGGTGTAGCTGCGCGAGTGGATGGTTTCGAAAAACGCCCAGGTTTCAATCCAGGTTTCCAATTCGGGTAGCGACACCAGCGGCAGAAAGCCGACGTTGGGGCTGCGCCCCTGGATGGAATCGAGCAGGGTTTGGTATTTCAGATTGCTGATAAAGATGTGTTTTTCGTGGTTGGGCAGGTTGGCGTAGTCGATGCGGTCGCGCGAAACGTCGATTTCTTCGGGACGCCAGAAAAAGGAAATCTGCTTTTCAATCAGCTTTTCAAAGATTTCGTAGCGCTGCTGGTCGTAGCGCGCCACATTGACCGGCTGGCCGAAAAACATCGGCTCTTTGAGCGCGTCGTTGGGTTCTTTGCTGAAAGTGCTGTATTGCATCACGAGATGTTCGCAGGACATGGCGGATTTCCTTGGTTGGGCCGCCAATGTGCGGCGGTAAATCGTTTTCGGATAATGGTTTGTGTTTTGCTCCGCGTGCGGCGCTGCCGGCGGGCGGGGGGCGATTCTAGCCCAAACTGCCTTCAATCTCCAGCGCTAATAGCCTTATATACTGGATGGAATATGTCGAACAGAAAAACCGCTGGCCGCCGCCATTTTCAGGCAGCCTGAAAGCCGGTTTTTCGCGTACAATGCCCGCTTTCCAGCAAACATCCCGTCCAAAATCCAAAATGACTTCCGACACGCTTAGCAAACAGCAAATTATCGAAATGCGCGCCCGCGCCCAGAGCCTGAACCCGGTGGTGATGGTCGGCCAAAAAGGGCTGACCGAAGCGGTGCTGCGCGAAACCGACAGCGCCCTAAACGCCCACGGCCTGATCAAGGTGCGCGTATTCGGCGACGAGCGCGAAGAGCGCACCGCCATCGCCGACACCCTGTGCCGCGAACTCGGCGCCCAGCTGGTGCAGCACATCGGCAAACTCTTGGTGCTCTACCGCGAGCCGCCGGCAGAAGACAACTAAAGCGCAGCCGCTTCCGGCAGCCTGAAAAGCCTTTTTCATCCGTTTCCCATCCGCAAGGCAGCCTGAAAAGCAGCAGACGGCTTTCAGGCTGCCCGTCCCGTTTAATTGGAGATTGCATGAACAGCCCCATCCGCCGCCCCGCGTTTTTCGTTTCCGACCGCACCGGCATCACTTCCGAAAACATGGGCGACGCCCTGCTCGAGCAGTTTAACGGCCTGAAATTCAAGCGCGCCACCTATCCCTTTGTCGATACCCCCGACAAAGCCCGCGCGCTGGTGCAGATTATCAACCGCACCGCCGAAGAGCACGAAGTGCGGCCGCTGGTGTTTTCCAGCATCGTGAATGATGAAATCCGCACCATCGTCAAAACCAGCGCCGGCCTGCACCTGAGCTTTTTCGACGCCTTTCTCGGCCAGTTGGAAGACGAATTGGGCATGCGCGCCCGCCATTCGGTGGTCAGCCGCGCCCAGAACACCGAGCGTTACGACGCACGCATGGAAGCGGTCAATTTCGCCCTCAACCATGACGACGGCGTTTCCGACAAAAACCTGGAAGAAGCCGACGTGATCCTGATGGGCGTCTCACGCAGCGGCAAAACCCCCACCTGCCTGTATCTGGCGCTGCAATACGGCATCCGCGCCGCCAATTATCCGCTGACGCCGGAAGACTTGGACAGCACCGATTTGCCGCGCATGGTGAAAAACCACAAGCACAAGCTCTTCGGCCTGACCATCGAAGCCGAGCGCCTGCACGACATCCGCCAAGAGCGCCGCCCCGATTCGCGCTATGCCGCGCTGGCCACCTGCCGCAGCGAAGTGGCCGACGCGCAGGCGATGTTCCGCCGCCACAACCTGCCCTTTACCAACACCACCCACAAATCGGTGGAAGAGCTGGCGGTGTCGATTATCCAGGCCTGCCATCTGAAGCGCCGGTTCTGACGGCGGTTTGTTCTGAAATGGTTCTGAAAGGATGCCGCCATGCTTTATCTGGTTTCGGAAGCAGAATTTACCGTCGGGCGGGAAACCCAAGTGTTCGCCGAATCGCCCTTGTCGCCGCATTATGCGGCGGTATTTGAAGACGACGGACAAACCGCCTATTTCTACGCGCTGGATACCCGCAACGAACAACCGATTGCCGAAGCCCTGCATATTTACAATGTTGCCGATGTCAGCGACAGCCATCTGCCGTGCCAAGCGCAAATCTGCTGGCACCACAATCAGGAGATTGCCGTGCTGTTTATCAACGGCTATCCGCATGCCGCCCTTGATTTTGCCGGACGTTTCGGCTTGAACCGCAGCGGTTTTCCCGAACCGGCCGCCGGCAGTATCTGGCAGCGCGCCCTGCTGGAAGACGAGCTGGTGCGCCGCTGGTACGAAGAAGCCGCCGACCCGGCATAGACCGCAGGCAGCCTGAAAACACACCGGATGGTTTTCAGGCTGCCTTTTGACTTTCCGACTGTTCCCAACTGTTCAAGCCCTATCCCGCCATGCCCCTGATTCTGCCCGCCCTGTGTTTCGGATTGGCCACCGCGCTGTTTCTGCCGCGGCACGGCGCATGGTGGCTGTGGCTGGGTGCGCTGGCCGCCGCGCTGGCGCTGGCTTTATGGCGCCGGCGGCGCGGCGGCGGCAGTTTTCAGGCTGCCTGCTGCCTGGCGGCGGCGCTTTCAGGCTGCATTTACGCTTTGGCGCGCACCGATTACGCGCTCGCGCAACGCTGGCCTGCGGAGATTTATCCGCAGGCCGTTTTGCTGCGCGTCGAAATCACCGGCCTGCCGCAGCGCGACGAGAGCGGCCGCACCCGCTTCACCGCCCGCGCCATCACCGACGACGGCCGCGCCTACACGCTGCTGTTTCAGGACTATGCCCGCCGCGAATGGCTGCCGGGCGAAGTGTGGCAGCTTCGGGCGCGGGTGCGGGCGCCGCTGGGGGCGCGCAATCCGGTCGGCTTCGACCGCGAAGGCTGGGCGCTGGCCAACGGCATCGATGGTCTGGCATCGGCCGGCTCGCAGCGTTTCAGGCTGCCTGAAACGCGCAGCGGCGCGGCATGGGGTTTCAACCGCATGCGTTTGGCGGCCAGCCGCAACTGGCGTCAGGCAGACGATTATCCGCGCGGCGCGGCGCTGATGGCGGCGCTGGCGGTGGGCGACGGCTCCGGCCTGCCGCCGCAGGTATGGGCAGCGTTCCGCCCGCTGGGCATCAATCATCTAATCAGCATTTCCGGTCTGCACATCAGCATGGTCGGCGTGCTGGCCGGCTGGCTGTTCAAACAGCTGCTGCGGCTGCTGCCGCGCCTGCCCGCGCGGCCGCGTGTGTGGCAGTCGGCGGCGGGGCTGGCGGCCGCGGCGTTTTATACCGGTTTGGCTGGCTTTGAGATTCCGGCACTGCGCAGCCTGATTATGCTCACGGTGTTTACCGCCGCCTGGGCGTGGCGCGGCAGCTTGAGCGGCTGGCAGGTGTGGTGGGCGGCGCTGACGGCGGTGCTGCTCTACCAGCCCGCTTCGGTGCTGGCGCCGGGGTTCTGGCTGTCGTTCGGGCTGGTGGCAGCGCTGATGTGGGTGCTGGCTTTCAGGCTGCCCGAACACGGCCGTTGGGCGGCGCTGAAGCAGGCGGTGGCCGGACAATGGGCGGCAATGCTGCTGGGCGCGCTGGCAACGGTGCGGCTCTTTGGCACGCTGCCGCCCTTCAGCGCGCCGGTCAACGCCCTGGCGATTCCGTTTTTCTCGTGGCTGCTGGTGCCGCTGGCGCTGGCCGCTTCGGCGCTGCCGTTTGACAGCCTGCGCACCGCCGCCGCCTGGCTGGCTGAGCAGACGGTTGCGCTGCTGCTGTGGCTGGGCGGGCGGCTGCCGGAATACGGTTTTGCCGCCGCGCCGCTGCCGCTGTTTGTGCTGGCGCTCGGCGCCGCGCTGCTGTGGCTGCTGCCGCGCGGCCTGCGCCTGCGGCCGGCGGCTTTGGCGCTGCTGGTGATGTTTTTCGCCTACCGTCCGCCGCCTTCAGGCAGCCTGAAAGCCGAAATCGTCGATGTCGGCCAGGGTTTAGCGGTGCTGCTGCAAACGCCGTCGCACACGCTGCTGTTCGACACCGGAACTCCAGCTTCCGGCCAGACGCTGCTGCCGGTGCTGCACGCGCACGGCGTGCGCCGCATCGACACGCTGGTGCTCTCCCACCACGACAACGACCACGACGGCGGTTATCCCGCGCTGGCGCGGCAGTTTGCCGTCGGAGCGCTGTGGGCGGGGCAGCCCGAGTTCTACCCGCAGGCGCGCTACTGCCGCGACGGCGTCCGCTGGCAGGCCGACGGCGTGCTGTTCGAGTTTGTTACCCCGCCGCCGCAAAAAGGCGAAGACAACGACGCCAGCTGCGTGCTGCGCGCGGTGTACGGCACGCAGGCGCTGATGATTACCGGCGACTTGGGCTTTAAGGGCGAAGAGGCGCTGCTGCAGCGCTACGGCAGCGATATCCACAGCCAGATTCTGGTGCTCGGCCACCACGGCAGCCGCCACGCCAGCGGCAGCGCCTTTCTCAACACCGTCGCCCCCGAGCTTGCCGTGGCCAGCAGCGGTTTTGCCAATTCCTTCAAACACCCGCACCCCGAAGTACAGCTGCGCCTGCGCGCCCACCGCATCCGCCTGCTGCGCACCGACACCCAGGGCGCCATCAGTCTGGACATCCGGCCGGACGGCTTTCAGGCTGCCCCGCAACCGCGCGGCGCATGGTGGCAGAGCAAGCCTTTTTCGCCGCCGCCGGCGCCTTGAGTCAAAACTCGGTTTTTCAGGCTGCCCGCAGCCAAAATGCAGCCTGAAAAAAGCCGGCGGCATTTTTGCGACACTTTTCCGGTTTTTATCTTTGCTTTTATGGGTTTAATCAATGTTTTTACTTGCGCAGACAGGGCAAAAAATATATCATCGCGCACTTTTTGCACAAATCCGACCAACACCGTCATCCGAGAGGCACAGCCATGGCTGCTTTAACCGAATTAGTCAATGTTCACGGACACCGCATCTTTGTGAATACCAACCAGATTCTGCGTTTGGAACCGAAAAACGAAAATCCCGACACCACCACCATCGTCATGCTCGGCAGCGAGGGCGATACTTTTTTTGAAGTGATGGGTCTGGTGGACGACATAGCCGCCAAACTCAACCGCGAAATGTCCGGCTTCTAACCGCCGCCGTTGGTAATATACAAAAAGCAGCCTGAAAAGCGTTTGACACGTTTTCAGGCTGCTTTTTATGCGGCGGATTTGGTTTTCGCTGTCTAGAGAAACTCTCCAAAGCAGCCTGAAAGCCGGTTTTTAGGCTTTCAGGCTGCCTTTAGTCGGCAAAGCGTGCCAGCGCGGCGACGGCGGGCAGTTCTTTGCCTTCGAGAAACTCGAGGAAGGCGCCGCCGCCGGTGGAGATGTAGCCGACCTGTTCGCCGATGCCGTATTTGGCGACGGCCGCCAGCGTGTCGCCGCCGCCGGCAATCGAGAAGGCGCTGCTGTCGGCAATGGCTTTGGCCAGCACTTTGGTGCCGTCGGCGAATTGGTCGAATTCAAACACGCCCACCGGGCCGTTCCATACCACGGTGCCGGCTTTTTTTATGATGTCTGCGAGCACGGCGGCCGATTGCGGGCCGATGTCGAGAATCATGTCGTCGTCGGCCACGTCGTCGATGGATTTGGTTTCGGCTGCGGCGTCTGCGGCAAATTCTTTGGCGCAGACCACATCGGTGGGCAGCGGTACCGCGCCGCCTTTGGCCGCCATTTTGGCGATGATTTTTTTCGCTTCGTCAACCAAATCGGGCTCGGCCAGCGATTTGCCGATGTTTTTGCCCTGCGCCAGCAAAAAGGTGTTGGCGATGCCGCCGCCAACGATCAGCTGATCGACTTTGTCGGCCAGGTTTTCCAGCACCGTGAGTTTGGTCGAAACCTTGCTGCCGGCAACAATCGCCACCAGCGGGCGGGCGGGGTCGCGCAGCGCTTTGCCCAGCGCGTCCAATTCGTCGGCCAGCAGGATGCCGGCCAGCGCCAGCGGTGCGGCGGCGGCAACCGCTTCGGTGGACGCCTGGGCGCGGTGGGCGGTGCCGAAGGCGTCGTTGACGAACACGTCGGCCAGCGCGGCATAGGCTTTGCCCAGCGCGGGGTCATTTTTCTTTTCGCCGGGGTTGATGCGCACGTTTTGCAGCATGGCGATTTCGCCGGCGTGGAGTTTGGGCGGGCTGTCGCGCCAGTCTTTGAGCACCGCCACCTGTTTGCCCAGCAGGGCGCCGAGCTGGCGGGCGACGGGAGTAACGTCGTCTTCGGGGTGGAACTCGCCCTCGGTCGGGCGGCCGAGATGGGTCATCACAATTACCGCGGCGCCGCGGTCGAGACAGTAGCGGATGGAGGGCAGCGAGGCGCGGATGCGGGTGTCGTCGCTGATGCGGCCGTCTTTGATCGGCACGTTCAGGTCGGCGCGGATCAGCACGGTTTTGCCGGCAACGTTTTGTTCGCTGAGTTTCAGAAATTTCATGGTTCAATCCTCGTAAGCTGGCGAAAGCCGGCAGCAGCCGGCGGAAAAATTGGTTTCAGGCTGCCTGAAACGGGTGCTGTGCCGTTTAGGCGGCGGGCATTTCAAGGGCAGCCTGAAGTTTTTGCAACCCTTCCCAAGCCTTGCGTTTGAGCTGGGGCTTGTGCAGCATCTGCTGCGGGTGGTCGATGTAAAAATGCGGCACGTCGGGGGCGATGCGCTGCAGGTGGTCGCGCACGTCGTCGCGCTCGAAAAAACGCCCCATCAGCAGCAGCGCGCGGGCGCCGCTTAGGCGGAACTCGGCATCCACGCGGGCGGCGGCGGCGGCCACGTCTTCTGCGGCCGGTTGCGGGCGGAAGTCGGGCAGGCCTTTGAGCCAGCAGCTCAGATAGCTGTCTTCGCGCGACAGGCGGATGGCGGCGAGCATTTTATCGAGCAGTTCGCCTTCGGCACCGCTAAACAGGCGGCGGGCGGCCACATCGGCGGGCGACGGGCAGACGCTCAGCACCATCAGCCGCGCGGCCGGTACGCGGCCGGCAAGGCGTTCGAGATAGTGTTCGACCGTTGGCGTGGCGGCTGGGCTTTCTTGGACGGCGGCGGCCGGTGCCGGCTCGAGCGTGGTGCTGCCGACACGCTGCAGGGCGGCCAGCCGCGGCGAGTTGGGCGCGGTAGTTGTTTGCGGGGCGCGGGTGGCGCGGGGCGCCGGGGTACGGGCAGGCACCGGCGGCGTTTCGGCAAAGCCGGCACCGTCTGCATGCTGGGCGGCAGCGGCGGGACGGGTTGGGGCGGCAGCCTGAACCTTGTGCGCGGCGGTTTTCAGGCTGCTTGGGTGCTGCGGCGCATCGGTGTTGCCGCCGGCATCGGCTTCCGGCTTTTCAGGCTGCCTGATGCGGGCGGACGCCGGCAGCCACATCGGCCCCAGTCCCAAGGCTTCGTGCAGATGGACATAGCGGGCGTCTAACATAGCTTCTCCATCACCAGCGCGTCTTCGTCGCCGTAATAAGCGCGCCGCCGAGCCAAATCGGCAAAACCGTGGCGGCGGTACAGCGCCTGCGCCGCCAGATTGCCGGCGCGCACTTCGAGAAACACCCGCCGCAGTCCGGCAGCCTGAAACATCTGCGCCAGCAGCGCCGTGGCGATGCCCTGCCGCCGCTGCGCCGGCGCGGTGGCAATCAGATGCAGTTCGGCTTCGTCAAACAGCTGCTGCCAAACGATAAAGCCGGCGCAGCCGGCGGGCGTTTCCGCCAGCCACACCTGGGTGTGCGCTTCATCCAAAGCAGCCTGAAACTGGCCGGCAGACCACGGTTTCGGGTTGCACAGGCAGTCCAAAGCCGCCAGGGCGGCGGCATCGTCGGCAAGTGCGGGGCGCAGGGAAAACATGGCGGCAGGGGCGGGTTGAAAAGGCGGCATTATAGCCCAAATCAGGGGCAGGCGGCAGCGGCCGGGGCAGCCTGAAAACCCTGTAACGGCGGGCGGCGGCGCGCCTGTGCTGCGATTGAGTTTTTTTCAGGCTGCCTTTATACTCGCCCGCTTTGCGCCGCGGCCTTTCGTGCGGCGGTTCGTAAAACAAAATTCCGATATGGGACAAAATGATAATGGACAAAAAAGACCGTAACTGCTCGTTTTGCGGCAAGCCCGAACACGAAGTCAAACACCTGATTGAAGGCGAAAAAGGCTTTATCTGCGACGAATGCGTGCTCGACTGCAGCCATCTGATTCTCAGCGAGCAGACCGAGTCTGCCGTGCCGGCCACCGCTGCCGGCGGCGCCCTGCCGACGCCCGCCGAGCTGACGGCGCAGCTGGACGAATACGTAATCGGCCAGCAGGGCGCGAAAAAATCGCTGGCGGTGGCGGTGTACAACCATTACAAACGCCTGCGCCAACCCAAGTCCGCCGGCAATGTCGAACTCTCCAAATCCAATATTCTGCTGATCGGCCCCACCGGCTCGGGCAAAACCCTGCTGGCGCAAAGTCTGGCGCGGCGGCTGAACGTACCCTTTGTGATGGCGGACGCCACCACGCTTACCGAAGCGGGCTATGTCGGCGAGGATGTCGAGCAAATCATCACCAAGCTCTTGGGCAAATGCGATTTTGACGTGGAAAAAGCGCAGCAGGGCATTGTTTATATCGACGAAATCGACAAAATCTCGCGCAAGAGCGACAACCCGTCGATTACCCGCGACGTATCGGGCGAGGGCGTGCAGCAGGCGCTGCTGAAGCTGATCGAAGGCACCGTGGCCAGCGTGCCGCCGCAAGGCGGGCGCCGCAATCCGAACCAGCAGTTTATCGATGTTGATACCACCAATATCCTGTTTATCTGCGGCGGCGCCTTTGCCGGTTTGGAAAAAGTCATCCGCCAGCGCACCGAAAAAGGAGGCATCGGCTTCGGCGCCACCGTCCACAGTAAGGATGAAAACGCCGATATCGGCGCACTGTTTGAAACCGTCGAACCTGAAGATTTGATCAAATTCGGCCTGATTCCCGAGCTGATCGGCCGCCTGCCGGTAATCGCCACGCTCGAAGCACTGGACGAAGCGGCGCTGGTCAATATCCTGACCGAGCCGAAAAACGCACTGGTCAAACAATACCAAAGCCTGTTTGCGATGGAGGGCGCCGAATTGGAAATCGACGCCGAAGCGCTGTCGGCCATCGCGCGGCAGGCAATGGAGCGCAAAACCGGCGCCCGCGGCCTGAGATCGATTATGGAACGCGCCTTGCTTGACACCATGTACCACCTGCCGGACTGGAAGGATGTGAACAAGGTTGTGGTGGGTAAAGGCGTTATCGAAGAAGGCAAAATGCCCAAACTGCTGCGCGCCGACGGCAGCGAGATCAATCCGCCGGCACAGGCAGCCTGAAAGCCAAAAGCAGCCTGAAAAAACCGCCGCAGCCCTTATCTTTCCCTACCATCCGCCAGAGGAGTAATCCATGAACAGCCAAGCCGCACTGCAAACCGCACTCGCGCACCGTTCCATCCGCAAATTCAAAACCGACCCGATTCCCGCCGCCGTGCTGGAGCAGATTATTACCGCCGGCCAGATGGCGTCCACCTCCAGCTATATGCAGGCGGTGAGCGTGATCCGTGTTACCGATCCGGCCAAGCGCGCCGCCATCCGCGAAATCTGCGCCAACGCCTACAAAGGCAAGATGGGGCACCATTATGTGGAAAACTGCGCCGAGTTTCTGGTGTTCTGCGCCGACGCTTCGCGTCATCTGCGCCTGGCGCCCGATGCCCAGATCGATTGGATCGAAGTGATGATGATTGGCGCCGTCGATACCGGCATTTTCGCGCAAAACGTGCTGCTGACCGCCGAATCGCTCGGCTTGGGCGGCGTGTTTATCGGCAGCCTGCGCAACGATTTGCCGACGCTGGCGCGCATTCTCGAAGTGCCGCACGGCGTGGTGCCGCTGGTGGGCATGTGCCTGGGTTATCCCGACCACGATCCCGGCCAGCGTCCGCGTTTGCCGCTGCAGGTGGTAATGAGCGAAAACCGCTACCGTGAGGCTGAAGATGCCGAGCTGGCGGCTTACGACGAAGTCGTGAAAAAATACTATAAAGACCGCAGCAATCTCGATTTGAGCTGGCAAGACCAAATCCGCGCCAATCTGTGCACCGAAGTGCGCCCCGGTCTGCTGCCGTTTCTTCAGCAGCAGGGTTTTGCCAAAAAATAAATCCGCTGCCCGCCGCCGCTGCCCATGCCGTCAGGCGGGCAGAGCGTTTGCACAGCCGTTTGGGCGTTTTAGCTTCGCAAAGGCAGCCTGAAAAATATGAAAACCGGCTTTCAGGCAGCCTGAAAATATGTTTTCCCGCCCGCCGCTGTTTGTGTCGCGGGCAAAAAACAAACCGATGCCGGTGTCGCAGCCGCACCAAAAAACCGATGGAAACCCGTATGGCCGATTTGCCGCCACCCAGCGTTTTTCTTCCCGACGAAGCCGCCACCCTTGCTTTGGGCGGCGCTTGGGCGCAGCTGCTGCGCGCGCCCTGCGTGGTGTATCTGCAGGGCGATCTGGGCGCGGGCAAAACCACGTTTACCCGCGGCCTGCTGCACGGTTTCGGCCACCGCGGCACAGTCAAAAGCCCGACTTACGCGCTGGTGGAAAGCTACCGCCTGCCACAGGAAAGGGTGTTGCACCATTTTGATTTGTACCGCTTTGCCGATCCGTCGGAATGGGAAGACGCGGGCTTGGACGATTTGTTTGCGGACAACAGCATTTGTCTGATCGAATGGCCCTTGCAGGGCGGAGAGTTTGTGCCCGCGGCCGATTACGTTTTTGATTTGCGCACCGAAGAAGGCGGCCGCCGCTGCTCGGTGTCGGCTTTGAGTGCGGCGGCAGAAGAAGGAGTGGAGTTATGGCGGGCATCAGTCGCCGCAGATTATTGATGTGGTCGGCCGGCGGTTTGCTGCTGGGTTTCAGCGGCAATCTGTTTGCTGCTACCGATATCCTGTCCGCCAAGCTTACCAGCGGCAAAGGCCGCAGCCGTCTGGCCATCGAAACCGCCGGCCGCGTGCGCTACCGCTACTTTATGCTCGATACGCCAAACAGGCTGGTGGTCGATATTGAAGACGTTGTACCGAATAAGGTTTTGTCTGCGCTTGCCGGCCAGGTTCGCGCCAACGATCCGCTGATTGCCGGCATCCGCATCGGCAAAAAAGACGAACGCACCGTGCGGCTGGTGGCCGATTTGCGCGGCAAGGCGCAGGTTGCCGTCAGCAACAGCCCGCTGGCCGACGGCCAAAAGCACCTGCTGCAAGTCGAACTGACGACGCCTAATGCCGCCGCGCCTGCCCCTGCCGTTGCTCCCGCCGCGGCTGCGGCGCCGGCTGCGGCAGCCGATGATCCCATCGGCGATCTGGCGCAAAAACACAGCCGCAAAGCCGCGCCCGCCGCCCAGGATAAGGCGAAAGAGCGCGATAGCGTTGCGCCTGCCGCCCCCGCCGAGCCGGCGCCGGCCAAGCCGGTCAGCAAGCGCCGTCCAATCATCATGCTCGATCCCGGCCACGGCGGCAAAGATACCGGCGCCATCGGTCCCAACGGCGTGCGCGAGAAAGACGTGGTGCTGGCGGTGGCCAAAGAAACGCAGAAGCTGCTGGAAGCGCAGGGCTACCGCGTATTCCTTACCCGCAACGACGACCAGTTTATCCAGCTGCGCGATCGGCGCCAGAAAGCGCGGCAGGCCAAAGCCGATCTGTTTGTTTCCATCCATACCAATTCCGCCCTGAGCAAGGCGGCCAGCGGCATTGATGTCTTTATGTGGGGGCAGGCCAACAGCGAAGCCGTGCGCAAGCTGGCGGAAAAGGAAAACGATGCCGATCTGGTTGACGGCCTGCCGCAAAACCGAAATAAAGAAGTCAATGTCGTGCTAACCGATATGCTGCAAAGCCAGACCGCCAACGACAGCCGCCGTCTCGGCAATCTGGTGCTCGGCCAGCTCGGCCGCCGCCACCGCCTGCACCAAGGGCGGGTCGAGCAGGCCAATTTTGTTGTTTTGCGCTCGCTGGATATTCCCTCGATTTTGGTCGAACTGGCCTTTGTGTCCAATCCCACCGAAGAAAAACTGTTGTCCGAAACCGCGTTCCGCCGCAAAATGGCGGCCGGCATCAGCGAAGGCGTATCGATGTATCTGAAAAAAACCAAGCTGGGCTAGGGGCTGTTTACATTGGTATTGTGGCGGCTTTTACGCTGCAAAGTAGCCAATACCGCTTTCTGACAACACCCAATGCAAACCGCCCCAAGCCCGCCGCACAGCCTTTCAGGCAGCCTGAAAGGCTGTTTTTCCGTGCAATCAGGCAGCCTGAAAACCCTTTCCGTTTCCCCATCCCATGCTTACCGACACCCTGCCTGCAGGCAAACTCGACATCATCGGCGACGTCCACGGCCATTTTGACGCCCTGACCGAGCTGCTCGATCATCTGGGCTACCGCGACAACGGCAGCCATCCCGCCGGCCGGCGGCTGGTATTTGTCGGCGATTTGGCCGACCGCGGCCCCGATTCGCCCGCGGTTTTCGCATGGGTAATGGCCGCCTGCGCCGCCGGCCGCGCCCATATGGTGCTCGGCAACCACGAAGCCAATTTGCTCACCGGCGAAGCCAAAGACGGCTCCGGCTGGTTTTTCGCCGAACGCAGCGAGCGGGACGGGCGCAACTACGCCCCGTGGCAAACCCTGCCGGCCGGCGAACACGGCCGCATACTCGATTTTCTCGCGCAACAGCCGCTGCTGCTCGAACGCAGCGATTTGCGCATCGTCCATGCCGCCTGGCAGGACAAAGCCGTCGAAACCGTGCGCCGGCGCCGCAGCGAAAACCTCGCCGATCTCTACCAGGAATGGGAAGACGACCTTTGCCGCTGCATCCGCCACGCCCCGTGGTACGACGACTATCTCGACGAGCAGCGCCGCTACGCCCATTTGTTCGACGACCCTGCCGCCAAACTGCCGCTGCTGGCCGCCACTGCCGCCCACGATGTTTACCGCAACGGCGCCAATCCGCTGCGGATGCTGACCTGCGGCCCCGAAGCCTCCGCCGCCGCCCCGTTTTTTGCCGGCGGCCGCTGGCGCTTTTCCGTGCGCGAGCCGTGGTGGAACCGCTATACCGCCAGCGCCGCCCTGGTTATCGGCCACTATTGGCGACCGTGGCAGGGCGAAGCCGCGCCCCGCCGCAGCGAAATGTTTACCGTGCCGCCGCACCACTGGCACGGCGCCGGCGGCAAAGTGTTCTGCTGCGACTTCTCCGTCGGCGCCCGCTGGCGCGAACGCAAGCGCTACATTGCCCCCCAGCACTCCGCCTACCGCCTTGCCGCCCTGCGCTGGCCGGAAAAAATCCTGATCACCGACCGCGGCGAACAGCTGCCAACCGTATAAACCGCCGCCTACCGCGTTTGCAGGCAGCCTGAAAACCCCATCCGCCGCCCGTTGCAGTAAAACAAAGCAGCCTGAAAGCCGGTTTTCCGGTTTTCAGGCTGCTTTGGGCTTTCAGGCTGCTTTGGGCTTTCAGGCAGCCTGAAAGAGGGTAGGGCGCTGGTCGGCAAAGGCTGGTTTGCTGCAGGTGGGGCGAAGCAGGAAAAAGGCAGCCTGAAAACTTTTCAGGCTGCCTTTTGCCTGTTTGGCGGTTTATGCCTCGCTGCCGCCGACCGTTAATCCCGCATCGATGCGCAGGGTGGGCTGGCCGACGCCTACCGGCACGCTTTGGCCGTCTTTGCCGCAGACGCCGACGCCGGCATCGAGGCTGCTGTCGTTGCCGATCATCGAAACGTGTTTGAGCACTTCGGGGCCGCTGCCGACGATGGTCGAGCCTTTGACCGGATACTGCAGTTTGCCTTTTTCCACCCACCACGCTTCGGAGGCGGAAAAGACGAATTTGCCGCTGGTGATATCGACCTGACCGCCGCCGAAATTGACGGCGTAGATGCCTTTGTCGATGGAGGCGATGATTTCCTGCGGGTCGTGGCTGCCGTTTTCCATAAAGGTGTTGGTCATGCGCGGCAGCACGATTGACGAGTAGCTTTCGCGCCGGCCGTTGCCGGTTACCGGCATGCCCATCAGGCGGGCGTTGGTTTCGTCCTGCATATAGCCGGTGAGGATGCCGTCTTCGATTAGGACGTTGCGGCGGGTTTCGTTGCCTTCGTCGTCGATATTGAGCGAGCCGCGCCGCTCGGCAAGGTTGCCCTGATCAACGACGGTAACGCCGGGGGCGGCGACGCGCTGGCCGAGTTTGCCGGAGAAGGCGCTGGTTTGTTTGCGGTTGAAATCGCCTTCCAAACCGTGCCCCACCGCTTCGTGCAGCAGCACGCCCGGCCAGCCGCTGCCGAGAACAACAGTCATTTCGCCGGCGGGGGCGGGGCGGGATTCGAGATTGGTCAGCGCCTGTTTGACAGCGTGATCAACATAACCTTTGATTTGCGCGTCGCTAAAATAGTCCAAATTGAAACGACCGCCACCACCGCCGCTGCCTTGTTCGCGGCGGCCGTTTTGCTGGGCGATCACGGTTACGCTCAGGCGCACCAGCGGGCGGATGTCGGCGGCGTGGCGGCCGTCGAGACGGGCGATATAGACCAAATCGTATTCGCAGGTCAGCCCGGCCATCACCTGCACGATGCGCGGGTCGGCAGCTTTGGCCAGCGCTTCGACTTTTTGCAGCAGCGCCACTTTGGCGGGCGAATCAAGGCTGGCAATCGGGTTGGCATCGCCGTGGATGGGGGCGGCCGCCACTTTTTGCAGCGGCACACGCACCGGACGGTTGTTGCCCGCCGCGCCGATCACGCGCACCGTTTCGGCGGCGCGGCGCACGGCGGCATCGGTCAGGCTGTCGGCATAGGCAAAAGCGGTTTTCTCGCCCGAAACCGCCCGCACACCCACGCCTTGGTCGATCTGAAAACTGCCGGACTTGACCATGCCTTCTTCCAGATGCCAGCTCTCGAATGCGGTGCGCTGGCAGTAGATATCGGCATAATCGACATGGTGGGCGCCGATCAAATCAAGGCTGGCGTACAGGTTTTCGGCACTCAGTCCGTGTGCATGCAGCAGCCGCTCGCAAACGGTATCGAACACGGAAAAATCATTCATAAACGCTTTCTGCAAACCGCTTTCAGGCAGCCTGAAAGCGGCGGTAGGAAAAAAGGCGCGATTATAGCCGAAACCGCCCGCCCAAGTGCCGGCCGACAAAGCGGCAGATGCGCGAAAACGGCTTTCAGGCTGCCTGAAAAGCAGTAAAACGGCTGCGAAAAAACATTTTTCATATTTTAAATATCAACACATTAACTAACTAATTCTTACCCTTTTGCGCGTAAGCCTTGCAATCAGCGCCGCTTTGGTTTACCGTAAAAAACACTTTAACCCATCACACAAGCGAAAACACCATGTATCTGATTGCCGCCGTCCGCCACCATCACCACCCCGATTAGTCTTTCGGGTGCTGGGCTGTATCCGGAAGATTAGGCTTCCGGAGCGTGCGGCAATATCTGTTTTCATACGCAAAAAACCTTTCGGAAGTTCTGTTGAACCCGAAAGGTTTTTTGCGTTTTTGTTTTTAAAAATCCCAAAGGAGAAACCATGACTGCCAACCCCAACTCCCCACGCCTGCGCATTGCGATGCAGAAATCCGGCCGCTTGAGCAGCGAATCGCAGAGCCTGCTCAAACAATGCGGCGTCAAAATCAACTTCAGCGGTGAGCGCCTGCTCGCCTACGCAGAAAATCTGCCCATCGACATCCTGCGCGTGCGCGACGACGACATTCCCGGCCTGGTCTTTGACGGCGTCGTCGATTGGGGCATCTTGGGCGAAAACGTGCTGGAAGAAGCAGAACTGGCGCGGCTTGCAGCCGGTGAAACGGCGGATTACACCCTGCTGCGCCGTCTCGATTTCGGCGGCTGCCGCCTGGCGCTGGCTATCCCGCGCGACGAAACCTACCGCGACGCGGCAGATTTGGCAGGGCGGCGCATCGCCACCTCATACCCACAACTGCTCAAGCGCTTCATGGAAACGTGCGGCATCGCCTACAAAACCTGCCTGCTCGGCGGCGCGGTGGAAGTCGCGCCACGCGCGGGACTGGCGGATGCGGTCTGCGATTTAGTCTCATCGGGGGCGACGCTGGAAGCCAACGGCCTGCGCGAAGTGGAAACCGTGTACCGCTCTAACGCCTGCCTGATACAACGCGCCGGCGCGCTTGCCGCAGAAACCCGGGCGCTGGCAGCGCGGCTGCTCACCCGCATCCAGGGCGTGGCGCAGGCGCGCGAGTCGAAATACATCATGCTGCACGCACCCAAAGACAAAGTCGAAGCGGTAGTCGCGCTGCTGCCCGGCGTGGAAAACCCGACCATCCTGCCGCTCACCCACGACAGCAGCCACGTCGCGCTGCACATGGTCAGCCAAGAAAACCTCTTTTGGGAAACGATGGAACAGCTCAAAGCCGTCGGCGCCAGCTCAATACTGGTGCTGCCCATCGAAAAAATGCTTGCTTGAGGATACCGCCATGCAAACCCTGAATTGGAACGAACTGAACGAAGCCGAACGCGCTGCTGCCTTACGCCGCCCCGCACAAAACAACGACGCCAACATCCGCGCTGCCGTCGCCGCAATACAAGAACAAGTGCGTACCGGCGGCCTCGATGCCCTGTTGGCTTTAACCGAACGCTTCGACGGCGTCCGTCTTGCCAGCCTCGCCGTCGCCAGCGAGGCCATTGACGCCGCCAGCGCCCGCGTTTCCAACAGCCTGAAAAGCGCGATGCAGACCGCCAAAGCCAACATCGAGCGCTTCCACCGCGCGCAAATCCCGGTGGAAATCGACATCGAAACCCAAGCGGGCGTGCGCTGCCAACAAATCACCCGCCCCATCGCCAGCGTCGGCCTCTACATCCCTGGCGGCAGCGCCCCCTTATTTTCCACCGTGCTAATGCTCGCCGTGCCCGCCAAAATCGCCGGCTGCCACCGCATCACCCTGTGCAGCCCGCCGCCGATAGCCGACGAAATCCTCTACGCCGCGCGGCTGTGCGGCATCGACAGCGTTTATCAAATCGGCGGCGCGCAGGCAGTGTTCGCCCTCGCCTACGGCAGCGGCGGCGTCCCCAAAGCCGAAAAAATCTTCGGCCCCGGCAACGCCTACGTAACCGAAGCCAAGCGGCAAGTACAACAAAGCGGCACCGCCATTGACATGCCCGCCGGGCCATCAGAAGTGTTAATCATCGCCGACGAAGCCGCCAACCCCGCCTTTGTCGCCGCCGACCTGCTCTCACAAGCCGAACACGGCGCGGATTCCCAAGTGATGCTGGTTACGCCCTCGCGCGAACTCGCTCGCCAAGTCGCACAAGAAACCGCCGCGCAACTCGCCGCCCTGCCGCGCGCCGCCACCGCCCGGCAAGCGCTGGCACATAGCCGCATCATCATCGCCGCCGACCTCGCGCAATGCGTCGCCATCAGCAACGCCTACGCGCCCGAACACCTCATCGTACAAACCGCTGCCCCGCGCGCGCTCTTGCCAGAATTAGACAACGCCGGCTCTATTTTCCTCGGCGCCTATTCACCCGAAAGCATGGGCGACTACGCCAGCGGCACCAACCACGTCCTGCCCACCTACGGCTACAGCAAAACCCATTCCAGCCTCGGCCTCGCCGACTTCAGCAAACGCATGACCGTGCAAGAACTCAGCCCGCAAGGCTTCGCCGCGCTGGCGGCGACCGTCGAACAACTCGCCGCCGCCGAACACCTCGACGCGCACAAAAACGCCGTATCCGTGCGCCTCGTCGCCTTACAAACGGCACAAATTGCCCCTGCCAACAGCGAAGGAGGCGCGGAATGAGCACCACACAGCGACAAAACCCAGCAGAACGGCTCCCTCCCCCGTGGGGGAGGGCTGGGGTGGGGGCAGCAAACACGCCGCGCAGCGACAAAACCCCGCTACCCCGCACATAAACCAACCAACAAAGGACACAACCATGCCCAGCATCACCCAACTCGCCCGCGCCGAACTGCGCGACCTCATCCCTTACCAATCCGCGCGCAGCATCGGCGGCGCGGGCGAAGTGTGGCTCAATGCCAACGAAGCCCCCACCGCCCCCGACATTCAGGCTGCCTGCACCGCGCTCAACCGCTACCCCGAACCGCAGCCGCAGCAAGTGCTCGCCGCCTACGCCCGCTACGCGCAAGTACCGGCGGAAAACGTACTCATCACACGCGGCGGCGACGAAGGCATCGAACTGCTGGTGCGCGCCTTCTGCCAACCCGGCAGCGACGCGCTCATCTACTGCCCGCCCACCTACGGTATGTATGCCGTCTCTGCCGCTGCCAACGGCGTTAGCGCGCTCACCGTGCCGCAACGTGCCAATTTCCAGCTCGACC
Organism: Kingella sp. SNUBH-2017; assembly: GCF_028680565.1. NCBI lineage: Bacteria > Pseudomonadati > Pseudomonadota > Betaproteobacteria > Neisseriales > Neisseriaceae > Kingella > Kingella sp. SNUBH-2017. Next base: position 158,702 of record NZ_JAPHVK010000005.1, read on the forward strand.
TGCCTGCCATCGCACACGCACTCGACAGCCAGCCGGTCAAACTCATCTTCATCTGCAACCCCAACAACCCCAGCGGCACCCGCCTCAACCGCGCCGACCTCGACGCGCTGCTCGCCATGACGCGCGGTCGTGCCATCGTCGTCATTGACGAGGCCTACATCGAATACAGCGCTGCCGACACCCTCGCCGGCGAACTGCCGCGCCAACCGCACCTTGCCCTCATCCGCACCCTATCCAAAGCGCACGCGCTGGCGGGTATTCGCTGCGGCTTCGTCCTCGCCAATCCCGAACTCATCGGCCTGTTGGCGAAAATCATCGCCCCCTATCCCATTCCGACACCGGTCGCCGACATCGCCGCGCAAGCCTTGAGCGCAGCGGGACTCGCACAAATGCGGCAGCGGGTGGCAGACACCCTCGCCGAGCGCGCCGCCCTGCAAGCCGCCCTACAACAAAGCCCGCTGGTGCGCGAAGTTTACGCAAGCGCCGCCAACTTCCTGCTCGCCCGCTTTAGCGACGGCCCCGCCGTGTTCCAAGCCCTGTGGCAGCGCGGCATCATCCTGCGCAGCCAAGAAAACGCGCACGGCCTCGCCAACTGCATCCGCATCACCGTCGGCAGCCATGCCGAAAACGACACCCTCATCCGCGCCCTGCGCCAACTGGAGCAAACCCCATGACCCGCCCAACCCTCTACATCGACCGCGACGGCACCCTCATCGACGAGCCGAAAACCGACTTCCAAATCGACAGCTTAGAAAAACTGCGCTTCGAGCGCGACGTCATCCCCGCGCTACTGCGCCTGCAAACCCACTACCGCCTGGTCATCGTCAGCAACCAAGACGGCCTCGGCAGCGCCAGCTTCCCGCAGGCGAGCTTCGACACGCCGCACAACAAAATGCTGGAAACCTTCGCCTCACAAGGCATCCGCTTCGACGCGGTGTACATCTGCCCACACCGCGCTGAAGACGGCTGCACCTGCCGCAAGCCGCAAATCGGCCTGCTGCGCGACGAAATCGCCGCCTCGCGCTTTGACCCCGCGCACAGCTACGTCATCGGCGACCGTGACAGCGACCTGCAACTGGCACAAAACCTCGGCATCACCGGTCTGCGCTACCACCCCGACCACCTCGGCTGGGCGCACATCGCCGAAAAACTGCTGCCCGTAGCCGCGACCGAGCGAGCGCCGCGCCGTGCCGACGTGCACCGCCAAACCCGTGAAACCGACATCCGCATCAGCCTCGACCTCGACCGCGCCGGCATCAACCACATCCGCACCGGCATCGGCTTCTTCGACCACATGCTTGACCAAATCGCCACCCACGGCGGCTTCCAGATGAACATCGACTGCGCGGGCGACCTGCACATCGACGAACACCACAGCATCGAAGACACCGCCCTCGCCCTCGGCGAGGCGCTGCGCCAAGCGCTGGGCGACAAACGCGGCATCGCCCGCTTCGGCTTCGTCCTGCCGATGGACGAATGCCGCGCCAAATGCACGCTCGACCTCTCCGGCCGCCCCTACTGCTGCTTCAAAGCCGAATTCAAACGCGAACAGGTTGGCGGCTTTGCCACCGAAATGACCGAACACTTCTTCTACTCGCTCAGCCAAAGCCTGATGTGCACCCTGCACCTTGCCGCAAAAGGCCGCAACGACCACCACAAAATCGAAAGCGTGTTCAAAGCCTTCGGTCGCACCCTGCGCCAGGCCATCCGTATCGAAGGCAGCGAGCTGCCGAGCAGCAAGGGGGTGTTGTGAACAGATATACCCCCTCCCCTGCGAAGCGGGGGAGGGTTGGGGTGGGGGAGTGTACACTCGCGCAGCGACAAACCCAGCGAAAACTCCCACCCCTGCAGCAAGCGTAGCAACTGTATTTTTCACCCCGTCGGGCAAAAATACCAAAACTCAAATCAAGCCGTTTGGATACCATTTTCGGTGGTATCGTTTTTGACAAAGTAATCACGCATCCGGGCATTCAATATCGTCA
>NZ_JAPHVK010000006.1:0-149188 GCF_028680565.1 Kingella sp. SNUBH-2017
CCCGCTGTGCAGCCCCCGCTGTGCAGCCCCCGCTGTGCAGCCCCCGCTGTGCAGCCCCCGCTGTGCAGCCCCCGCTGTGCAGCCCCCGCTGTGCAGCCCCCGCTGTGCAGCCCCCGCTGTGCAGCCCTTTTTTTCGGGCTTTTGCAGCATCGTTCATTTTCCAAACAAGGAGACCGAATTATGCAGAAAACCCTACTCGCCCTTTCCATCCTTTCCTTCGCCGCCGCCGCATCCGCCGCGCCCGACTCCCAAGAAACCCCGCTGCACCCGATTAAAGACGGGAGATATACCGTTACCACCGGCTACGAACATAGCAATATAAAAAGCGGTATCAGCGAAAGCAAAATCAATCGTGATAGCTTTACTCTGCGCGGCCGTGCCGATATCCCGCTGGCGCAGCAGCACGCCATCCGTGCCGAATTGGGCTATGCCCACCGCAGTTATGATGCAAAAGCAAATGGCGTAACCTTAGTGGACGGCGGCAAGACCGATGAAATCGACCTATATGCGGGCTATTTGTATTCCCCGTCCGGCTTCAAGCAGGGCGGCCTGCGCGTGGGTGGCGGGCTGGGTTACTTTTCCAACAATAGCAACGCCCGCGCACACCGCACCGTCCACGCCCCGAATATCGTGGACAACGATTCAAGCGGCCTATACCTGAAAGCGCAGGTGGAATACGAGCAGGATTTGGGCGGCGGCTGGAGCATCACCCCGTGGGGCGAAGCGCAGGTCAGCCTGCGTGAAAGAACTGAAACCAAATGGTCACAGGCTTATCCACATGTGCCGGATGAAACGCACAAGGACAGCAGCTACGTCATTAGTTTGGGCGTGGACGCGCAGAAACAATTCACCCCGAATCTGGCGCTGACCTTCGGCCCCTACTACCGCTACGACCATTCCAAAACCCATGCCTACGACCATGCCGGCGTCCATTTCGATTCGTCCACCAGCCACGCGCACAGCTTCGGCATCCGCGCCGGCCTGCGCTTTTAAACCGCCGCGCTTGTCTGCAACGCAAAGGCTGCCTGAAATTTCAGGCAGCCTTTCTTCGTCCGATTTGTCGGCTGCCTGGGGGCGTGTAGGGAGTGCGTTGCAGAGTGTAGGTCGGATACTTGTATCCGACATTTCCCGTTTCTTACCGCATGCCGCCCTTGCGGCCGGCTGTCGGATTCGAGAATCCGACCTACGGGGTATTTTGCGGTTTTCAGGCTGCTTTGGGCTTCAGGCTGCTTTTCAGGTGGTTGGTTTATTTTCAGGCCGCCTTTTTGCTGCCCTTGCCGCCGGCAATTACAACAACGGGCTGACCAGCCGTACGCAGCGTTCGGCGAAGCGGCGCAGGGGGCGGCGCTGCTGCCAGCGCTGGGGGTCGAGCGCTTCGCTGTGCGCCAGATAGCTTTGCAGCAGCGCGGCGATGTCGGCGGCGGTGTCGCTGCCGTAGGCCATCAGGCTGACTTCGAGATTGAGATAGAAGCTGCGCATGTCGATATTGACGGTGCCGAACAGGGCGAAGCGGCCGTCCACCAGCACGGCTTTGGTGTGCAGCAGGCCGCCGTCGAACATCCGCAGTTTGACGCCAGCGGCCAGCAGCGGCTGGTAGTAGGCTGCGGCGGCGTAGCGCACCAGCCGGGAATCAACGCGGCGCGGCATAATCAGGGTAACGTCCACGCCGCGGCGGGCGGTGGTGGTGAGGGTGTTGAGCAGGGCTTCGTCGGGTACGAAATAGGGGGTGCTGATCAGTACGCTTTCTTGGGCGATATTGAGCGCGTTGGTCAGCACGTCGTAAACCAGCGAGGTATCGCCGCCGGGGTGGGAGGGCAGCACCTGCAGCTGGCGGCCGCTGGCGGTGCTGCCGGCGGCGGGGGCGAAATCGGGCATTTCGGCGGTGTAGTGGCTCAAATAGGTAATGGTTTCGTCGAGATTGCGGTTGGTTTCGCCCGCCCAGTCGCCGTAGAACACCGCTGCCAGCTCTTGGGCGGCGGGACCTTCGCAGCGCAGCACGGCATCGACCCATTCGCCGACGCCGGCGCTTTGCTTGAACAGGCGCGGATCGACCAGGTTGTAGCTGCCGGTGTAGGCGGTGCGGTAGTCGGTAACCAGAATCTTGCGGTGGTTGCGCAAATCGCTGCGCACCCACAGCGAGCGCCACAGGGCAAAGGGCAGGGCGGGGGTAACTTCGACGCCGGCCTGCCGCAGCCGTGCCGGCCAGCCGGAGCGCCAAAAGGCGGCGCTGCCCAGCGAATCGGCCAAGAGCTGGCAGCGCACGCCGCGCTGTGCCGCGCGCATCAGCGCTTCGAGCACGGCGGCGACGCGGCCGCTGCCGTCGATAATGTAAAAGGCCATCAGGCAGCAGTGCTGCGCGGCGTCGATGTCGGCGCGAAAGGACTGCAGGATTTCGTCGGTATCGGACAAAAGGCGCACGCGGTTGCCGCCGGTAACCGGATGGCCGCTGCTGGTGCGTACCAGATGGGCAAGCTGGGCAAAGCGTTTTTCCGCCGGCTCGGTGGTCTGCGGCGGCATAAAGCGGTCGGCAAAGGCGTCGTGAAAGGCCAGAAGCTCGGCCTGGCGCACCGCCCGCCCGCGCCCGAGCCGCGGCTCGCCGATTAAAAGGTAGAGCAGCACGCCGAACACGGGAAAGGCAAACAACAGCGCCAGCCACGCCAGCGCGGCGCTGCCGGAGCGGCGGGCGTAAATCACGCGCAGGGCGACGGTTAGGGTTAAAGCAAAGTGGCTGAGAATCAGAATGTCCGACCAGTTCATTAGCGATACTCCGTGAATGAAAAAGCAGCCTGAAAGCGGCGGAAAACGGCTTTCAGGCTGCTTGGGACAGGACGGATTATAGACGGTGGCTGTTCAGGCTGCCCGGTTTGCCAAAAGGCAGCCTGAAAAAAGCAGCCTGAAAAAAGCAGCCTGAAAGGCTTTCAGGCTACCTGAAAAGGGGTTTAGGACGTTTCTTCTTGCGGCGGCGGGCGTAGTTCTTTTTTCAGGCGCACATAAACCACGCGGCGCACCAGGGCGACGGTGTCGCCGTGATCGTCGTACACCCGCACGGTGAACTCGGGCAGGTGTTTGCCGCCGCCGGCGATGGCATCTTCGATGGCGGCGATTTCTTCGCGGCTGATGCTGCAGTCGAGATAAACGGCGCCGCGGCCGGGTTTGACGAACTCGATTTCGGCGGCTTTGTCCCACACATAGCAGCGGCCGTGGAAAATGCCGTTGAGCATTAGCGAGTAGATCGGGTCGGTCATGGCAAACAGGCTGCCGCCAAACTGGCTGCCGTGCAGGTTTTGCGTGCTGCGCCAGCCGGCGAGCTTGGCGCGGATGCGGGTGAAATCGTCGGCCAGATGGGTGATGCGGATGCCGCTGAACAAGAGCGGCGGCCACAAATTGAGCATCCTTTGCGTGCGCCGTGCGCTTTTGGGGCGTTGGCGCCGGCGGCGGATCAGGCGCAGCGGCATCTTATTCTTCCGTCTCGCCGGTGGCGAAGAAATAATGGCTGGCGGTGAACGGATTACCTTGTTCGTCGGCCAGTTCGGCGCCGGCAGCCGAATGTTTGATTACCAGCAGGTTCAGGCTGCCGGCGCTGTTGAGCACGCTGCCGGCGTCTTCGCCGTCTTTAAGCACTTTGCCGCCGGCCTGCTGCGGCGCGGCGTTTTCGGCAATCGCCAGCCCGCGTTTGACCTGGCCGCGGTATTGGGCGCGGGCGATGACTTCCTGACCCGGGTAGCAGCCTTTGCGAAAATGGATGCCGCCGATGGTGTGCTGGTTGAGCATCTGGGCGACGCAGCTTTCGCTGGTGGCGGCGCAGATCCACGGATAGCCGCTGGCGATTTCGTGCTGCTGCCAGCGCGTTTCGGCGGCGGCGTCGTAAGGCGGCAGCTCGGCGGCGGGCGCAATCTGCATCACGCCGCCGTGCGGCAGCTGGGCGCGGCCGTCGGGCGCGGGAAACTGGTGCTGCGGCTCGGCGGGAAACAGCGGCGCGGCGCCGTCGGGCAGCAGGCCGGCCACGCCGTAGTCGGGCAGGATTTCAAACTGCACTTTGGCGCGCATTACAAACATCCGCAGCCGCTTGAGCACGGTTTCCGCCAGATCGGCGGCCAGCGCCAGCAGGATTTCGTCGCCGGCGTTGTAGGCCAAAAGGTTGGCGATCACGCGGCCTTTGGGGGTGTTGTAGGTGGCATAGCAGGCATGACCGGCGGGAAGGTTGTTGATGTCGTTGGAAAACTGGCCGTGCAAAAAGCTGTGGCGGTCGTCGCCGACAGCGCGGATAACGGCAAAAAAGGGCAGGGTGCTGGCAGACATGTTAAAAGTTTCCTTTCCGGTGAAACAATTTGTGATGGCGGAAAATAACGCCTTTTGCCGCCGCTTTCAAGCGCCGGCAGCCTGAAAATGGTCAAGCTGCGGTTTTGCCGATAAAATGCGCGCCCCCAACCACTTCAGGCAGCCTGAAATGATAAGTGCCGCTTCCCAGTATTTTTCCGCCCTAATTGATATCGTGCTGCACATCGACCAACATCTGGCGGCGCTGGCCGGCGAATACGGCGTGTGGATTTACGCCGTATTGTTTGTGATCGTTTTTTGCGAAACCGGGCTGGTGTTCACCCCGTTTTTGCCCGGCGATTCGCTGCTGTTTGCCGCCGGTGCGGTGGCCGCGTCTTCCGGCGGCAGCCTGAATGTGCACCTGATCGCCGCACTGCTGCTGGCGGCGGCGATACTGGGCGACGCCGTCAATTTCGCCATCGGCAAAGCCTTCGGCGCGCGGCTGTTTTCGCGCCCGAACTCGCGCCTGTTCAAACCCGAATACCTGCAAAAAACCCACGCCTTTTACGAAAAATACGGCGGCAAAACCATTATCCTCGCCCGCTTCGTGCCGGTGGTGCGCACCTTCGCCCCCTTTGTGGCCGGCATGGGGCGGATGCACTACGCCACCTTTATCCGCTACAACATCATCGGCGCGCTGGCGTGGGTGCTGCTTCTGACCTATCTGGGCTACGCCTTCGGCAACGTGCCGCTGGTTAAACAGAATTTCGGCTTGCTGGTTATCGGCATTATCGTGGTATCGGTGCTGCCGATGGCGGTGGAAATCGTCCGCGCCTTTGTGCGCAAAAAGCGCGCGTAAAGGGCGAGGCGCAACAGGCAGCCTGAAAAGGCAACAACCCCCTTATTCCCGTCAATGCCGCCCAGCTTTCAGGCTGCCAGCACCCCCAAGCAACCCGAAACGCCGCTGGAGCAACTGCTCTTTGTGCGCGGCGGCAAAGCCGTTATACTCCGCGCCTTCGCAAACCACTTAAATAAAGACAAAAACATGAAACCCGATACTTTCGAACGCTACGGCTCGGTGAGCCGTTTTTTCCATTGGTCGATGGCGCTGCTGTTTGTATTTATGTACTACAGCGCGGTGCTGTTTTCGCAGGAAAACTTCGACCTGATGCCCTACCACAAAGCCACCGGCCTGCTGCTGATGCTGCTGATTCTGCTGCGCGTGGTGTGGATGCTGGCCAATCTGAAAAAGCGCCCGCACGGCTCGCTGGTGGTCAAACTCGGCCATCTGGCGCTGTATCTGCTGATGCTGGCGGTGCCGGCCGTCGGCCTGATCCGCCAGTACGGCGCGGCGCGCCATCCTTTGGAAATCGGCCCGTTCACCATGCCGCAGGCGGCAGAGAAAATCGAATGGATGTCCAATCTCGGCAACGCCGCCCACGGCAAACTGGGCTGGCTGCTGATGGCTTTCGCCCTCGGCCATATTGCCATGGCGCTTGTCCACCAGCTTAAAGGCGAAAAACTGCTGCAGCGCATGGCCGGCCGCTAAATCCGTTTTTGCAATCAACAAAACGCCCGTTTCAGGCAGCCTGAAACGGGCGTTTGGTTTGGGTGGGCAGACAGGCAGCCTGAAAGCGTTGCCCGCCGTATCTGCCAAACGGTGCGCGGTGCGCACCCTACCGCCCATTTAGCCTGCGCTGATGCAGCCTGAAAGCGGCAAACCGGCTTTCAGGCTGCTTTTTGTTTGGGCAGACGGCGTTTTCAGGCTGCCGTTTAGCGCAGCCAGGACTGCGGGTTGATGGTGCGGCCGCGGTAGCGCAGTTCGAAATACAGGCCCTGTTCGCCGCTGGGCAGGGTGCCGCTGCTGCCGATGCTTTGGCCGGCGGCGACGCTGCTGCCGTTGCCGACGGCCAGCGACGAGAGTCCGCCGTAAACCGAAAGGTAGCCGTCGCCGTGGCTGATGATGACGGTGTTGCCGTAGCCGCGCAGGTCGGCGGCGTATTCGACGCGGCCGGCGGCGACGCTGCGCACGACGGCGTGGTCGGCGGCGAAAAACAGTCCGCGCCAGACGCCGCCGCTGGGGCGGGCGCTGCCGAAGCGGCCGCTGACGCCGGCGGATACCGGCCGCAGCAGGGCGCCTTGTTTGCGGCCGAAGCCGCTGCCTTCGGGGGCTTTGGCGGCGGGGCGGGCTTGGTCGGACGTGGTGTTGTCGCGGGACGGTTCGGTGTGGGCGCTGTTTTCATCCAGCGCCAAATCTTCGGCGGTCAGCGTCGAGCGTTCGCGCTGTTGGTCGCGCTTGCCGGCGTTTTGGCTGCCGGCTGGGTTTTTGGCTGCCGGCGGCGGGGTTTTGGCGGCAGGTTTTTTTGCTGCCTGCTCGGCTTTGGCGCGGGCGGCTTTTTCCCGCTGGGCGGCTTCGGCTTTGCGCTGGGCGGCTTCGCGGGCGGCAATTTGGGCGACGATTTGGTTGAGCCGTTTTTCGTCTTGGCGCAGGCCGGCCAGGCGGCGGTTTTGTTTGTCGATGTCGGCGCTCAGGCGGCGGCTGTCGCTTTGGGCTTTGCTTTCTTCCTGGCCGAGTTGTTTGAGTTTGCTGCGGCTGGCGGCGGCCAGTTTTTCCAGACGCGCCAGCTCGGCATTGACCGCCGTTTCTTGGCGGTTTAATTCGCGCTGCTGTTCGGCCAGCCGCTGCAGCACTTTGTCGTTGGCCTGGCTGATATGGCGGCTGTAGCGCAGAAAACGGCTTTTTTGCGCGGCATCGGCGTTTTTCAGAAACAGCACGAGGGCGTGGCTTTGGCGGTTGCGGTAGTTGCCGTTGATCAGGCGCGCCACTTGCGCTTTGGTGGCGGCGATGTCGGTTTTCAGGCTTTCGAGATCGGTTTGCAGCTTCTGCAGGCTGCTCCAGGCGGCGTTTTGGCGGCGGGTGATGGCTTCGAGCTCGCGTTTGAGCTGCTGCAGGCGCAGTTTGGCGCGCTGCAGGGCGGCATCGGCGCGGCGGCGGGCGTTTTCTTTCTGCTGCAGCTCCTGCTGGGCACGGCCGATGGCCTGCTGCACGCTGTCGAGCCGCTCGCTCTCGTTTTCGGCATGCGCGGCGGTGCAGGCAAAAACGGCGGCCAGCAGCAGAAGGCGGAAACGGTTTTTCATGGCGGGGGACTGGTCGGGAAAAGCCGCGATTATAACGGCAGGCGCCGGCAGCCTGAAAAGCGGCGGCGGATATTTTTCAGGCTGCCTGTATGCCGAAGGCACAGAGCAAAGCAGCCTGAAAGCCGGTTTGGCGCTTTCAGGCTGCTTGGCAAGCGGGGTTACTGCCGGTATTGCGACGCCCGCAGCGGGTCTTCGGGAATCTGTTGGAGAAAGCCTTTGCCGAAGCCTTTGATCGAGGCAAGGTTTTCGTCGATATGGGTGGCGCGGATGCGGATAATCGAATTAAAGAGCGCCATCAGCAGAAGCAGCGCCAAAGGCACGATAACCAGCAGGGCATTGATTTCGCGGTATTCGCCGGAGAATATCACCAAAAACGGCAGCAGCAACAGCACCAGAAAAACGATGGCCAGCGCCAGATTCAGGCGGCGGCGCCAGATGTGCTTGGGGCAGTAGCACAGCGTAAGCAGCACTTTTTTGCGCAGCAGCAGCGCCAGAACGGCATACAGCAGCAGCGCCAGTCCGCCGGTAATAAATACCAGCAGCAGCACCCAATACACATGCGGCGAATGCCAGTAGAGCTTGCTCGGCCTGGCCGGCGGCTGCGCCGCTTCGCCGCAGCGCACGCAGCAGTGGGGCAGATCGCTCTCGGGCGGCAGATAGACGGTTTTGCCGTCGCGCCAGCATTCGTGTTGGTTAAACAGTTGCTCTTCGGCAGCCTGCGGGGTTTGGTAGGGGTTGAAATCGTTGTTTGTCATCGGAAGTCGGTTTTTTTGCTTGGGGGAGGGAGACGGTATTTTCAGGCTGCCTGCGGCCGGCGCTATTTGGGCGGCAGGCAGCCTGAAAGCAGGGCGGCGATTTGCTGCAGGCCGGCGGCGTCGGTGTCGTCGAAAGCCGCAAGCTCTTCGGCATCGGCATCAAGCACGCCCCACACTTTGCCGTGACGGTTGGTAAGCGGGACGACGATTTCCGACTGCGCGCGCGAGGAGCAGGCGATGTGGTCGGGATGGGCATTGACATCGGCTACCACCAACGTGGCGCGCTGCTGCCATGCCTGTCCGCACACGCCGCGGCCGTAGGCAATGCGGGTGCAGGCCAGCGGCCCTTGGAACGGCCCCAACACCAAATCGTTGTCGCGCACCAGATAAAAGCCCACCCACAGCCAGCCGAAGGCTTCTTTGAGCACGGCGGCGGTGTTGGCAAGATTGGCGGTTAGGTCGGTTTCGCCTGCGATTAGGGCGACGATTTGCGGCAGCAGCTCGGCATAGCGCTCGGATTTGTTGTTGCCGCTAAGGTTCAACGTGTGCATGGTATCGGGCAGCCTGAAAACAAAAAGGCCGCCATTATCCGCCTAAAGCACCCTTATCGGAAAGCGCCGCGCGCGTGTAGAATGGCCGTTTTCCCACCCGTCAATACGACCTATGGAGAAACACATGAAAAAGCTCTTTCCCACAAACAGCCTGATTTCCGTGATTAAAGTATCCGACTATGCCGCCGCACTGGCTTGGTACGGCGCCTGGCTGGGCGAGCCGGACGAAGTGCCGATGGATGGCATGGCGGAATGGCGCATTGCCGATAATGCCTGGCTGCAACTGGATGCCAGCGAAGGCGCTGCCCATCCCGCTGCCGTCGTTATCGGCGTGAATGATGTTGCCGCCTGCCGTGCGGCCTTGCTGACGGCGGGAATTGCCGCCGGCGACATTGTCGATTGGGAGGTCGTTCTGTGCTGCGACCTGCACGACCCGGACGGCAACAGAATTTCCCTGGCACAAGTCATCGGATAACACCATGATCGCTTACCTGCGCGGCACGTTCCTGCTCAAACAGGCAAGGAGCAGGCAATGAAACTGTACACCAGCATCACTTCCCCGTATTCCCGCGCCATTATGCTGACCGCGCTCTCGCAGGGCATGGACGGCTTGGCATTGGCTTACGCCGATCCGTGGGCGACGCCGCCGGAGCTGACCGCCGTCAATCCGCTCTCGCAGGTGCCGGCGCTGCTTGCCGACGACGGTACCGTTATCTGCGGCACGGCCTTTGTTGCCGACTACCTGTTCAGCCATCCGCTGCACGACGCGCAGCAGGCGGCGCTGGCCGGCTATGCGCAGGCGCTGCTCGACCAGGTGGTCAAAGCCTATTCGCTGGCCAAATTCCTGCCCGATGGCATGGCCGAACACCCGCATATCCCGCGTGCTCGCGAAGCCGTGGTCCGCGGCCTGCAGCAGGCGCCCGCGCTTGATCCGCGCAGCAATGAGTTCGCCCACCATCTGCTGGGCATGGCCTTTTCCTATGCCGAACTGCGCCATCCCGCGCTGTTTGACCAACTTAGTGCCGCCAGCCGCGCGGCGTTTGCCGAATACCGGCAGCGCGCCGACGTGCAGGCCGTCAGCATCGAAGCGCTCGAGCGCAAACCCGCTACCATCGCCGCCATCCGCGCCACCATCGCCGCCTGACGGGAAAAGCAGCCTGAAAAGCCGTTTTCCGCCTTTCAGGCTGCTTTTTCAGGCTGCCTTTGGGGTAAACGAAAGAGAAAAAAGCCTGTATTGCTGCAGGCTTTTTGCAACGGTCAAAAGGTAAACGGCTGCTGCCGCAGACAAAAAAGCAGCCTGAAAACCACAACTCGGTTTTCAGGCTGCTTTTTACGGTGCAGGGATTACTGCGCGGGGTTGTCCTGCGCGGGCGCTTCGATCAGGGCTTTGATCGACAGGCGCACGCGACCGCGGTCGTCCACTTCCAGCGCTTTTACTTTGACGCTCTGGCCGACTTTAAGGTAGTCATTAACGTCTTTCACGCGCTCGTGGGCGATTTGGCTGATGTGTACCAGGCCGTCTTTGCCGGGCATGACGGAAACGATCGCGCCGACGTTGTTGTCGAGGATTTTCACCACGGTGCCGTCGTAAACTTTGCCCACTTCGACTTCGGCGGTGATTTCTTCGATGCGTTTTTTCGCCGCTTCCACCGAATCGGCGCTGACGGCGGCGATGGTGATGGTGCCGTCTTCGGCGATGTTGATTTCGGTGCCGGTTTCGGCGGTCAGCGCACGGATGGTTTCGCCGCCTTTGCCGATCACGTCGCGGATTTTGTCCTGGTTGATTTTCATGGTGAACAGGCGCGGCGCGTGTTGCGACAATTCCTGCGGGCCCTGTACCGCTTCTTTCATCTGGCCGAGAATGTGCAGGCGGGCTTCTTTGGCCTGTGCCAGTGCGATCTGCATGATTTCTTTGGTGATGCCTTGGATTTTGATGTCCATTTGCAGCGCGGTTACGCCGTCGGTGGTACCGGCTACTTTGAAGTCCATGTCGCCGAGGTGGTCTTCGTCGCCCAGGATGTCGGTGAGCACGGCGAATTTGTTGCCCTCCAAAATCAGGCCCATGGCGATACCGGCCACATGGGCTTTCAGCGGTACACCGGCAGAGAGCAGACTCAGACAGCCGCCGCAGACGGAAGCCATCGAAGACGAGCCGTTGGACTCGGTAATTTCGGAGACCACGCGCATGGTGTAGCTGAACTCTTCCGGCTCAGGCAATACGGCCAACAAGGCGCGTTTGGCCAGGCGGCCATGGCCGATTTCGCGGCGTTTGGGTGCGCCCATGCGGCCGCATTCGCCGGTGGAATAGGGCGGGAAGTTGTAGTGCAGCATAAAGCGGTCGGTGTATTCGCCGGAGAGAGCGTCGATGATTTGCTCGTCGCGCGATGTGCCGAGGGTGGCGACGGCCAGCGCCTGGGTTTCGCCGCGTGTAAACAGCGCCGAGCCGTGGGTGCGCGGCAGCACGCCGGTTTGGATATTGATGGGGCGCACGGTGCGGGTGTCGCGGCCGTCGATGCGCGGCTGGCCGTTAAGGATTTGGCTGCGGACAACGTCGGCTTCCAGATGTTTGAAAATGCCCTTGATTTCGTTGGCGGCGAGGGTATCGGTGTCTTCGTTGATTAAGGCAGCCTGAACCGCAGCCCACGCTTCGGCGATTTTCGCGCCGCGCGCCTGTTTCGAGCGGATTTTGAAGGCTTCGGCGATAGTGTCGCCGGCGATTTCTTTCACTTTGGCCACCAGCTCGGCGTTCGGCTCGGGCGCTTTCCAGTCCCACACTTCGGGGTTCACTTCGTCGGCCAGCTCGTTGATGGCTTTAATCACAGCCTGCATCTGCTCGTGGCCGTACACCACCGCGCCGAGCATCACGTCTTCGGGCAGGATGTCGGCTTCGGATTCCACCATTAAGACGGCCTGCGCGGTGCCGGCCACCACCAAATCCAGCTGCGATTTTTCCAGCTGGGTTTTGGTCGGGTTCAGCACATAGCCGCCGTCCAAATAGCCCACGCGCGCTGCGCCGATGGGGCCGGCAAAGGGCACGCCGCTCAACACCAGCGCGGCGGACGCGCCGATCATCGCGGGGATGTCGGAATCGATTTCGGGATCGACGGACACCACCATCGCCACGATTTGGATGTCGTGATAAAAGCCTTCGGGGAACAGCGGGCGGATGGGGCGGTCGATCAGGCGGCTGGTGAGGATTTCTTTTTCGCTCTGCTTGCCTTCGCGCTTGAAAAAGCCGCCGGGGATTTTGCCTGCGGCGTAGGTGCGCTCGAGATAATCGACGGTCAGTGGGAAGAAGTCCTGCCCGGCTTTGACTTCCTTGTTGGCGGTAACGGCCACCAAAACCACGGTGTCGCCCATAGACACTTTCACCGCTGCAGCGGCCTGGCGGGCGATTTCGCCGGTTTCGAGGGTTACGGTGTGCTGGCCGTATTGGAAGGTTTTAACGTGTTTGTTAAACATGCGGATTCCTTTGTATGGAAGTGCCCGCCGCTAAAACTCTAATGATGCACACTGTGCGACAGCCTGAAATGTGCATGGTTAGGGTTTCGGGCGTGCGGGCGGGTTGAAAAACGGGGCGGATTCTAGCATATCTGAGACCGAAAACCTAAACAAAAACCCTTTGCAGGCAACCTGAAAAAAGCTGCGGCCAAGGCTTGCCCAAAAGCGGCGGCGCCCGTATAATCGCGCGCTTTCACACAGGCACGTAGCTCAGTTGGTTAGAGCACCACCTTGACATGGTGGGGGTCGTTGGTTCGAGTCCAATCGTGCCTACCAGATTCATTGGACAGCAGAGGTTTCTGGAACTTTTGCTGTTTTTTGTTTGCTAACCGCTTTCAGGCTGCTTGTGATCTGTCAGGCAGCCTGAAAACCTAAACACCGTTTATCGGAGCCACACCATGATCAACATCACCCTGCCCGACGGCTCAGTCCGCCAATACGAAGCCCCTGTTACCGTTGCCCAGATTGCCGCATCTATCGGCACGGGTCTGGCCAAAGCCACGGTGGCGGGCAGGGTAAACGGCATTCTGCGCGACGCTTCCGATCCGATCAGCGAAGACGCCGCCGTGCAGATCATCACCCCCAAAGACCCCGAAGGCGTGGAAATCATCCGCCACTCCTGCGCCCACCTGGTCGGGCACGCCGTCAAGCAGCTGTATCCCGATGCCAAAATGGTGATCGGGCCGGTGATTGAAGACGGCTTTTATTACGATATCGCCACCGACAAACCCTTCACGCCCGAAGATGTCGCCGCCATCGAAGCGCGGATGAAAGAGCTGATCAACCAAAACTACGACGTCATCAAAGTGATGACCCCGCGCGCCCAAACCATCCAAACCTTCCAAGAGCGCGGCGAAGAATACAAGCTGCGCCTGATTGAAGACATGCCCGACGTGCAGGAAATGGGGCTGTACCACCATCAGGAATACGTCGATATGTGCCGCGGCCCGCACGTGCCCAACACCCGTTTCCTGAAAAACTTCAAGCTCACCAAGCTGGCGGGTGCCTACTGGCGCGGCGACAGCAACAACGAAATGCTGCAACGCATCTACGGCACCGCCTGGGCGAGCAAAGAAGAGCTGGCCGCCTACATCCAGCGCATCGAAGAAGCCGAAAAACGCGACCACCGCAAACTCGGCAAGCAATTAGACCTGTTCCACCTGCAAGACGAAGCCCCCGGCATGGTGTTCTGGCACCCGCGCGGCTGGACGCTGTGGCAGATTATCGAGCAGCACATGCGCCGCGAGCTCGACGCCGCCGGCTACCGTGAAGTCAAAACCCCGCAGATTCTCGACAAAACCTTCTGGGAAAAATCCGGCCACTGGGAAAACTATAAAGACAATATGTTCACCACCCAGTCGGAAAAGCGCGAATACGCCGTCAAACCGATGAACTGCCCTGGCCACGTGCAAATCTTCAACCACGGCCTGCGCTCCTACCGCGATCTGCCCATGCGCCTGGCCGAATTCGGCTCCTGCCACCGCAACGAACCTTCCGGCGCCCTGCACGGCCTGATGCGCGTGCGCGGCTTCGTTCAGGACGACGCCCACATCTTCTGCACCGAAGAGCAGATTACCGCCGAAGCCCGCGACTTCAACCAGCTGGTGATGAAAATCTATAAACAGTTCGGTTTTGAAAACGTCAGCGTCAAACTCTCGCTGCGCCCCGAAAAACGCGCCGGCTCCGACGAAATCTGGGACAAAGCCGAACAAGGCCTGCGCGACGCGCTCACTGCCTGCGGCATCCAATGGGAAGAGCTGCCCGGCGAAGGCGCCTTCTACGGCCCCAAAGTCGAATACCACATCAAAGACGCACTCGGCCGCTCCTGGCAGTGCGGCACCATCCAGCTTGATTTTGTGCTGCCCGAACGCCTCGGCGCCGAATACGTAACCGAAGACAACGGCCGCGCCCGCCCCGTAATGCTGCACCGCGCGATTTTGGGCTCGATGGAACGCTTTATCGGCATCCTGATCGAAGAGCACGCCGGCTCCTTCCCGCTGTGGCTCGCCCCCGTGCAGATGGTGGTGATGAACATCACCGAAAAACAGGCCGACTACTGCCGCGATGTCGCCGCCCAACTGCAAGCCGCCGGCCTGCGCGCCGAACTGGATTTGCGCAACGAAAAAATCGGCTACAAAATCCGCGACAACAGCCAATACCGCTACCCCTACCAAGTCGTCGTCGGCGACAAGGAAAAAGAAAACGGCCAAGTCGCCGTACGCCGCAAAGGCGAAGATCTGGGCAGCATGAGCGTGGCAGCGTTTGTCGAGCTGCTGCAGAAAGAATTGGCGCAAGCAGCCTGAAAACGGCATTAAGGCAGCCTGAAAAGTGTTTTTAGGCTGCCTGAAGCGCTGTAGCGCAGGCTGTTCGCCTGAATCCTACCAGACTGCCCCCATCGGACGACTGCCCGTTTTTTTATTATTACGGAAGCCTGAAAGGGCGGAGTGTTTTCAGGCTGCTTGGGTGCGGGAGTAGGGGAAAGCGGTAAGTCTGCTGCGAATCGCAAGGGCGCAGGCAGCCTGAAAGGCAAAAACGGCACCGTGGAAACGCGGTGCCGTTTTATTTTTGGTTTGAGTTTGACTGCTCAGCGCTTTCAGGCTGCCTGATGGTCGTAGCGCAGCTTGGACTGCACGTCGCGCAGGGCGGTGCGCAGGCCTTCTTCGACGACGGGGTGGTAGAAGGGCATGTCGAGCATCTGCGCCACGGTCAGCCCCTGCTGGTGCGACCAGGCGAGCAGGTGGGCGATGTGTTCGGCGGCGGGGCCGAACATTTCGGCGCCGAGCAGGCGGCCGCTGCCTTGTTCGGCATAAACGCGCAAATGACCCTGGTTTTTCAGCATCACGCGGCTGCGGCCTTGGTTTTTGAAGGAAACTTCGCCGATGGCGACGGCGCTGTCAAAGCGCTCGCCGTAGCGCTGCTGCAGGGCGGTGTAGCGCTCGCCGGCGCTGGCTATCTGCGGGTCGGTGAAGACCACGCCGATGGGGCTGCGGCGCAGGCCGGGGCGCACGTCGGGGTAGCGGCCGGCATTGTCGCCGGCGATTTTGCCCTGGTCGCTGGCTTCGTGCAGCAGGGGCAGCTGGTTGGAAGCATCGCCGGCGATAAAGATGTGCGGAATGCTGGTCTGCATGGTGTGCGGGTCGGCCACCGGCACGCCGCGCGCGTCGGTAACGATATTCAGGTTTTCCAGGCCGATGTTGTCGGTATTGGGCACGCGGCCGGCGGCAGCCAGCGCGTAGTCGGCAACAAAGCGGCCGCTTTGGCCGTTTTCTTCCCAGTCCACCACCACTTTGCCGTTTTCATCGAGCGAAACCTGGGTGCGGCTGTCCAGATGCAGGGTCAGCTCCTGGCTGAAGCTGGCAACGGCTTCGCGGCGGACAACCGGATCGGCCAAGCCGGCCAGATTGCCGCTGACGCCGAAGATTTCGACTTTAACACCCAGCTGCGACAGCGCCTGTCCGAGTTCGAGACCGATCACGCCGGGGCCGAACACGGCAACGCTTTCGGGCAGATCGTCCCAGGAGAAAACGTCGTCATTGACAATCAGACGGTCGCCCAAAGGCTGCCACTGCGGCAGAATCAGCGGGCGCGAGCCGGTGGCAATCACGATGCGCTCGGCACTGATGCGGGTGTGGCCGCCGACTTCGACGGTGTGCTCGTCGATAAATTTGGCTTCGCCCATAATGCGGCGCTCGGCCGGCCAGGCTTCGACATCTTCCAGCACGAAACCGACGAAACGGTCGCGCTCGGCTTTGACCCGCGCCATCACTTCGCGGCCGTCGGTGCGCACGCTGGCGGTATCGAGATGGATGCCGAAAGGGGCGGTGTGCAGGGCGTGGTGGCGGGCTTCGGCGGCGGCGATCAGCAGTTTGGAGGGCATGCAGCCGACGCGGGCGCAGGTGGTGCCGAAAACGGTGCTCTCAACCAGATAAACCTTGTCGGTGAATTGGCGGGCGTGGCGGAAGGCGCCCATGCCGGCGGTGCCGCCGCCGATAACCAGTACGTCTGCTTGGATCTGTTTCATCATGCTCTCTTCTCTTTCTGTGAAAAAGCCGCCGCGGGTTACGGCGGAGTCGGACTAAAATTAACGAGTTATTCAGGCAGCCTGCCTGCGAAAGGAAAGCTGCCTGAATAACCCGCAGGCTATTCAGGGGGCGGCCGGGAAAAGGAGGAGAAAACCCTTCCGCCCTAGAGATGTTCAACCCGAATGATTATTTCAGGTAAGCGGCCAATTCGTCGCTGCCGCCGATGTGTTTGCCGCCGATGAAAACCTGCGGTACGGCGGTTTTGCCGGTGATGGCGCGCACGGAAGTAACGGTGGCGTCTTTGCCCAAAACGATTTCTTCGTAGCTCAGGCCTTTTTCTTTCAGCAGGGCTTTGGCTTTGGCGCAGAAGGGGCAGCCGGGTTTGGTGAACAGGGTGATGGAATCCTGGTCTTTCCAGTTCGGATCGATGTATTTGATCATGGTGTCGGCGTCGGATACTTCAAAGGGGTCGCCTTCTTTAACCGGCTCGATGAACATTTTTTCGATTTTGCCGTCGTTCACCAGCATGGAGTAGCGCCAAGAACGATCACCGAAGCCCAGGCCTTCTTTACCTACCAGCATGCCCATGCCGCGGGTGAATTCGCCGTTGCCGTCGGGTACCACGGTGATGTTTTCGGCTTCCTGGTCTTCCAGCCAGGCGTTCATTACGAAGGTGTCGTTTACCGATACGCACAGGATGCTGTCGATGCCGCGGGCGAAGAACTGTTTGGCCAGTTCGTTGTAGCGGGGCAGGTGGGTGGAAGAGCAGGTGGGGGTGAAGGCACCGGGCAGGGAGAAGACTACGACTTTTTTGCCTTTGAACAAATCGTCGGTGGAAACGTCCACCCAGGCATCGCCCTGGCGGGTGTGGAATACGACGGCAGGAACGTTTTGGCCTACCAGTTCTTGTTCGGTTTTGATGTTGACTGACATATCTGAAAACTCCGTGTTTGGGTTGGGAAACTTATTGACGGGGCGGATTATAAGGACAGTCGCCGACAAATGACAATTTATTCTATTTATGGCGCGATAGTGAAAATTATCGGGCGGCGGCGCGGCCTTTGCCGGCGCGCCTGTCGGCGGGATTTCAAGGCTTTGCCGGCAGCCTGAAAAATATTAAAGGCATGTTCCAATTCAAGCTTGAATGTAAAATTTTTGCCTTAATTTGGCTTTTCGGTATAATTACTGCCAACAACTCCCCCGGCTTTGCCAACCCGATGTGGTTGGATCGACAAGGCTGGGGGCTTTCTTTTGCCTATCTTCTGTGCCACAACCGCCAATTTTTGGGGGTGGTGGTCACGCCCATCTGTTCAAGGGATATTGCTGAATTCTCAACGGATGGGAAGTCGGCCAGCAATGATAAAAATCTCTCACCCCATTGAGATTCGGGGCAAATAATATCCAGCATTCGTTTCATCAGACAAAAATAAACAAACGAGCGGCCTACAGGCAGAATTTTCCATTCTTCATCGCCCAAACCTTTCAAACTGGCTTTAATGGTAATGTCCCGATTCCATAAGCGGCTGTGGTGCGCTGATATATTTCGGATGATATTGAAAGCGTGCAGGTGAGTTTGCAGATGGCGGCCGTCTTGGAGACGATAAAACCTAGCAATTCGATTCTTATCTTCTTTTTTCATGCCTTTATAAAGCATGGACATCGTACCGAAATCCCATACTTCACAGGCCACCCATATGGGCAAATCAGGATAATGTTCCAGATGATGTTTGACAAAGCTGGTTTCTTTTTCTCGATTTACCAGGTTGTCGTATCTTTCCAACCATTCTGCATGGTTAAAGCAGGAGTCAAAATGTTGGACATTCTTATGAGCTAACGGGCAATATTTGCCCAAAGTGTATGCAATATTGACTCTCAGTGCAATTTCAATCCGTTCTAAAGCATCCAATGCCAATTGCCACAACCGCTTGTCAAACATGTATAGTTTTTTGACATCTTCAAAACTGCTGTCGGGTATGAAGTTGTCTAACCGATTTTGCGGGTTTTGGGGATCAAATTGGCGAAACGGATAAAGATAACCGCTTAACCGGTAGTATCCTATCGTTCTTAAATACGCCAGAGCTTTTTTCTCGTCGCCAATTTGCAATCCCCGGCTTTTTAGAATCTCCAGTTGCTCCTCATACGATTTCCACACTTTCGGCGTTTTCAGGTAATCCTTTTCCATCATCAATTCAACTTGTAATAGTGGGAGAAACGCTTTAGCCGACGCGGTAAAACGCCAGACTGCCCAACAGATTGGGCAGGATGCTGACGCGGCGGCCGGCGGTCATTACCGCGCGCTCGAGCACGCGGATGCGGTTTTTGGCGCACAGCGCGTCGAAGTCCTGCAGGGTGCACCAGTGGATGTTGGGGGTGTTGTACCATTGGTAGGGCATGCGCTCGGACACGGGCATATGGCCGCCCAGCGCGATTTGCAGGCGGTTTTTCCAGTAGCCGAAATTGGGAAAGCTTACAATCGCCTGCCCGGCGATGCGGGTCAGGTCGCGCAGGATGGTTTCGGTGTTCTGCATCGCCTGGATGGTCTGGCTTAAGACGATGAGGTCGAAACTGTGGTCGTCGAAGGCGGAAAGACCCTGCTCCAAATCGGCCTGTATCACGTTGACGCCGCGGCCGATGGCAGCCTGAACGCCGGCGGGGTCGATTTCGATGCCGTAGCCGCTGCAGTTTTTGTGGCGCATCAGCGCGGCCAGCAGTTCGCCGTCGCCGCAGCCCAAATCGAGTACGTGCGAGCCAGCGGGGATCCAGTCGTAAATCAGTTGTAAGTCGTCGCGTAGTTTCATTGCTGCTCTTGGGTGGTTTTCAGGCTGCTTTGCTCAAGATGCCATTGTTGTTCCTGCGAATCCCACAGCAGATAGGGCGGGTCGTAGCCGTCGTCGTAGATCAGGCGGTAGCCGCCGCGGCCGTCGGGGCGGTAGTTGGGCTGCCAGCCTTGGGCTTTGGTGTGCAGAAAACCGAGTGCTTTGAGGCCGGCGGTGTCGTTCTGGTCGGGCAGGCGGCCGTGCTCTTGGCGGTAGCGCTCGATATTGGCATTGATGCGCTCGCCCAATTCGATGTCTTTGTGGCGGCGCCATTCAAGCGGCATGTAGGTGTAGGCCAGGGCGATAAGGATGATGGCGGCGATGCCGGCAAGGGTCTGTTTCATGGTTTACACCGCGATATTGGCCATATAGGTGCGCACGGCGGCGATGTAGTCGGCGTCTTCCATCAGAAAGGCGTCGTGGCCGTGGGTGGACTGGATTTCGGCGTAGCACACGCTTTTGCGCTCGGCCACCAGCGCGCGCACCAGTTCGCGCGAGCGCTCGGGCGAGAAGCGCCAGTCGCTGCTGAAGCTGGCAACGAAAAAGGCAGCCTGAACTTTACGCAGCGCGGCGCGCAAATCGTTGCCGGCCGCGGCGGCGGGGTCGAAATAGTCGAGCGCTTTGGTCATCAGCAGATAGGTATCGGCGTCGAAACGCTCGGAGAACTTGTCGCCCTGATAGCGCAGATAGCTTTCGACTTCAAAATCGACGCCGTAGTCGTAGCGGTAGCGGTTTTCGTGCAGACTGCGGCCGAACTTGGCGCCCAGGCCGTGTTCGGCCAGATAGGTGATGTGCCCCATCATACGGGCGATACGCAGGCCGCGGCGCGGTTTGGTTTGGTGGCGGGCGTAGTGGCCGCCGTGAAAATCGGGGTCGGTAATGATGGCCTGGCGGGCGACGTCGTTAAAAGCGATGTTCTGCGTGCTCAGGCGCGGCGCGGAGGCGATAACCAGCGCGTGGCGCAGGCGCTCGGGAAACTCGATGCTCCATTGCAGCGCCTGCATGCCGCCAAGGCTGCCGCCGACCACCGCCGCCCATTGGCCGATGCCGAAATAATCCGCCAGCCGCGCCTGCGAGCGCACCCAGTCGGACACCGTAACCAGCGGGAAATCGGCGCCGTAGGCTTCGCCGGTTTCGGGATTGGCCGAAGCGGGACCGCTGCTGCCGTCGCAGCCGCCCAGATTGTTGAGGGCGACGACGAAAAAGCGGTCGGTGTCGATGGGCTTGCCCGCACCGACCATATTGTCCCACCAGCCCGGGTGTTTGTCGTCGGCGTGGTGGCGGCCGGCAACGTGGTGGTTGCCGGAGAGCGCGTGGCAGATCAGTACCGCATTGCTTTTGTCGGCATTCAGGCTGCCGTAGGTTTCCACCATCAGATCGAAGCGCGGCAGCGAGCGGCCGTTTTGCAGGGCAAAAGGCTCGTCAAAGGAAATCAGCTGCGGGCGGACGATGGTGGTGCTGGTAACGGACATGGCAAAGGCGGGCAAAACGGATGGGGTGGTTTTCAGGCTGCCGCTGTCGGCACAGGCGCCGTTGGGCAGCCTGAAAGCGGCAAAGGGCGCGATTTTAGCACTTTGCAGCGTTTCAGGCTGCTTTGGGTGCGTAGCTGTCGCTGCCGCTGGCTTTTTCGATAAATTCGATTTTGTAGCCGTCGGGGTCTTCGACAAAGGCGATTACCGTGCTGCCGTGCTTCATCGGCGCGGCTTCGCGCACCACTTTGCCGCCTTTGGCGCGCACGGCATCGCAGGCTGCGGCGGCGTTGTCGGTTTCGATGGCGATGTGGCCGTAGGCGCTGCCCAAATCGTAGCCGTCGGTGTCCCAGTTATGGGTGAGTTCGAGCACGGTGCTGTCGTGTTCTTCGCCGTAACCGACAAAGGCTAGCGTGAAGCGGCCTTCGGGGTAGTCTTTGCGGCGCAGCAGTTTCATGCCCAGCACTTCGGTGTAAAAGGCCAGCGAGCGTTCGAGATTGCCGACGCGCAGCATGGTGTGGAGTAGGCGCATGGTGGGTTCCTTGTGGTTGTGGTTTGGGGTGTGGGCAGTTTCGCGGCGCGGCGCGGACTGCTTGGGGTTTTTCAGGCAGCCTGAAGCCTTTCAGGCTGTCGGTATACTCTGTAATTTACAGGATTTCGGCTGTAGGGTGCGCACCCTACGGATTTTCAGGCTGCTTTTGAACTTTCAGGCTGCTTTAACCGCTTTCAGTGCGGCGGCGGTGTTTTCCAGATTGTCGGGATTCAGGCCGGCGATGCACAGGCGGCCGGAAGCGGGCAGGTAGATGCCGTAGTCGCGGCGCAGGCGCTGCACCTGCTCGGCGTTCAGGCCGGTGTAGCCGAACATGCCGCGCTGGCGCACAAAGCGTGCCGCGTCCTGCTGCCAGGCCGCGTTGCCGGCGAGTGCGTCGTACAGCGCCTGACGCATGGCGCCGATGCGGCCGCGCATGGCGGCGACTTCGTCCTGCCATTGCCGTTTGAGCGCGTCGTCGGTCAGCACCGCCTGCGCCAGCAGCGCGCCGTAGGCCGGCGGACTGGAGTAGATGCGGCGCACCGCGGCTTTGAGCCGCCCCTGCACCAGTTCGGCTTGGGCGCGGTCGGGGCAGACCACCGCCAGCAGGCCGATGCGCTGGGCGTAGAGCGACATATTTTTGGAAAACGAATAGGACACCAGCAGCGGCAGGCCGATGTCGGCGGCGCGGCGCACGGCGTAGGCGTCGTCGTCAAAACCGCTGCCGAAGCCCTGATAGGCCAAGTCCATAAAGGCAATCAGGCGGCGGCGCGCCATCAGATCGAGAATTTCGTCCCATTGCGCCGGTGTCGGGTCGATGCCGGTGGGGTTGTGGCAGCAGGGGTGCAGCAGCACCACGCTGTGCGCGGGCAGGGTGTCGAGAAAGGCGGTGAGCGCGGCAAAATCCAGCTCGGCGGTTTCGGCGCGGTAATAGGGGTAGTCGGCCACGCTAAAGCCGGCGCCGGCGAAAATGCCGCGGTGGTTGTCCCAAGTCGGGTCGCTGACATAGGCGCGGGCGTCGGCGAGCGTTTCGCGCAGCAGGTCGGCGCCGAGTTTGAGCGCGCCCGAGCCGCCGAGCGTTTGCGCGGTGGCCAGCCGCCCTTCGCGGATAACGGCATGAGCGCTGCCGAACAGCATTTGCGCCGCCGCCTGGCGAAAAGCCGCATAGCCTTCCATCGGCGCATAGGAAAGCGCCGCTGCCGGCAGGGCTTCGGCGGCGCGGCGCACGGCTTCGGGCAGCACCAGGCGACCGTTTTCGTCGCAGTACACGCCGATGGCAAGATTGGTTTTGTCGCTGCGGGGGTCTTGGGAAAAGGCTTCGACCAGACTCAAAATCGGGTCGCCGGCATAAGGGGTGAGATGGCTGAACATGGCGCGCGGGCGGAAAGGGAAAACGAAGCAGCGATTATATCGCAAGTACGCCCGCCCGCCGCTTTGCTATACAATCGCCGCTTTTGCTCAGGGCCGATTATGAACGACACCACCGTACAGCTTCCCGTGTTCCGCGTGGCCGGTTTGAGCCGCGACTCTGCAAGCGACACGCTGGCTGCCGACATCGAAGAAATGCGCCGCTTGTGGCTTGAAGGCAGCCTGAAAACCGAGCTGGCCGCGTTCAGCCGCAGTTTTTACGCCGTCTGCCACGCCTATTCGGACGATCGCCGCCGCTTCACCCTAACCGCCGGCTGCCTGCTGCCAAACGATGCCGAACTGCCCGCCGCTGCTGCCGAAGTGTGGCTGCCGCCGCAGCACTACCTGACCTATCCCGCCGCCGACGGCTTTCAGGCTGCCTTGGCCGCCGCCCAAGCGCAGGAAACGCAGCATCAGCCGCGCCGTTATGCCGCCGATTTTGCCGCCGTTCCCGCTTTCGGCGCCCCCGCGCTGTATATCGGCGTGGAAGGCGAAGTGCGGATCAGCGAAGAAGAAGTGTTTGACGACTAGCCCGCAGGCAGCCTGAAAGCCTTTGCAACCGTTTGACTGCGTCGCCGCTTTCAGGCTGCCTGCAAGGCGTCCGTGCCAAGCGCGTTACACTTGCGTTTGGCGCGGCACAAACCAGCCCCAAGCAGCCTGAAAGGTTTTTCAGGCTGCCGCCGCCGTTTTCAGGCTGCTTTTGAACCCACAAAAGGAAACCGCCATGCCGCACGATTTTTCCGATTTGTTCCGCCCGCAGGTGATTGCGGTGGTCGGCGCGTCCGACCGCTACGGCAGCGTCGGCCGCAAGGTGTTCGCCCGCCTGGTAGCCGAGCGTGCCGCGCCGCTGGTGCTGCCGGTCAATTCCCGCCACAAAACCGTCGGTGCCTGCAAGGCGTATCCCGATCTGGCCGCCGCCTGTGCCGAGCATGCAGTAGATACCGCGGTGGTGGTGCTCTCGGCCGACAA
Organism: Kingella sp. SNUBH-2017; assembly: GCF_028680565.1. Classification (NCBI taxonomy): domain Bacteria; kingdom Pseudomonadati; phylum Pseudomonadota; class Betaproteobacteria; order Neisseriales; family Neisseriaceae; genus Kingella; species Kingella sp. SNUBH-2017. Next base: position 23,415 of record NZ_JAPHVK010000006.1, read on the forward strand.
GCTGGCGGCGCTGGTGCGCGAAGCGGGGCGGCTGAACATCCGCTATCTGGTGTTTGTCAGCGACATCGAGCAGCCGGCGCCGGCAACGGCGGCCAAACTCGACAAGGCCGCCGAAGCCGCGCGCAAGGCGGGAGTCGGCCTGTTTGCGGTGCCGACCGACGGCGCGGCCGCGCTCTACCGCCGCGCCGAGAGCTGCGGCGCGGGCAAACATGCGGCGGCCTATATCGGCCAGTCCGCCGGCATTGCCGACTGCATGGCCAGCTACGCTGCCGAGCGCGGCATCGCCTTCAGCCGTTTCATCACCCTGAACCCGCGCCACTATCCGGTGAGTACCGGCCGCCTGATCCGCCTGGCCGCCGCCGAAGAAAACAATGCCGCGCTCTTGGTGCACATCAGCCGCATCGATAACGCCGCCGAGCTGGTCGGCGCGCTGGCCGAAGCCGCCCGCCGCAAGCCGGTGGTGGTGCTCGGCACGCTGGATAACGAAGACGAAGAAGCGCTGCTGATGCAGGCGCTGCGCCGCTGCCACATCCTGCGGGTGCCGGGGCTGACCGATTTTTTCATCGCCGCCAAGCTGATCCACACCGGCATCATCGGCGGCGGCACGCGGCTGGCGCTGATTGCCAATTCGCCGCAAATCGGCGCGCTGGCGTTTAAAACGCTGGGCGACTACGGACTGGAAGCGGCGGCCACCGGCAGCCACACCGCCCGCGCCTTCGCCCGCATCCTGCCGCACAAGCCGGCCGCCACCAATCCGCTGTATCTGCCGGCCGACAGCGCGCCGGCGGTGTTTCAGGCTGCCGCAGCCGCCTGTTTGGAAGACGAAAACAACGATGCGCTGCTTTTGGTGTATGTCGGCTCCGGCGGCGGCGACAGCCTGCTGACCGCGCAGATGGTGTCGGAATTGCAGGCTGCCAGCCGCAAGCCGCTGCTGCTGGTGTGGCTGGGCAGCGCCGATAACGATGCCGTGCGGCGTTTGTTCGGCAGCCGGCGCAATCTGCATTTCAGGCAGCCTGAATCGGCGCTGCACGCGCTGATGCAGCTCAACGAATACCGCAGCCACCGCCTGCGCCACGACCGTCTGCCCCAGTTTTACGACTACCGCGCCGCCGCGCAGGCCGCCGACAGCCTGCACAAGCACTTGAAGCCGATGATTCCGATGGCGGTGCTGCCCGCCGGCCGCAGCGCCGCCGCCCGCCTGACCGAAGCGCTGCGCCTGGAAAAACACGCCGCGCGCAAAGAGCCGGCCGGCGGCGTGCTGCTGCAATGGGAAAAACATCCGGCTTTCGGCGCGGTGATGGCGCTCGAATGCGACGGCGTCCGCACCGTCCTGCTGCCGCCGCCCGATGCGGTGTCGCTCGAACGCGCACTCGATACGCTTGGTCTCGAATATGCGCTGTGGCAGGAATGGCTGGCCGACGCGCTGGAAATTTTCTCGCGCCTGCCGGAAATCCACAGCTGCCGCCTGCGCCTGCACCGCGACGAAACGCGCGGCGGCATCGCCTACAGCGAGCTGAAGCTCAATCTGCAAGAGCCCGACAGTTTTTCCGGCGCCGCCAATCTGTTCGCCCCCTATCCGGCGGAAGAAGAGCAGCAGGTGGAACTGGCTGCCGGCAGCGCCTGGTTGCGGCCGGTGCGCCCCGAAGATGCGGCGCTGATCGGCCGGCTGGCCGACGGTTTGAGCGCCGAAAGCCGCTACCGCCGCTTTATGCAGCGCAGCGGCAGCCTGCCGCCCGCCCAGCTGCTGCGCCTGAGCAGTTTCGACTACCGCCGCGAATTTGCGTTGCTGCTCACCACCGGTGACAACACCCCGCTGGCCACCGCCGCCTACAATGCCGATAATGACGAAAGCTGCGAATTCGGCATCCTGATTGCCGACGGCCTGCAGGGGCAGGGCATCGGCAGTCTGCTGATGGAAAAACTGATTGCCCGCGCCCGCCAGCAGGGTTACCGCCGCATGCGCGCGGAAATCCTCAGCGAAAACCTGCCGATGCAGAAGCTCGCCGCCAAACTCGGTTTCACGCTGGCCAAGCATCCCGACGATCCGGCGATGATGACGGCGGTTCTGGCTTTGTAAACTGCGTTTGTCCGGCATCAAAACAGGCAGCCTGAAAGTTTTCAGGCTGCCTGTTTGCTTGGCTGCGCCGGATCGGATGCAGCGCGGGTATCGGGCAAAAAAAACCGGTACGCGCGGTACCGGCAAGGGCAAAAGTACAGAAAAATTAAGATAGAAAGCTGGCCAGATAAGTTGAACCGCTTTCGCTAAAAACATATTGCGCCAAGAAATACCAGCCGATGGCGCCGCCGATGGCGATGGTCATATTTACCCCCATGCTGCTGGAAAAGCGCTCCACCGCTTCCAATACCACCGCCACATAAATAAACAGTACGCCCCAAGTAATCCAGAACAAACCATCCAAATTCGGCATACCCGACCATTCCATCAGGGCTTTGGTAACTAAGGTGATAACGATAAAAACTAAAGCCTCGGCCAGCGATTTGACGTCGCGGTTGGCCGACCAGATGCACCAGAAGCCTAAGATAAAGGCGGTCAGCATGTAAGTGCCAGTCATTGTGGGTTCCTTGTCCTTGTGGGTTGATGCGGCGTGTGGCCGGAAACGGCGTTTCGCGGCGTTTTGCCGGCTGTCCGCGGATAGCAGCTGCCGGATTCGCCGATAATATTTTGCTGCCATTTTACAACTTTGGTGCAAAAACAGGCAAAGAATCTGCGGGACAAGGGCAGTTTTGTGTAATTTGGGTAAAGAAAGCGGCCGCGGCCTTTACACGGAACGCAGACGCCAATCGGGTTTGAGTTTTTGATTGGATTGGATAAATTCTGAATTTTGCGGGAAGAAGCCTGCGGGAAAAAGTGGAATTGAATCTGTATCTTTTCAGCACTTAACACGCCACGCGGGATTTTCAGGCTGCCTGCAGCAGCCAGTGCAAAAGGGCGTAGGAAGACACGGCGATGCCGACGGTGGGCAGCATCGGCAGGCGGCAGGCGGCAGCGGCGGTCAGCAGCATGGCGATCAGTTCGTCGGGTTTGCCGGAAACGAAATGCGGGGCGATAACGGCGGCGATCACACAGCCGGGGGCGGCATCCATCACCCGCACTGCGCGCGGGCCGAAGCGGCGGTTGCGCAGGGCGAAATAGCCGATCAGACGGGTGGAATAGGTGATCACGCCCATGCCGACGATGGTAAGCGCGGAAGTAAAATCAATCATGCTGCGCTCCTTGTTTGGCGGACGGGGCATTTTCAGGCTGCTTGCCGCTGCCGGCGAAAAAGGCGGTCAGCAGGCCGGCGGCGGTGCCGGCCAATACATACCAGCCGGAAGCGGGCAGCAGCAGATAGAGACTGCCGGCGGCAATCAGGCTGGCCAGCCAGGGCAGGGCGGCGCGGCTGCCGCGCCACATGCCGCGCAGCAGCACCAAAAAGACCGCGGGAAAGGCCATGCCGAAACCGTAGCGGCTGATGTCGCCCAACAGCGGGCCGGCCAAGGTGCCGACCCACACCGACAGCAGCCAGCTGGCATACAGCGCGGCGGCCAGCACGCCGTAGTAGCGCAGGTTCAGCGGCGCCGGTTTGTCCGGCGTGCTGCGGTTTTTGGCGTCGGCCAGCCCCAGCGCCCAGCTTTCGTCGCACATCACAAACAGCGTCGGCAGTAGTTTTTTCAGCGGCAGGCCGCGCAGATGGGGAATCATTGCCGCGCTCATCAGAATGTGGCGGCTGTTGATCATCAGCGTCATCGTCCAAATCAGCAGCACCGGCAGCGGGCTGGCCCACAGATTGACGGCGGCAAATTCCGAGCCGCCGGCATAATTCACCGCCACCATCAGCACGCTCTCGAGCGGACTCATGCCCTTTTGCGCCGCCTGCGCGCCGAGAATGGTGCCGAAGGAAGCGAAGCCGATGCACACCGGCAGCGCATCGCGCAGGCTGCGGCGGGTATCGGCGTGAAGCAGGGGACGGGTAGGGGCGGGCTGGGCGGACATAGCGGAAAAAAGAAAAAGCGCCAAAGGCAAAAGGCGGCAAATGTAGCACAAAACGCCGCCGCCATCACGGCGCAAATAGTGGTTTTCAGGCTGCCTGAAGACTGCTTTTGCCGGCAGGGCGGCGTGTGCGCGCAAACCGGCGGTGCGGCTTGTGTACGGCGATACTGAAAAAACAGGCGCGCCGGCAGCCGGCAAAAAAGCAGCCTGAAAGCCGCCGCGCACGCTTTCAGGCTGCCTGAAAAGCGGAAATTTGCTATTATCCGCGCTTTTGCGATTTTCAGGCTGCCTGCCATGTCCGTCTATACCAGCGTTTCCGACGACGAAATGCGCGTTTTCCTTGCCGACTATTCTCTGGGCGCATTCAAAGCGCTGCACGGCATCGCGCAGGGGATTACCAACAGCAATTATTTTCTCGATACCGACAGCGGCAGCTATGTACTGACGGTGTTCGAAGTGCTGACGCAGCAGGAGCTGCCGTTTTTTATGGAACTCACCCGCCATCTGAGCAGCCGCGGCGTGGCCTGCCCGCAGCCGGTGGCGCGGCGCGACGGCCGCATGGACGGCACGCTGGCGGGCAAGCCGGCGTGTATTGTCAGCCGTTTGGCCGGCGGCGACACTTCCTGCCCCACCGCCGAGCAGTGCCGTGCCACCGGCGCCATGCTCGCCGCCATGCACCTGGCCGGTGCCGACTTCCCGCAGCAGATGCCCAACCCGCGCCACGCCGCCTGGTGGACGCGCGAAGCCGAGCGCCTGTATCCGCTGCTCGATGCCGCCGATGCCGAACTTCTGCGCGATGAAATCCGTTTTCAGGCTGCTGTTGACTACGGCAGCCTGCCGCAGGGCATCATCCACGCTGATTTGTTTAAAGACAACGTGCTGCTCGCCGGCAATGAAGTTGCCGGTTTTATCGACTTTTACTATGCCTGCAACGGCACCTTTGTTTACGATCTGGCCATCGCCCTGAACGACTGGGCGCGCCATGCCGACGACAGCATCGACGAAACCCTGCGCGATGCTTTTGTTGCCGGCTACCAAAGCGTGCGCCCCTTGAGCGCCGCAGAAACCGCCGTGCTGCCGGCCGCCTGCCGTGCCGGCTGCCTGCGCTTTTGGGTGTCGCGCCTGCTCGATTACCATTTCCCTGCCGAAGGCGAGATGACCTTTATCAAAGACCCCAAAGCCTTCCGCAACCTGCTGTTGCGCTACCGGCAGGCAGCCTGAAAAGCGCTTTTTCCTGTTTTTTCCCGTTTCACAGGGTTTCAGGCTGCCCGAAACAAAATACCGCATCCGTTTTCCGATTTAGCCGCTTATGAGCCGAAAGAATCCCCAACCCGCCCGCCCGAAAACCAAAACGGCGGCCAAGCCCGTTAAAACCGCCAAGTCCGCCCTTATCCGCACCCCGCTGCCTGTCGACAATCCGCAGATCAGGCGGTTGTGGGCGGATGTGCGCTGGTTTGTGATGGCGGTGGCTGCGATTTACCTGATGCTGCTGCTGGCCGGCTTCAATATGCTGGATCCGGCGTGGTCGCGCAGCGTGCCCAAGCAGGGCGACATCCACAATCCCGCCGGCCTGCTCGGCGCCTATCTGGCCGACATTTTTTATTATCTGTTCGGCTTTTCCGCGTGGTGGCTGCTGAGCGCCACGGTTGCCTGGCTCTACCGCAACACCCGCCGCTTCAGCGGCCAGGCGCGCTATCAGGGCTGGGTGGCCGGTTTGGGGCTGGGGCTCTTGCTGTTTGCCAGCCCGGTGCTGGAAACTTTGAGCGCAGGCAAAACGCTGGACGACAGCCTGCCGATCGGTGCCGGCGGGCTGGTCGGCTCGCTGGTGGCTTCGGGGCTTCGCCATGTGCTGGGGCTGGCCGGCAGCGTCGGTTTGTCGGTGATGCTGGTGTTTGTCGGTTTGTCGCTGCTGCTGCAGGTGTCGCCGATGGACGTTTCCGAAAACATCGGCCGCGCCTGCGAATATGTGTTTCGCAAGCTGTTTGTGCGCAATAAGGCCGCTGCGGCGATGCAGCCTGAAAAACCGCGCGCCAAGCCGCAGCGTAGCGGGGCGGAAGAAATCGTTGCCGAGCCGGTTACGCCGGTGGCCGGCAGCAAAAGCAACCGCAAAATGTCGGTGCAGGTGGCGCAGCCGCAGGTGCCGGTGGCGCCGCCTAAGCCGCAGCCGCAGGAAGTGGGCGAATACCGCCTGCCCGATATCGGCAGCCTGAAAACGCCAGAAGCCGGTCCGGCTTCGATTGATCCGGCCAAGCTCGAACGCACCGCGCTGAGCATCGAAACCAAACTGGCCGAGTTCGGCATTCAGGTGCAGGTGGTCAGCGCCACCGCCGGGCCGGTGATCACCCGCTACGAAATCGAGCCGGCGCAGGGGGTGAAGGGCAGCCAGATTGTCAATCTGTCCAAAGACTTGGCACGCTCGCTGCGGGTGCAGTCGGTGCGGGTGGTCGAAACCATCCCCGGCCGCAGCACCATGGGCATCGAGCTGCCGAACGAAGAGCGCCAGGAAGTGCTGCTGCAGGAAATCTTCACTTCGCCGGTGTTTACCGACGCCCCGTCCAAACTCACCGTGGCGCTGGGTAAAGACATTGCCGGCGTGCCGGTGGTGGGCGATCTGGCGAAAATGCCGCACCTTTTGGTGGGCGGCATGACCGGTTCGGGCAAATCGGTGGGTGTGAACGCCATGATTATGTCGATGCTCTACAAGGCGCGGCCGGACGAAGTGCGCTTTATTATGATCGATCCGAAAATGCTCGAACTCTCGGTCTATGAAGGCATCCCGCACCTGCTGTGTCCGGTGGTTACCGATATGAAAGCCGCCGGCAACGCGCTCAACTGGTGCGTGGCCGAAATGGAAAAACGCTACCGGCTGCTCTCGCATGTGGGCGTGCGCAACCTGGCGGGTTACAACGAAAAAATCGCCGCCGCCCGTGCTGCCGAAAAACCGCTGTCCAACCCCTTCACCCTCACGCCCGACGATCCCGAGCCGCTGGAAGAGTTGCCGCAGATTGTGGTGGTGATCGACGAGCTGGCCGATTTGATGATGACCGAGAAAAAAGCGGTCGAAACCCAAATCGCCCGCCTTGCCCAAAAAGCCCGTGCCGCCGGCATCCACATGATTATCGCCACCCAGCGCCCCAGCGTGGACGTGATTACCGGCCTGATTAAAGCCAACGTGCCCACCCGCATGGCCTTCACCGTGCAAAGCCGCATCGACAGCCGCACCATCCTCGACCAGATGGGCGCCGAAGATTTGCTCAAATACGGCGATCTGCTGTTCCTGCAGCCGGGCAACGCCGAACCCACCCGCCTGCAGGGCGCGTTTGTGAGCGACGACGAAGTGCACCGTGTGGTGTCGTTTATCAAAGAGCAGGCCGAGCCGAATTACGTTGAAGGCATCCTCAGCGGCGAAGCCGCCGGCGAAACCAACAGCTTTATCAACCCCGAAGTTGCCGGCAGCGGCGGCGACGAGCTGTTTGACCAGGCAGTCGCCTTTATCGCCAGCAGCCGCAAAACCTCGATTTCCTCGCTGCAGCGCCACCTGCGCATCGGCTACAACCGCGCCGCCAACCTGATGCAGGCGCTGGAAGACGGCGGCATCGTCTCCCCGCCCGATGCCGGCGGCGCCCGCCAAATTCTGGTGCGGCAGGAATAGCGTCGTTACCGCATGCCAAAAGCAGCCTGAAAGCAGGCAGACAGTGCCTAAGCGGCGATAAAAAGGCAGCCTGAAAACTGGACAAACGGTTTTCAGGCTGCTTTTGCATTCGGGGGCTGCTACGGGTTTGACCCAATCCCCATCACCCCTGTTTCAGCTTTTTCGCCAAATCGATGTTGGCGCGGATGGCGGCGACGGATTCGGCGAGTTTGGCCTGCTCCCAGGCGTTGAGTTTGGGCGGCAGCTTTTTCTCGACGCCGTTTGCGCCGATGACGACGGGAATGCTGAATACGATGTCGTGCTGGCCGAGTTCGCCGTCAATGTAGGTGGCGGCGGAGAAGACGGCTTTTTCGTCGAGCACGATGCTGCGCAGGATTTCGGTGGCGGCTTGGGAGACGGCGGCGTCGGTTACGCCGTCTTTGGGGTGGAAGACTTCGTAGGCAGCCTGAACGACTTTGTCTTTGACTTCATCCGCGCTCCAGTTGTCTTGGCCGAAATATTCGGGCAGCTCGGCGTAGGGCACGGTGGCGATTTGCGCGCTGCCCAACAGCGGGAAGGCGGTGTAGCCGTGTTCGCCCATCATAAAGGCGTTGACGGCTTTGGGGTCTAGGCCGTAGCGGCGGCCGAGCAGAAAGCGCAGGCGGGAGGAATCGAGGGTGCAGCCGGTGCCGATGATTTTTTCTTTTGGGTAGCCGAACTCGGTGGCGGCGATGTAAACGACGGTATCGAGCGGGTTGGTGATGAAGACGAGAACGGCGTCGCGGGTAACGCGGCTGATGTCGCCCATGATTTGGCGGATGATGGCGGCGTTGTTGCCGAGCAGGGCTTGGCGGTCGGCGGGGACTTCGCCGTGCGGCCAGATGTGGGTGGCGGCGATCACGATGGCGTCGGCATCGGCGATGTCGTCGTAGCTGCCGCCGTAGATATTGACGTTGGCGCGGCCGAGCATACCGGCGGCGTGCATTTGGTCGAGGGCTTCGGCGGCGGCGCGTTCGCTGCGGGTGTCGATGGCGACGATTTCGCCGAACAGGCCGGAGAGGGCGGCGTTTTCCAGTACTTCCGATCCGACATGGCCGACGCCGATAACGGCGAGTTTGTTGGTTTTCATAGGACAGCTCCTTGTAGGGTTGCGGTGGGAAAGCCCGGCCGTGCTCGTGCGGGCGCACGGCCGGAAAGGAAAGGGGTTTATTCTTTAAAGACGAAAGCGTCGTCGGTATAGAGTTTGAACAGGTCGCGGCAGATTTTGTAGGCGACGAAACCGACGGCAAAGGGGATGACGAGCCAAGCCAGCAGCATCACCAGTATGCCGCAGCCGCCCGCCAGCGAGGCGATGGGGCCGACCAGGCCGACCAGGCCGAAGCCGGATGAGGCGGGCGTGCCGACCAGGTTGAAAAAGGGCACGGACAGGGCGCTAACGGCGGCGGTAAGCACCATCGGCACGGCAATCAGCGGCCGTTTTAAGAAGTTGGGCATCATCATTTTCATCGCGCCCAGCGCAATGGCGATGGGGATGCCCGATTCGTTTTTGCGGCCGGTGCCCCACACCAGCACGGCGGTGGTGGCGGCAATGCCCATCGAGGCCGCGCCCGCCGCCAGTCCGTCCAGACCGATGGCGATGCCGATGGCAACGGTAGAAACGGGGCTGACGATAATCACGGCAAAGGAGGCGGCAATCAGCACGCTCATCAGATAGGGTTGCAGTTCGGTAAAGGTGTTGATGCCGTGGCCGATCACGGTGGTGATGTGGGCGGTGAAAGGCAGGATTTTCCAGCCGAGAAAGCCGACGCCGGCGCCGATGAAAATCGGTAGGCAGATAATGTTGAGTGCGCCGAAGCGTTTGCCGACCAGCCGCACCGCCAGCACCGCCAGCGCGGCGGTGAACATGGTGTTGATCAGATCGCCGATACCGGCAAGCTGGAAAATGCTTTGTTCGATATTGTCTTTCACCACTTCCACATACTTCCACGCGCCCGAGCCGATATAGGCCGCGCCGCCAACCGCCAGCTGCTGCATCGGCGCGAGCTGGAATTTCTGGCCGATGAGAATGCCGGCCATAATCGGCGTGAAGAATTGGAAAACTTGGAGAACGTGGAGAAATTCGTTGGCAAAGCCGCCGAAGGTGGGATGGCCGAGCAGGGGTTTGAGCAGGGTGGCCAGAATGGCGTTGGGAATCAGGGCGACGACAATGGCGATGGCCGTGCCGTTGAGAATGTTGTTGAGAAAATCGGTGACGGATTCTTTTTTGCTTTTTTGTGCTTCGCTCATGGCGTTCTCCTTCATTTCGTCAAAATGGGAAGCCAAATGATAGCAGATAATGTTTGCAGAGAAATTGATATAGTGTAAGAAACGGCGTTTCAGGCTGCCTGCGGTGTGTTGGCGGCGCCGCAAGTAATAAAAAAACGACGGCTTCTGCCGTCGTTTTTTTGTATCGGGATGGGTTACAGCTGGGTTTGTTTGACGATATTGCCCAGCGTGCGCACGTCGCTGACGCGGTTGGCGGAGCTGTTGGCGCCGAGTACCACGATAATCACCGGATCGCGGCCGAGTTTGGCCTGCAGCACCATTGATTTGCCGGCTTCGCGGATGTAGCCGGTTTTCTGTACGGTGATGTCCCACTGGCCTTCGCGCACTAAAGCGTTGGAGTTTTTATAGTTTTGCACTTTGCCGGCGCTGGTGTAGGCCGAGCCGCTGTTGGCGGTGCTTAGTTGGCGGATTTTCGGATAGTTGGTGGCGGCTTTGACCATGCGGCTCAAATCGCGGGCGGTGGAAACGTTGCGCGGATCCAGGCCGGTGGGTTCAAAGAAGCGGGTGTTGCTCATGCCCAGGCTTTTCGCTTTGGCGTTCATTGCGGCAACAAAAGCGCTCATGCCGCCCGGATAGGTGCGGGCCAGGGCGTGGATGGCGCGGTTTTCGCTGCTCATCAAACCCAGATGCAGCAGTTTTTCGCGGGTCAGGGTGGTGCCGATGGACAGGCGGCTGCCGGTGCCTTTGAGACGGTCGATTTCGGCTTCGGTGATGGTGATCTGCTCGTTCATGTTCAAACGGGCATCCAGCAGCACCATGGCCGACATCATTTTGGAAATCGAAGCGATGGAGCGGACGTTGTCGATGTTTTTCTGGTAAAGGATTTTGTTGTTGCGCGCATCCATAATCAGGGCGGAGCGGGCGTTGAGCTGCGGGCCGTAGTAGTTGGCCTGCTCTTCGATGGTGCTGTTTTCGATGATTTGTTTCAGGGGGTCGGCATCGTTGGCGGCAACGGCGGGAGCGATTTGTTTTTGTTCGAGAAGCTGGCCGATCAGGTCTTCGTCGTCCAAGGCGAAGGCGCTGGAGCACAGGCTCAGGCCGATAAGGGTGCTGCAACAAAGTTTTTTGCTGAAACGGGTAAAATTCATGGCGGCGTCCTTGTGTGCGATAACAGATTGAAAACTAATGTTTAATCCGTTTTGGGATAAAAAACGGCGGCAATCATACCATTATTGGCGCGACCGACAAAGGGAAATCAGACAGAAATTCATGTAAATACGCAAAAATTTACATTCCGGCAAAGCAGCCTGAAAGCAGGGCAGGAGTGCTTTTGCACGCTTTCAGGCTGCTTTTTCTGTGTGGCGGCCGTAGTGGCGGCGTGTTTTTGTTAAGTTTTGTCGGCCGGTTTTTCAGGCTGCCTGAGTATTTGCAGGCAGCCTGAAAAAAAACAGCCGTCAGCGGCGCAGGCGCAGGGCGTTCCACACCACCAGCAGCGAGCTGAAACTCATGCCCAGCGCGGCCAGCCACGGGGTAACGAAACCAGCCAGCGCCAGCGGTACGGCGATCAGGTTGTAAACGCTGGCCCAAATCAGATTTTGGCGGATAACGGCGCGGGTGCGAGCGGCAAGGGCAAACAGATGGGGCAGGGCGGTGGGGTCGTCGTTGAGCAGCAGGATGTCGGCGCCGTCGCGGGCGACGTCGGCGCTGCCGGCCACCGCCACCGAAATATCGGCGGCGGCCAGCACCGGCGCATCGTTGATGCCGTCGCCGAGCATCAGCACGCGCCGCCCCTGCCGCTGCAGGGTCTGCACATAGGCGAGCTTGTCTTCGGGCGTGGCTTCGGCGCGGATGTCGCTGATACCGAGCGTTTGCGCCAGCGCGGCGACGGCGGCGCGGCGGTCGCCGCTGAGAATGTGGACGGCCAGGCCGCGGTTTTGTAGCTGGGCAATCACGGTATCGAAGCCGGCTTTGTTTTCGTCGGCCAGCAGATAGGCAGCCTGAAAACCGTCGGCATTGCCCAGCGCGATCACGCTGCCCTGCTGCTCCAGTTCGGCCAATTCCGGCGGGATGCCGCCGGCGGTTTCGGCAACAAATTCCGGCCGGCCGAGCGCCCAGTTTTGTTCGCGTCCGGCAATGGTGAGCAGGGCGCAGACGCCGTGACCGACGCGGCTGACGCGGTTGCGGGCGGCAACGGCGTTTTTCAGGCTGCCTGCCACCGGCAGGGCGGCGATGGCGCGGGCGGCGGGGTGTTCGGAATGCTCTTCCAGCGCCTGAGCGGCGGCATTGGCATAGGGATTGCCGGCCAGCGCCAGGGTGCGGACAACCTGCAGGCGGCCGTGGGTCAGGGTGCCGGTTTTGTCGAAAACCACGGTATCGACGGCGGCGAGCGTTTCCAGCGCATGCCCGCGCGCCACCAGAATGCCGCGGGCGGCCAGATTGCCGGTGGCGGCGGCCAGCGCGGCGGGGGTGGCCAGCGACAGCGCGCAGGGGCAGGTAACCACCAAGAGCGACACGGTAATCCACAGCGCGGTGCCGGCATCGGCAAACCACCACCAGCCAATAAAGGTGGGTACGGCGGTGATGATCAGGCTGCGGGTAAAGGTGGCGGCATAGCGTTCGGCCTGCTCGGCCAAGCGCGGTTTCTGCGACAGCGCGCGATCGAGCAGGCGCACGATGTGGGCAAGACGGGTGGCGCTGCCGGTCTGCTCGACGCGGATGGTCAGCGGGCCGGCGGTATTGAGCGTGCCGGCGGTAACACGGCAGCCTGAAAACTTGGGCACCGGCAGGTTTTCGCCGGTGAGCATCGCTTCGTTGATTTCGCTTTCGCCTTCGAGCACCACGCCGTCGGCGGGGATGGTTTCGCCGCCGCGCACCAGCAGCACATCGCCGGCTTTCAGGCTGGCTACGGCGGCTTCTTCGCTTTTGGGGTCGGGATAGGCCGGCAGCAGATGGCAGAACGCCGGCACCAGTTTAACCAGCCGCTCGGCGGCATCGCCGGCTTTGCGCCGTGCCGACTGCTCCATAAAGCGCCCGAGCAGCAGGAAGAACACAAACATGGCGATGCTCTCGAAATACATGCCCTGTCCGGCGTTGGAGAGCAGCGCGTAGATGCCGGCGATAAAGGTCATCACGATGGCAATAGCCACCGGCGTATCCATGCCGGTGCGGCCGTTTTTAAAGTCGCGCCACGCGCCGCGGTAAAACGGGGTGGCGGAGTAGAACATCGCCGGCAGCACCATAAAAAACGCGCCCCAGTGCAGCAGCAGCAGGTATTGCGGCTCGATGTCGGCGTAAAGATAGGTCGGCAGCGCGAACATCATGGTCTGCATGCTCGAGAGTGCGGCCACCGCCAGCCGGATCAGCATTTTTTTGCGCTCGCGCTGGGTTTGCGCTTCGTGTTTTTGGGCGTCGTAGGGCGCGGCGCTGTAGCCGGTTTCGCGCACGGCAAGCAGGATGTCGGACAGGCGGACGCGGCTTTCGTCCCAGCATACCCGCGCGCGCTGGGTGCTGTAATTGAGTTCGGCGCGTTCGACGCCGGCCAGGCGCATCAGTTTTTGCTCGATCAGCCACACGCAGGCGGCGCAGGTAACGCCGCCGAGCATCAGCACCGCTTCGCGGCGGTTGTCGGGCTGGATTTCGACAAACTCGGCCTGCACTTCGGGCAGGTCGTACAGTTTGAGCTGTGCCAGCACTTCCGGCGGCGGCAGCACCGCGCGTTCGGCTTCGGCGGTGCGGTGCTTGTAATAGCTGCCCAGTCCGGCGTCGATAATGCCCTGGGCAACGGCCTGGCAGCCGGCGCAGCAGGTCGGCTGTTCGTTCCCTTCGTAACGTACGGGATAGCGGCTGCCGGCGGGAACGGGCAGGCCGCAGTGGAAGCAGGAAGATTCGTCTGGATTCATGGCGTGTGCGGGGTTTCAGGCTGCCTTGTTTTTCGGGTTTTGGTGTTTTGGTGCGCGGTGCGCACCCTACGGCGGGTGGTTTTCAGGCTGCTTTTGGGGTTTCGGCTGTAGGGTGCACACCGTGCACCATTGGTTGCGCTCTGGTGTTTTGGTGCGCGGTGCGTACTCTACGGCGGATGGCTTTCAGGCTGCTTTTGGTTTTCAGGCAGCCTGAAAAGGGCGGGGCTTTATTCGATGCCGGCCAGTTTGTGGGTTTGGATGCTGAGCTGCCAGTGCGGTTTGCCGGGGCGCTCGTTGAGTTCGCCGAGCAGGCGCAGGGTTGGCAGCAGGTTCATTTGGCCGTTTTGCTCGCAGGGGGAAAGGTAGTAGCGCTCGGCGCGGATGCGGCCTTCGATTTCGGCGCAGAACTCGGGAATGGAATCGTCGTCGGCAACGATGCGCACTTCGTCGGCGCGACTGATGCAGCGCTTGGCGTAGGCTTCGCGGTAGAGACGCTTGGGGCTGGCGGCGATATAGTCGATTTGCGGCGGAATTTTTTTCAGCGCGTTGGTTTCGATGGCCAGATAGCGGCCGGCGCGTTTGAGTTCGTCCAGCAGCACTTCGAGCTTGGGCTGGATGGTCGGCTCGCCGCCGGTAATGATGATGTTGCGGGTGTTGTGGGCGAGCACTTCGGAAAGGATGTCGTCGAGACCGCGCATGCCGTAGCGGTGGTAGTCGGTGTCGCACCAGTGGCAGGCGAGATTGCATTTGCCAAAGCGGATGAAAACGGCGTCCATGCCGGTGTTCCAGCCTTCGCCCTGCAGCGAGCGGAAGATTTCGACGATGCGGTAGGACGGCTTCATTCGCGGTACTCGCAGTAGGACGACGGAGTTTCCCACAGGCGGATCAGGCTGACCGGCAGGCCGGCGCGGTGTTTGAGCAGGCCGAAAATGTGCTCGGCCATCGCTTCGGCGGTGCTGCGGCAGGGCAGGGCGTAGGTTTTGGAATCGAGACTCTGCAGCAGCTCGGCGACGCGGCTTTCACGCTCGCTGCCGCTGTCATAAATAAAGGCGTGGTCCATCAGATCGAGTACATGGCGCTGCACGCAGTCTTTCAGGTCGCCAAAGTCGATGACCATGCCGCGCTTGGGGCCGGTTTCGTGCAGGCTGCCTGAAACTTCTACCTGCAGGATATAGGTGTGGCCGTGCAGGTTTTTACATTTGCCGTCGTGGCCGTCGAGCATGTGCGCCATGTCGAAGGTGAATTGTTTGGCGGTTTTAAACATGTGTGTGTTCCGGTGCGGCAGCCTGAAAACGGCGGCCTGGTGTTGGGATTACGCATTTTAACATGCGGTGCAGGCAGCCTGAAAAGGCGCTGGGTGCTATCGGCGGAATTGCAGGCAGGCGTTTTCAGGCTGCCTGCCGCCTGCGTGGCGGATGCGGCGGTTTTCGGTTATGATGCCGCACGTTCAGGGCAGCCTGAATTTTTTTATGGGCGCTTGCCCGTCAAATTTACACTTCGCAAACACACAGAAAGGACAGCAAAATGTCAATCAAACAAGAATTCAAAGACTTCATTATGCGCGGCAATGTGATCGATCTGGCCGTCGGTATGGTGGTCGGCACCGCCTTTTCCGGTATCGTCAAATCGCTGGTGGACGACGTGATTATGCCGCCCATCGGTCTGATTCTGGGCGGGGTGGACTTTTCCAATCTGTTTTTAACGCTCAAATCCGGCGCCAACCCGCCCGAAGCCGGCTACGAAACGCTGGCCGCCGCCAAAGCTGCCGGTGCGGTAACGCTGAACGTGGGTGTGTTTATCAACGCGCTGGTGAGCTTTATGATTGTCGCTTCGGCGATTTTCGTGGTGGTGAAACTGATCAACAAACTCAAAGGCGCGCCTGCCGCCGCCGAGCCGGAAGCGCCGGCCGGACCCAGCGAAGAAGTGCTGCTGCTGCGCGAAATCCGCGATTCGCTGAAAAAATAAACGCCGCACCGCGCGATGCGGCGCCGAGGCAGCCTGAAAACGCTGCGCCCGCCCGCCGATTGCCATGCTTTGAGGCAGCCTGAAACGGTTTCAGGCTGCCTGATTGTCTGCTAGAATCGCGCCTTTCGTTTTTCAGATACACCCCCTTTTGATTAGGAAAGCCCAGCTATGATTGGAAGCGTATTTGCCGCAGCGGATCCGGCGCCCGCCCCCGGCGGTTTGATGAGCTATATTCCGCTGATTGCGATTCTCGCCCTGTTTTACTTTATGCTGTTCCGTCCGCAGCAAAAGCGCGAGAAACAGCGTCAGACAATGATCAGCGAGTTGCAAAAAGGCGACCGCGTGCTTTTGGTTTCCGGCTTCTACGCCCGCATCATCAAGCCCGGCGAAACCGTGTTTACCGTTGAAATCGGCAAAGGCGTGCAGGTGGAAATCGACCGCAACGCCATCGCCCAGAAAGTCGAGCAGCCTGCCGCTGCTGATGCCAAATCCGAATAAGGCTGCCTGAAAGCCGGATCACTGCCGACACCGCCCCATGCCGTCGGCAGTTTGTTTGCCCTTAACACAAGGCTCCCCCTATGAACCGTTACCCGCTTTGGAAATACCTGCTGATCGCCCTAACGCTGGCGGTGGCAGCCATTTACGCCCTGCCCAACCTTTACGGCGTAACCCCCGCCATCCAGATTTCGACCAACCGCCAGTCGGTGGTTATCAATCAGGAAACCGAGCGCCGCGTCGCCCAGGCGCTTCAAGAGGCCAATATCAAAACCGACGGCATGTTTATCGCCGGCGGCAGCCTGAAAGTGCGGGTGAGCGACGCCGACAAAATCAATGCGCGCGATGCCATCGACAATGTTTTGGGCGAGGGCTATATCGTTGCCCAAAACCAAATCGCCAACAGCCCCGACTGGCTGGCGAAAATCGGCGCCAACCCGATGTTCCTGGGTCTCGACTTGCGCGGCGGCGTGCATTTCACCATGCAGGTGGACATGAAAGCCGCGCTGGAAAAAGCGCTCGACCGCAACGCCGGCGACGTGCGCCGCACCCTGCGTGAGCAGAAAATCCGCTCCGGCACCATCCGCAAATCGGGCAACAGCCTGCTGGTGCCCTTCCAAGACCAGGCCGATCTGGACAAAGCCTATCCCGAGCTGCAAAAGCTGTTTACCGACAATATGACCGGCCAGCCCTCTTTGGAGATGTCCAGCGAGGGCAATACCCTGAAGCTGACGCTGCCCGAGCAGCAGCTCAACCAAATCCGCAAAAAAGCGGTTGAGCAGAACATCACCACCCTGCACAAGCGCGTAAACGAATTGGGCACCGCCGAGCCAGTGATCCAGCAGGCCGGTGCCGACCGCATCGTGGTGCAGCTGCCGGGTATGACCGATACCGCCAAGGCCAAAGACATTATCGGCCGCACCGCCACGCTGGAAGTGCGGATGGTGAGCGAAGACTTGGATCTGATCCAGCAGGCTGTCGGCGGCAACGTGCCTGAAGGCTACGAGCTTTTGAGCGATAAAGACGGCAATCCCTATCTGGTCAGCAAACAAGTCGAGCTGACCGGCGACAACATCAACGCCGCCCAGTCGGCCATCGACGAAGAAAGCAAGCGCCCCACCGTCAATCTGAATCTGGACAGCGTCGGCACCACCGTGTTTGCCGACTTGACCGCCGCCAACCGCGGCAAAATCATGGCGATGGTGCTGATCGACCAGGGCAAGTCCGAAGTGATTACCGCGCCGCGCATCCAAGAGCCGATTCCCGGCGGCCGCGTGCGCATTACCGGCATGGCCGGCACCGCCGAAGCCAACGACGTCGCCCTTCTGCTGGGCGCCGGCTCGCTTGCCGCGCCGATGGACATTATCGAAGAGCGCACCATCGGCCCGTCGCTGGGTGCGGAAAACATCACCAAAGGCGTGAACTCAACCGTGTGGGGCTTTGCCGTGGTGGCGGTGTTTATGGTGATTTACTACCGCCTGTTCGGCATCTTCTCGGCGCTGGCGCTCAGTGCCAACCTGTTGTTCCTGTTTGCCATTCTTTCCGCGCTGCAGGCCACGCTGACGCTGCCGGGCATCGCCGCCATCGCGCTGACGCTGGGTATGGCCATCGACTCCAACGTATTGATTAACGAGCGAATACGTGAAGAATTACGTGCCGGCAAAAAACCACAGGTGGCGATTAAAGAAGGTTACGACCATGCTTGGGACACCATTCTCGACTCCAACCTGACTTCGCTGATCGCCGGTATCGCCCTGCTGGTATTCGGCTCCGGCCCCGTGCGCGGTTTCGCCATCGTCCACTGCCTTGGCATTATGACTTCCATCTACTCGTCGGTAGTGGTATCGCGCGCCCTGGTTAATCTGTGGTACGGCCGCCGCCGCAAGCTGACCCGCATTTCCATCGGCGTACACTATCCGCCGGTAATCGACCGCGACGACAACGTGGCACTGGAAAAGGAATAACTCATGGAACTGTTCCACTTCAAACGCGACATCCCCTTTATGAGCTATGGCAAGCTCACTACCTTTATCTCGCTTGCCACCTTCATACTGGCGGTATTTTTCCTGGCTACCCGCGGCCTGAACCTGTCGGTGGAATTTACCGGCGGCACGCTGATGGAAGTCGAATACAAGCAGCAGGGCGCCAATATCGACCAGGTGCGGCAGGATTTGGAAAAACTGCAGTTGGGCGAAATCCAAGTGCAGGCGCTGGGCACCAACAAGCACATTATGGTCCGCCTGCCCAACAAAACTTCCGCCGCCCAAAGCGCCGACGGCCAGAAAGCCGAAACCGCCAAGCTCTCCAACCAAGTAATGGAAGTGCTCAAACAGCGTAATGCCGACGCCTCGCTGCGCCAGGTCGAATTTATCGGCCCGGCCGTCGGCGAAGACTTGGCGCGCAACGGCCTGATTGCGCTGGGCATGGTGGTCGCCGGCATCATTCTGTATCTATCGATGCGTTTCGAATGGCGTTTTGCCGTTTCCGCCATTATCGCCAATATGCACGACGTGGTGATTATCCTCGGCTGCTTCGCCTTTTTCCGCTGGGAGTTCTCGCTCACCGTACTGGCCGGCGTGCTCGCCGTGCTCGGCTATTCGGTAAACGAATCGGTGGTGGTGTTCGACCGTATCCGCGAAAACTTCCGCAAGCCGGCAATGCGCAACAAAACCGTCCATCAGGTGATCGACAACGCCATTACCGCCACCGCCGGCCGTACCGTGATTACACACGGCTCCACCGAAGCGATGGTGCTTTCCATGCTGGTATTCGGCGGCGGCGCCCTGCACGGTTTTGCCATCGCCCTGACCATCGGCATCGTCTTCGGCATCTACTCCTCCGTACTGGTTGCCAGCCCGCTGCTGTTGATGTTCGGCCTGACCCGCAACAACGCGTTCAAGCAGAAAAAACAGAAAGAAGAAGTTGTGGTCTGATTTTTGCCCGCACCGCAAACAAGGCAGCCTGAAAACGGGGTTTTCCGTTTTCAGGCTGCCTTTTGGTGCGCGGGGCGGCACCCTACCTGCCGTCTTTTAGCTGCGTAGGGTGCGCCCCGCGCACCGTTGGGTGGATTCGGGTAAGCCGAAATACGCTTTGCACCCCATCTGCCGCCAAGCAGCCTGAAAAGTTAAAAAACAGGCAGCCTGAAAACTTTTCAGGCTGCCTGTTTCAAACCGTGGCGCGAAAATCAGGACATTTCGGCGGCGTATTGTTCGGCACTCATCAGGCCGTCGAGATCACGCTCATTGGCCGGTTTGATTTTGAAGAACCAGCCGTCGCCGTAGGGGTCGCTGTTGGCGGTGTCAGGGGCATCTACCAGCGCTTGGTTGGTTTCCAATACGGTGCCGGCAATCGGCGCGTACACGTCGGAAGCGGCTTTCACCGATTCGACCACGCCGGCCTGCTCTTCGGCGGCCAGCTCGGCGCCCACTTCGGGCAGTTCGACAAACACGATGTCGCCCAACAGCTCTTGCGCGTGGTGGGTGATGCCCACGGTTACGCTGCCGTCGGCTTCCAAACGCAGCCATTCGTGGCTGGCAACATATTTCAAATCGGCGGGGATATTGCTCATGGTTGGGTTCCGTTTCTCGGTTGGTTGGCGGGTGCTGGCGCGGGCGGTGCCGCGGCTAGCGTTTAAAGGGCGTAAGTTTACATTAGCCGCAAGGATTCTGGCAAAGATTTCACACGGGCGCCGCTATCGACTAGCGGCAGGGTAAAAGTCTTGCGCCGCAGGGTAAAGTTTTGCCGGACGCGCCGTCGCACAAGGGCTGCGGTTTCGGGTAAAATCCGCCGTTTGATTTTTCAGGCTGCCTGAACGGATACCGCCATGCTCAACAAAGACCAATTCGCCGACAACCACTTCATCCGCACCATCATCGAAGACGATCTCAAAAGCGGTAAACACACCGCCATCCAAACCCGTTTCCCGCCCGAGCCCAACGGCTATTTGCACATCGGCCACGCCAAATCCATCTGCCTGAATTTCGGCCTCGCCTACGTGTACGACGGCCTGTGCAACCTGCGCTTTGACGACACCAACCCCGAAAAAGAAAATCAGGAATACGTTGATTCGATTAAAGAAGATGTCAACTGGCTGGGTTTCGAGTGGGCGGGCGAGCCGCATTACGCGTCCGACTATTTCGACCGCCTGTTCGATTACGCCGTCGGCCTGATTAAAGACGGCAAAGCCTATGTCGATGATTTGACCGCCGAAGAAATGCGCGAATATCGCGGCACGCTCACCGAGCCGGGCAAAAACAGCCCTTACCGCGATCGCAGCATCGAAGAAAACCTCGACCTGTTCACACGCATGAAAAACGGCGAATTCCCCGACGGCAGCAAAACCCTGCGCCTGAAAATCGACATGGCATCAGGCAACATCAATATGCGCGACCCCGTCATCTACCGCATCCGTCGCGCCCACCACCACAACACCGGCGACAAATGGTGCATCTACCCGATGTACGACTACACCCACGCCATCTCCGACGCCATCGAAGGCATCACCCATTCCCTGTGCACGCTCGAATTTGAAGCCCACCGCCCGCTGTATGACTGGGTGCTCGACAACATCCCTGCGCCGCATGCCACCCGCCCGCGCCAGTACGAATTTTCGCGCTTGGAACTCCTGTACTCCATCACGTCCAAACGCAAACTCAACCAGCTCGTTGCAGACGGCCACGTTTCAGGCTGGGACGACCCGCGCATGCCCACCATCTCCGGTATGCGCCGACGCGGCTACACCCCCGAAGGCCTGCGCCTGTTTGCCAAACGCGCCGGCATCTCCAAATCCGAAAACGTGATCGACATGAGCGTACTCGAAGGTGCCATCCGCGAAGAGCTGGAAAACTCCGCCCCGCGCATGATTGCTGTGCTCAACCCGCTCAAAGTCACCCTGACCAACTTCGACCCCGCCCAAGCGCAAAGCCGCTACGCCCCCTACCACCCCAACCACGAAGAAATGGGCGGCCGCGAACTGCCGATTTCGCAAACGCTTTACATCGAAACCGACGACTTCGCCGAAAACCCGCCCAAAGGCTTCAAACGCCTCGTCCCCGGCGGCGAAGTGCGCCTGCGCCACAGCTACGTGATGCGCTGCGACGAAGTCGTCAAAGATTCAGACGGCCATGTAGTCGAACTCAAATGCAGCCTTGATTACGACACGCTGGGCAAAAACCCCGAAGGCCGCAAAGTCAAAGGCGTCATCCACTGGCTCTCCGCCGAACACGCCGTACCCGCCACCGTGCGCCTGTACGAGCGACTGTTCACCGAACCGCGCCCCGACGCCGTGCGCGGCGCAGACGGCGAATACCTGCCCTTCACTAACTTTCTCAACCCCGAATCCGTGCGCGAAATCCAAGCCTGGGTCGAAGCATCCGCCAACGATTTGCCGCCCGAAAGCCGTTGGCAGTTTGAACGCCTGGGCTATTTCGTTACCGACCGCAAAGACCACCGCCCCGAGCAACCCGTGTTCAACCGCACAGTAACGCTGAAAGATTCTTGGCAGCCCAAGTAATCTGTTTGCAGCAGCTGCACTAAAAAGCCGTCTGAAAACTTGAAATTCGGTTTTCAGACGGCCTTTGTTGATAAAGGATTGAGATGGAACGTTATTCCGTACATTTGAAACTGCTGGGAATGGCGGTGTTGTGGGGCGCGTCTTGGCCGATGGGGCGGATGCTGGGGCAGTCGCTGCTGCCGCTGACGGGCGGGGCGGTTCGGTTTGTATTGGCTTCGGTTTTGCTGTTGGGCTGGTTGTTTGCGCGCAGCAGGTTTGTAACCTTGGCGGCTTTGTCGGCACGGCAATGGCTGGGCTTGACGGTAGCCGCTTCCGTCGGGGTGTGCGGCTATGCGGTGTTTTTCATGCTGGGTTTGCAGGCAATGCCGGCGGGTAAGGCGGCAGTGGTTGTGGCGGTAAATCCCGTGCTGACGCTGCTGCTGGCGGCTTGGCTTTTCAGCGAACGTTTAAATGCGAAAATTTTGGCGGGTATGCTGTTGGCGGTTTGTGGCGCGATAACGGCGGTAACGCAAGGGCAGCCGTTGGCGGTATTGTCGGGCGGCATCAAGGCGGGGGAGTGGCTGATTTTCGGCTGCGTGGTCTGCTGGGCGGTTTATACCTTAATCGGACGCGCGGTTTTGCGCGGGATAGACGCGCTGACGGTAACGGCGGCAACTTCGCTTATCGGCGCGTTGATGTTGACGGTGGTGGCATTGTGGACGGACGGATTGCCGTTTGAGGCGATGGCGGCGATGGATGCACGCGGTTGGACGGCATTGGCGTGGCTGGTCATCGGCGCGACGGTATTGGCTTACGCGTGGTATTTTGAAGGCGTGAAGATTTTGGGCGCAGGCAGCGCAGCGGCGTATATTACGCTCGTGCCGATTTTCGGCATGCTCAGCTCGGCGTGGGTTTTGGGCGAACCTTTGCATATTTCTCTGGTTGCGGGCTGCGCGGCAGCGGTCGGCGGCATGACACTGATGCGGTATGGGCAGAAGGTCGTCTGAAATTTTTGTTCGGGCATTTTTACTTTATTGAAATTGGGTTTCAGACGAACTTCAGCCTTAAAGCAGCCTGAAAACATCCACCAACCCCATACAAGGAAACCAATATGAAACTTCCCACCCATGCCGCCCTGATCAGCAGCCTCTGCCTGCTGGCCGCCTGCGCCGCCAAACCCATCGAAGTCAGCATGCAGGCCGCGCGCAACGCCGACTACGGTCGCTACCCCAAAGACTACCAACAGCACATCCGCAGCTATCTGGACGAAAACCTGCGCGATGCCGGCAGCGTGAAAATCCGCATCATCACCCCGCCGCGCAAAGTGCTCCGCCTCAGCAACCAGGGCGTGCAAGGCAGCGGCCGCGCCGGCTGGGACGCCTTCTACCTGGCCTGCGCCGACGTCAATGCCAAAAACGCCTACGGCGGCTACACCGGCTGGCAGACCAAAATGTTTCGGTTCAAAAACAACACAATAGAAGGCAATCCCACAGGCGCTTACGCCGCCTGCACCAGCAAAGACGAAATCTACATCGACACTACCCTCATCTTCGGCGGCGACCAAGTAAATATCGTCCCGTAAACCTGTTTTCAGACTGCCTCAAAGCAGCCTGAAAAACCAACAGGCCGTCTGAAAGCGAAGCTTCAACGGAGTTAAAACCGTTTTGCCGTTTCAGGCAGCCTGAAAACGAAAAACTTCCGTAGGTCGGATTCTTGAATCCGACGGCCGATCGCAACGGCAACACTCAGCTCGGAAAAAGCAATGTCGGATACGAGTATCCGACCTACAGCAAGGTGCTGCCCCGTCCACTGAAAGGCGGCCTGAAAATACCTTACCCAAATAAAGGAAACCGACATGAACCCCCGCTTCCCCGCCCGCGCAGCCCTGCTCGGCTCCTAGCCTCCTGCGCCGGCCCGATGGTCGGTATCAGCATGCAAAGCATCCGCCCTTATGAGCGGGTGAGTATTCTGCCGTAATGCCGCCATACCGAAAGCAAAAAGCAGCCTGAAAACCTAGAAACCGGCTTTCAGGCTGCTTTGCTTGCAAACAGACCCTAGCTAAACATCCGCTTCCACCCGATCCCCCTCGGCTTCCATCCAGCTGCGGCGGGCGGCGGCTTCGCCTTTGCCCATCAGGCGGGTGAAGGCTGCGAGCGTGGTTTCACTATCGTGCTCGGGAATGCCCACGCGCAGCAGGCGGCGGGTGTCGGGGTTCATGGTGGTGTCTTTGAGCTGGTCGGGGTTCATTTCGCCCAGGCCTTTGAAGCGGCTGATGGAATAGGCGGATTCTTTGACTTTTTCGGCGGCGAGCCGCTCCAAAATGCCTTCCAGTTCGCCTTGGTCGAGCGCGTAGAATTTGCGCGCGGGGCGGCTTTTGCCTTGGGCGTTTACGTCCACACGGAACAGCGGCGGCTGGGCAACGTAGATATGGCCGTGGCGGATAAGGGCGGGGAAGTGGCGGTAAAACAGGGTGAGCAGCAGCACTTGGATGTGCGAGCCGTCCACATCGGCGTCCGACAAAATGGCGATTTTGCCGTAGCGCAGGCCGGAAAGGTCGGGGCTGTCGCCCTCGCCGTGGGGATCGACGCCGATGGCGACGGCGATGTCGTGGATTTCGGCGTTGGCAAAGAGCTGGTCGCGGTGCACTTCAAAGCTGTTGAGCACTTTGCCGCGCAAGGGCAGGATGGCTTGGAAGGCTTTGTCGCGGGCGAGTTTGGCCGAGCCGCCGGCCGAATCGCCTTCGACCAAAAACAGCTCGTTTTCGCGGATGTCTTCGCTTTCGCAGTCGGTGAGTTTGCCGGGCAGTACGGCCACGCCGCTGCCTTTTTTCTTTTCGATTTTCTTCACCGAACGCAGCCGCGCCTGTGCCTGGCGGATGGCCAGCTCGGCGATTTTTTTGCCGGCTTCGACGTTTTGGTTGAGCCACAATTCGAGCGGATCGGCGCAGACGGCGGCAACCAATTTGAGCGCGTCGCGGTTGGTGAGCTTGTCTTTGGTCTGGCCTTGGAACTGCGGGTCGAGCACGCGGGCGGAAAGCACGAAGGCAACGCGCGAGAAGACATCGTCGCTTTGGATTTTCACGCCGCGCGGCAACAGGTTGTGGTGGCTGATAAAGTTGTTCACCGCCTGAAACACCGCCTGTTTCAGCCCGGCTTCGTGGGTGCCGCCCAGCGGCGTGGGAATCAGGTTGACATAGCTTTCGCCACCGCAGGCGCCGTCTTCCAGCCAGGTGAGCGCAAAAGCGGCGCCCTCGCCGGCGCGGAAATCGTCGTGGCCGGCACCGATGTAGTTTTCCGCCGCAAACACCGGCACCGCCGGCTCGGCTTCGGCCAAAAGATCGTTCAGATAGCCGCGCAGGCCGTCGGGATAGTGCCAGCTTCTGATTTTGTGTTCAGGCTGCATCTGTTCGGTTTTTTTAGCCGGGCGCGACAGCGATACCTGCACGCCTTTGAGCAGCACCGCTTTGGCGCGCAAAAGCCGCTCCAGCTCGGCCAGGTTGTAGTTCGGGCTTTCAAAATAACGCGCATCCGGCCACACCCGCACTTCGGTGCCGGTATCGCGCACCGCGCATTTGCCCACCACCGCCAAAGGCTCGGCCACTTCGCCGCCGGCAAAGGTAATGCGGTGGATTTTGCCCTCGCGTTTGACGGTAACTTCCAGCCGCGTCGAAAGCGCATTGGTTACCGAAACACCCACGCCGTGCAGGCCGCCGGAAAAGGCGTAGGCGCCCGAGCCTTCGGTTTTGCCGAATTTGCCGCCGGCATGCAGGCGGGTGAATACCAATTCCACCACCGGCACGCCTTCCTCCGGATGCAGGCCGGTTGGAATGCCGCGGCCGTTGTCGCGCACCGACAGCGAGCCGTCGGCATGGATTTCGACGGCGATGGTGTCGGCAAAACCGCCCAGCGCCTCGTCGGCGGCGTTATCGATGACTTCCTGGCAGATATGGGTGGGGCTGTCGGTGCGGGTGTACATCCCCGGCCGCTCTTTCACGGGCTCCAGCCCTTTGAGTACCTTGATGCTCGATTCGGTGTAGTGCTGCGTTTTCGGATTCATACTGCTTTGCTTGGGAAACGGGAAACAAAAGGGGCGCATTGTAAGCCAAAGGCAGCCTGAAAGCGAAAGAAAGGGCTTTCAGGCTGCCTTTGGCAGATGGAAATCAAGACCGCAGCTAAGGCAAAAATCACAAAAGCAGCCTGAAAAGGCTGCTTTGTTTTTATTCCGTGGTGCGGACGGAGAGACTCGAACTCTCACACCTCTCGGCGCCAGAACCTAAATCTGGTGCGTCTACCAATTTCGCCACGTCCGCTGTGAAAAGCGGCGGATTATACGGAAGGGCGGCGGCTTTGCCAACCGTCGGGCGCTTTTTGTGGCGGCAGCGCTTTGGGGCGCTGGGCCGGCACGCTACAATGCGCGTTTTCCGTATTGGGCAAATCGACACCAAAGCAGCCTGAAAACGGTTTTCAGGCTGCCTGAAAGTCAGATTGAAAGAGAGAGACCATGTTTTCCAAAATCGTTTTGTCCAGTAACAACGCGGGCAAGCTGCGTGAGTTTTCCGCTTTGTTTGCCGGACAGGGCATCGAAGTGCTGCCGCAGTCGCAGTTTGCGGTGCCGGATTGCCCCGAGCCTTACGGCACTTTTGTCGAAAACGCGCTGGCAAAGGCGAGGCATGCGGCGCGCATCAGCGGCCTGCCGGCGCTGGCGGACGACAGCGGCATCTGTCTGCCGGCTTTGGGCGGGGCGCCCGGGGTGCGCTCGGCGCGTTATGCGGGCGAGGCGAAATCCGATGCGGCCAATAATGCCAAATTGTCGGCCGAAATGGCGGGGCAGGACGATAGGCGCTGTTATTACGTCTGCCTGCTGGTGCTGGTGCGCCATGCCGATGACGCTCAGCCGCTGATTGCCGAGGGTTTGTGGCACGGCGTGTGGCAGCAGCAGCCGGCGGGTGCGGGCGGATTTGGTTACGACCCGCATTTTTACCTGCCGCAATACGGCTGCACGGCAGCGGAATTGGCGGCAGAGCGCAAAAACGAAATCAGCCACCGCGCGCTGGCCTTGCGTGAGCTGCAGCGCAAGATGGCGGAATTTGCCGCAAGCGCTTCGTGATAGTTAAAAGCGTGTTGGCAGATAAGCCCCGTTTTCAGGCAGCCTGAAAACGGGGCTTAACGTAAATTTACCTTATGCGCCGTCAGAAATAGCCGGTTTGGCACTTTATAACCCAAACGCAGATGAAAAATTCTTTTTGGTAATAAGTTTGCGCTTGCTGTATGAATTTTTTTGACCTGGGTCATGAAAAAAATATCATGCGCTCGTTATACTGTAATGCGTTATCCGTCGTTTATTGAAAGGAGTTTTCGATGAAAACCAGTCACACGCTCGGCATGATTGCTGTTGCTTTGGTTCTGAGTGCCTGCGGCAGCGCGGGCAGAGGTTTGGGCGGTGCTTTGCTTAGCCCGTTTGATCCGAAACCGGGCGGTTATGCCACGTTGAATTTGGGCGGCGATAATGGCAATGCCATTATTAAGAAGGATGAAACCATCAGGATCCATGATGCGGAAAAAGGCGGAACCAAGTCTTATAACGCAAACGACAAATTCGATATCAGCCACAAAAAGCAAAACAAAATTACTTCTTTAGGTTTTGAATTGCTCAATGCCAATAAGCAGAAAGTGGAAAGCGGCGAGTTGGATATTTACAAACTGAGCTATTCCGCAGTGGTTGGCAAACGTATCCAAAAACGTTTTGATGGCACTACTGGGGAGGAAATCAAAAACTTTAACCCTTATTCCACGGTTGAGTCCGTGCAAGGCCGCTTTACCAAAGAAGCCGAGAAGCCGAAAAGCGGCATTGTCAATTACCAGGGCATTGCTTTTGCCGGTCAGGATAACCAAGGTCGTTTGAACTACAACATCAATTTTGGCAACAATACCGGCTCGGGCACGATTACCGGCTTGAAAGGTGAGTTTCACAAGCAAACCATCGAGTTGGCTCAGGCTGATCTGACCAAACGTTCCAGCAATTATTACGGCCTTTCGGGCGATGCCAAGATAAACGGCAACAACCGCGGCGAATATCATCTGAATCTTTTCGGCCCCAAAGCCGATGAAGTTGCCGGCCGTGTGAACATACGGGATCTTAACCAGAACACTTCCCACAGTATCGGCATCGGCGGCAAACGCACCAACTAAACCGCTGCGTATCAAACCAGAGGCAGCCTGAAAACCGGTTTTTCGGTTTTCAGGCTGCCTTTTTGTGCTGCTTTCAAACTTTCAGGCTGCCTTGGTTTGATCGGGAATCTGCCATCGCGTTTTGGGAAGGAAAAAGTAAAGCGCCAGCCATGTGCCGATGGGAAAGCCCAGCAGCATAATGGCAAACACAATCTCAGAAACCTTGCGCGACCATTCGTATTTTTGCGCCGCACCGTAAGCCAGCAGCGCGTGCAGGCAAATGGGAAACGCGAAAAAAACCATGATCACAAATTGCGCGGGAGCATTGCCGGCGTTTTTTTGCATCAGCAACAGCGTAAGCAGCAGAAACAGCGTGTAAAAAATTGCCCAACCGATATGCACGCGTTTTAAGAGCAGGTGGTTGTCGCGGTAGGTGGTGTGCCATGTTGTCATCGTATGGTGCTCCTTAATGTTGAGGCAGCCTGAAACGCGGTTTATACGTTTCAGACTGCCTTTTTGCGCGAGATTAAAGCTCAATCCCTTTCAGTTTGGCCACGGTGTTGATGTCCTTGTCGCCGCGTCCCGAGAGATTGACCAGAATCACTTGGTCTTTGCCCATTTTCGGCGCGTTTTCCACCGCCCAGGCCAGCGCGTGCGAGCTTTCCAGTGCGGGGATGATGCCTTCGTATCGGCAGAGCAGATCAAAGGCTTCAAGGGCGGCATCGTCGTTGGCGGCGGTGTATTCCACGCGTTTGATGTCGTGCAGATGGCTGTGTTCGGGGCCGATGCCGGGGTAGTCTAAGCCTGCGGAAACAGAGTGGGTGCCGAGGATTTGCCCGTTGTCGTCCTGCATCAAATAGCTGCGAAAGCCGTGCAGCACGCCGATGGGGGCGCGGCTGGTAATCGGCGCGGCATGGTTTTTGGTATCGACGCCCAAGCCGCCCGCTTCCACGCCGACCAGGCGGGTTTGCGTTTCGGCGATATAGGGGTGGAACAGCCCGATGGCGTTGGAGCCGCCGCCGACGCAGGCGACGGCAACATCGGGTTGGCGTCCGATGGCTTCCTGCATCTGCGCTTTGGCTTCGTTGCCGATCACGCATTGGAAATCGCGCACCATTTCGGGATACGGCGCGGGGCCGGCGGCGGTGCCGATGATGTAAAAGGTGTCGTCCACGCGGGCGACCCATTCGCGCATGGCTTCGTTCATCGCGTCTTTGAGCGTGCGGCTGCCGCTTTCTACGCTGACGACGTTGGCGCCCAAGAGTTTCATGCGAAAGACGTTGGGGGCTTGGCGGATGATGTCGTCGGCGCCCATGTAAACATGGCATTCCATGCCGAAGCGGGCGGCGACGGTGGCGCTGGCGACGCCGTGTTGTCCGGCGCCGGTCTCGGCAATCACGCGCTTTTTGCCCATGCGGCGGGCGAGCAGGGCTTGTCCGATGGTGTTGTTGATTTTGTGGGCGCCGGTGTGGTTCAGGTCTTCGCGTTTGAGCCAGATTTGCGCGCCGCCAAGGTGCTCGGACAGGCGTTCGGCGTGGTAAACGGGGCTGGGGCGGCCGACGTAGTGCCGCAAATCCTGATGGAATTCCGCCCAAAACGCGGGATCGTTTTTGGCTGCGCGGTAGGCGTTGGCCAGTTCTTTCAGGGCGGGAATCAGGGTTTCGGAAACATAAAGCCCGCCGTGTTCGCCGAAAAAGCCTTGATCGTTTGGTGCTTGGTAGTTTTGCATATTGGAATCCTTGGGTATGGGGGATGAAGGCAGCCTGAAAACTTTAATCCGCCAATCCGGCAGCCTGAAAAAATGCGCGGTAGGCGGCGGCTTTCTTTTCCAAAGCCAGCGGGTAGGCGCGGGAGGTGGAGGGCAGGCGGGTGAGTGTCAGTTCGCGGCCGGCGTAGGGAAAGGCGATGGTTTCGCCGGTTTTGGGCGCGGCGGTTTTCTGCGGCAGCATCGATACCAGTATTTCCGCCGCTTTGCCGCCGGTGGCGCCGATGGCGCGGCAGTCGGGCATTTGTGCGAGCACGGCTTCCAGATCGACCAATTCCACCGGCGTGAGAAACTGGTCGGCAGCGTTGTCGCGCTCGCGCACGGCTTTGAGCACGGTGGGGCAGGATGCGATGCCGCGCTCGTGCAAAAAGGCTTTGATTTTGTCGGCATCGAAGGCCTTTTCAGGCTGCTTTTGGAAATGGGCGGCATCGTTGAAAAATACTAGGCCGAAAATGCGCCACATATCGTTTTGGAAATTGGGATAGTGAAAAGCCATCGCGTGTTTGTCGGCCTTGGGCGGGAAGGTGCCCATCAGCATCACGCGCGCCGAGGGTGGCAGAAGCGGCGGGAAAGGGTGGGTTTCGGCTTGCGGCATGGCGGTTTCAGGCTGCTTTTTCAGGTTTCGGGTTTGCACAGTTTAACGATTATAGCAGCAAGCGGCATCAGGCAGCATGCTTTGCGGCATGGGCTTTTCAGGCTGCCTGAAACGGCGGCGGGTAAAATTTTGTTATACTCGCCGCCCCGCCCCCCGCAATGATTTGGAGAGACGATGAAAAAGACCTTATCCGCCGTAAGCCTGGCCGTATTGGCCGCCGCCGTGCAGGCCGCGCCGCAAGAGCCTGCCGCGCAGGACGACCCGCACCTGTGGCTGGAAGATGTTGGCGGCGAAAAAGCGCTGCAATGGGTGCGCAGCCACAACGAAGCAGCGGAAAAACAGCTGTCGTCGCCGCAGTTTCAGGCGATTGAAAACGATATTCTGGCGGTGCTCGATTCGCAGGACAAAATCCCGCACGTTGCCAAGCGCGGCAATTATTACTACAACTTTTGGACGGATCAGCAGCACCAGCGCGGCGTGTGGCGGCGCACCACTTTAGACGAATACCGCAAGCCGCAGCCTAAATGGGAAGTGCTGCTGGATGTGGACGAACTAAACCGCCAGGAAAAGGAAAACTGGGTATGGCACGGCGCAAACTGCCTGAAACCCGATTACCGGCGCTGCCTGGTCAGCCTGTCGCGCGGCGGCTCGGATGCCGACGTTACCCGCGAATTTGATTTGGAAAGCAAGCGCTTTGTCGAAAACGGCTTCTACCGCCCCGAAGCCAAAGGCTCGCTGGGCTGGATCGACCAAGACAGCGTGTACGTTTCCACCGATTTCGGCGCCGGCAGCATGACCGATTCGGGCTACCCGCGCGAAGTGCGCGTGTGGAAGCGCGGCACGCCTTTGGCAGCGGCGGAAAAAGTGTTTGCCGGCGAGAAAACCGATATGGTGGTTGGCGGCGTGCGCAGCCACACCAAAGGCTATGAGCGCGATTTCATTGCCCGCACCATCGACTTTTACCGCGACGAACTCTATCTGCGCGACAGCGACGGCAGCCTGAAAAAAATCGAAGGCGTGCCCGATTCGGTGAAAAAGAGCGTGGTGCGCCAATGGCTGGTGTTAAGCCCGCGGGAAGACTGGAATTTTCAGGGAAAAACCTACAAATCCGGCTCCTATCTGATTGCCGATTTTAAAAACTGGATGCAGGGCAAGCGCGAAATCAGCGTGCTGTTCGAGCCGACTGCCGATACTTCGCTCGACGATGCGGTGTGGACGAAAAACCGCCTGGTGCTGAACCTGCTGCAAGACGTGAAAAACCGGCTGGTGGTGCTGACGCCCAAGGGCAAAAGTTGGCAGCGCAGCACCATCCAAGGGCTGCCTGAAAACGGCAAAATCAGCGTTGCCGCCGTCGATGCCGAAGAGTCCGACGCGCTGTGGATAGACGTCGGCAGCTTTACCGAGCCCGATACCCTATATCTGGCTGAAGCCGGCAGGCAGCCTGAAAAACTCAAAAGCGCCCCTGCCTTCTTCCCCGCCGCCGACTACACCGCCAAGCAATATTTCGTCCGCAGCAAAGACGGCACCCGCATTCCGTATTTCGTTGTCGCCCACAAAAACCTGAAGGCCGACGGCAAAAACCCGACCCTGCTTTACGGCTACGGCGGCTTTGAAGTGTCGCTCACGCCGCACTACTCGGGCAGCATCGGCCGCGCCTGGCTGCAGCGCACTGATGAAACCGGCCGCCACGGCGTTTATGTGCTGGCCAATATCCGCGGCGGCGGCGAATACGGCCCCGCCTGGCACCGTGCCGCGCTCAAGGAAAACCGCCACAAAGCCTATGAAGACTTTGCCGCCGTCGCCCGCGATCTGGTGGCACGCAAAATCACTTCGCCCGAACATCTGGGCGCGCAGGGCGGCAGCAACGGCGGTCTGCTGACCGGCAATATGCTCACCCAGTATCCCGAGCTGTTCGGCGCGGTGGTGGTGCAGGTGCCGCTTCTGGATATGCAGCGCTACAACAAACTCTTGGCCGGCGCGTCGTGGATGGCCGAATACGGCAATCCCGACAAACCGGAAGAATGGGCGTATATCCGCACCTTCTCGCCTTATCATCTGTTTGACGCGGCAAAAAAATACCCGCCGGTGCTGTTTACCACTTCCACCCGCGACGACCGCGTCCATCCCGGCCACGCGCGCAAGATGATGGCGAAAATGGAAGCGGCGGGCAAAGACGCGCTCTATTATGAAAACGTCGAAGGCGGCCACGGCGGCGCGGCCAACAACCGCCAGCGCGCCCATATGAACGCCCTGTCTTTCTCCTTCCTGTGGCAGAAGCTGGGCAACCGCAAATAAAAAGTAGCCTGAAAAAACCGCAGCCGGCACCATGCCGCTGCGGTTTTTGTTTGTCCGTACCCGTTTCAGGCTGCCTGAAACTTTACACAAACGGCTGCCAGAAGCGGGGGCCCAAGCGCGGGGGCTGCCGGCTAAGGCACTTAAGCAAAAAACGTTTTCAGGCTGTCTTGGCGCCGGTTGCTTATAGTGTAAATTAATCTTTACAATTTAGCGAAATTTAACTATTATTGCCATAACGTAAATTTATGTTTGGCATTAGGCACGCGCTTTGCTTAATACATCACATCCAACCCTATGATTAAAGTCAATAACAATGATTTTTACTGAAGATATGACCAAACATCCTTTCTCCGACGAAGAAGACGACGAAATGCCGCCGTTGCTTCTCGATCCCCAATCCGATTCCGAACCGCGCGGCAGCATCGTGCCGGCCCTGCTGTTTGCGCTGGTGTTCGCCCTGGCCATGGGCGGCTATCTCTATTTTGTTGTCGGCGTATAATCGGCACTTTCCGCTTCCCCGCCGCAGGGTAGGGCGGCGCCGATGGTTTTGCATGCGGCAGGCAGCCTGAAAGCCGCCGCCGGGAAATAGAGATATGTGGACTTTGGATATTTTGCTGCCGCTGTTCGCCGTGGGCGCAGCGGCAGGTTTTATGGCCGGCCTGCTCGGCGTGGGCGGCGGCACTTTGATTGTGCCGATCGTGCTGTGGCTGCTGGCCAAACAGCAGCCGGATACCGCCCACAGCCAGCATCTGGCGGTCGGCACTTCCTTTGCGGTGATGGTGTTTACCACCTTTTCCGGCGCGCTGGCGCAGCACCGCCGCGGTGCGATTGACTGGCGCATTTTGCGGCGGATGTCACCGGCGATGGTGGCCGGCGGCATACTCGGTTCTCTCGCCGCCCGCTATATTCCCGCCTGGCATCTGAAGCTGGTGTTTATTGTGTTTCTTTATGTGATGTCGCTGCAGATGATGCTGCGCCTCAAACCCAAGCCCAACCGCGAAATGCCCGGCCGCGCCGCCACCGGCGCCGTCGGCACCGCCATCGGCGTGCTTTCGAGCTGGGTCGGCATCGGTGGCGGCTCGCTGTCGGTGCCGTTTATGCTTTACTGCAATGTTCCCGTTTTGCGCGCCACCGCCACTTCCACCGGCCTGGCCTGGCCAATGGCGCTCTCCGGCGCAATCGGCTACCTGCTCTCCGGCTGGGGGCTGGCCGATCTGCCTGCCGGCAGCGTCGGCTTTCTCTACCTGCCCGCCGTGGCCGCGCTGGCGGCGTGTACCGTTTTGTTTGCCCCGCTGGGCGTGCGTGCCGCCCACCGTCTGCCGGCCGATGTTCTGAAAGCCGCGCTCGGAATGCTGATGTTTGTGATTGCCAGCCAGATGCTGTTCAAACTGGTGGCAGCCTGAAAAAATCATGTAAAGGAAGCGTAAAAATGCAAAATCGGGTATCATGGCGCCGTTTTGCGTTTCAGGCTGCCTGAAACATTAACTAACCGATATTAAAAAGGATTTTCAATGACAACTGAGCAACCTTTCGCCCTCTATCTGAAAGAAAACTGCCGCACCACCCACGACAGCGTGGACAACCTGGTGATGTCGGTCAAACCCTTCGATACCCGCGAAAACTACATCCGCTTTTTGCAGCTGCAGGCGGTGTTCCACAAGATCGTTGACGACATCTACAAAGACCCCGCGCTCAACGAAAAAATCCCCGGCCTGGCCGAGCTGGCGCGTTACGACGACGTGCTGCTGGACATGAAAGACATCGGCGGCAGCGAAAAAGCCATCAGCACCGCGATTCCCGAACCCAAAGGCATGGAACGCTTGGGCTGGCTTTACTGCGCCGAAGGCTCTAATCTCGGCGCCGCCTTCTTGTTTAAAGACGCGCAGAAAAACCTGGGCTACAACGCCGAGCATGGCGCCCGCCACCTGGGTCCGCATGCCGACGGCCGCGGCAAACACTGGCGCGAATTTGCCGCCAAGCTCAACGATCTGGGCATCGAAGGCGCCGACCGCGAAACCGCGCTCAAAGGCGCATTGGAAGCTTTCGCCTTTTATAAAGTCCTGCTGCGCGAAATCTTCGAGCTGCCTGCCGCCGCTTAATCCGGCTATACACCCTAGCAAAAGCAGCCTGAAAACCGTGAAAGCGGTTTTCAGGCTGCCTTTTTTTGTCAAATAACACAAAGCGTTTTCAGGCTGCCATTCTCTAAAAGCAGCCTGAAAACCTATCCGCTTGCGCCGTGCTGCGACAAACCGTAAAGCACCAGATGCAGCACGTCGCGGCGCAGCTGCTGCGACTGGCCGGCGTAGTGCGCGGCCAGGGCGGGGTGGCGGATTAGTGCGTCCATTTCGCGGATATAGAGTTCGATCAGTTCGGCCGGCAGTTGGGCGGCAATCAGGCCGCGCTGTTGCAGGGTGTGGAAAAAGCCGCGCATAAAGCGGTATTTTTCTTCTTCCATCTCGCGGAAAAAAGCGATCAGCTCCAAATCGACGGCTGCGGGAATGTCGCGCAGCACCGCTTCGGAATACAGCTCGGCCAGCGACTGCTGTTGCAGGGCGTGAAAGCCTTCGAGTATCGCCGCCAACGTGCCGCCGCTTTCGGCCAGAGCCTGCAGCGTCTGGCGCACCTGCTCTTTCTGGCGGGTGAACACGCTGCGGATCAGCTCGTTTTTGTCGGCGTAGTATTTGTAGAAAGTGGGGCGGCTGACGGCGGCGGCGCGGCAGATTTTGTCCACGGTTACGGCGGCAAAGCCGTGCGCGTGAAACAGGGTGCGGGCGGTGTCGGCCAGCAGTTCGGGTTTGCTCGGTTTGGTCATGGTGGGGCAGGGCGGGCAAATAGCGGGCTTGTAGCAGTTTTGCGCGGACGTGGCAAGGCAGCCTGAAACGGGTTTTAACTTCGTTGAAGCTGCGCTTTCAGGCTGCCTTTGCTGTTTAAAAAATGCGAATCGCTTGCATCGTGGCGCCGGCTCTGTCTATAATTTACAAAATTTGTTTGTATTGTGTTAATTTGTAAATTTTCAGAAGGGGAGCGCTATGTCGAAAACTGCTTTGAAACGTTTGTCACTGATGGCCGGGGCGCTGTCTGCGGCGCTGCCGGCGCTGGCGGACGATGCCGCGAGTGCGCCGGCGGCGCAGGAATACACGCAGGAATTGCCGGAAATCGTAGTCTCGGGCGAGCGCACCCGCCGCAGCAGTTTTGAAACCGCCACCGGCCACCGCGTGTTTACCACGCCCGATATCGACCGCAGCGGCCACAATCTTTCCGCCACCGACGTGCTCAAGCAGACGGTCAATACCGTCGATTTGGGCAGCGGCAACGATTTGCCCACTGTGCGCGGTGTGGACGGCTCGGGGCCGGCTGTCGGCGCGGTAGCGTTTTTTGCCGGCACGCGGCCGCGTTTGAACCTTTCCATCGACGGACGTTCGGCAACCTATAACGAATACGCTTTCGGCACGCAGTCGCTGTGGGATATGCAGCAGGTGGAAGTGCTGCGCGGGACGCAGAGTAATGTGCGCGGCCAGCACGCGGTGGCTGGGGCAGTAAGCATGCGCTCGAAAGACCCGACGCCGTATTGGGAAGGCGCGCTGCGGCTGGGATTGGGCAACCAGAAAACCCGCAACGCCGCCGCCGTCATTTCCGGCCCGGTTGTGCAAGACAATCTGTCTTTCCGCCTGAGCGCCGAGCGCCAGCAGCGCGAAAGCTACGAGCCGTTTGTGCGCTACGAGCCCACCGGCAACCCGCGCCGCGTGGAAAACACCAATGTGCGGCTGAAACTGCTTTACGCCCCGGCCGCGCATCCCGAATTCCACAGCCGCCTGACCTACAATCACATCCGTTCGCGCGCGCCGCAGAACGAAATTCTCGGCAACACCGCCAGCCGCCGTTTCCTTAAGGAAAAACCGGTATTCGTAACCGGCTCCAACGCCGTGATTTGGGACACTTCGTGGCAGGCCGCCGACAATCTGCGTCTGGAAAACAAACTCATCTACACCCGCTATACCAACGAGCGCCTGCACCTGCCGATGGCCGTCCATCCGCAGGGCGTGCCCGCCGGACTCAAAGGCCGCGAAATCCAATGGGAGCCCAGCCTGCATTGGAAAACATCTTCAGGCAGCCTGAAAGGCCTGGCCGGACTGTATTTCTTCCGCAGCACGCAGGACGAATGGGTGGATATCCGCGCCGTCGGCGGCCACAACAGCTTTAACGACAAAAACCGCGTCGCCGCCCTGTTTGCCGAAACCGACATCCGCCTTGCCCCGCAATGGCGGCTGACGCTGGCCGGCCGCGTCGAACACGAAAGCCATCAGCGCCGCGGCGGCAGCGGCGCCCTGCATCTGGATTTGGACAAAGGCCAGACCGTGTTTCTGCCCAAAGCCGAAATCGCCTACCGGCCAAACGATCAGTTCAACACCGGCATCAAAGCCGCGCGCGGCTACAACCCCGGCGGCGCCGGCATCACCTTCGGCCGACCGGTCCAAACCTATATCTACAAACCCGAATACGTTACCAATCTCGAATGGTTTGCCCGCTGGCGCAGCGCCGACAAACGGCTGACACTCGGCAGCAACGTCTTTTTCAACCAATATAAAGACATGCAGCTGCCGTTTTATCTCGGGCCCAACTCAGTCGTGATCCGCAACGCCGACAAAGTCCACACCCACGGCGCCGAGTTTTCCGCCGACTGGCAGCCGCTGGACGGCCTGAAACTGCACGCCGCGCTCGGCCTGCTGCACAGCAAAATCAAACGCTACCCCGGCAGCGGCATCGAAGGGCGCAATCTCGGCCGCGCCCCCAAATACACCGCCAACCTCGGCGCCAGCTACCAGCATCCCAGCGGCTGGGAAGTCGGCGGCGACGTGCGCTTCACCGGCCGCTACTACTCCGCTGCCGACAACGCCGAAAGCGGCAAAATCGGCGCCTACAGCCAAACCAACCTCTACGCCGCCTACAACTTTAAACACGGTCGCGTCTCGCTGTATGCCGACAACGTCTTCAACAGCCGCCGCCCGGTCTTTATCTCCACCGCCGACCGCCTCGATGCGCTCTACCAGCGCCCGCGCAGCATCGGCGTCAGCACGGAAGTGAAGTTTTAGCCGCCGTTTTCAGGCTGCCTGAAACCCAGTCGGGCAGGGCAGCCTGAAAAAAGCCAAAGCAGCCTGAAACCGCCTATGTCGCACTCCCTCTCCTGCGCCTAAGCGCGGGGGAGGGTTGGGGAGGGGGTGGCAGTTCGCAGAACTGCGCTTGCCGCCGAAGCCCGCAAACGTTTCCGCAGCAGCCACCGCCCCACCCTAGCCCTCCCCCGCAGGCGGGAGAGGGGACGCAGCAGCCCGATGCGTTGCAGACAGCTTCCAAGCCAAACCAGCCTGAAACCTGCCCGACCGCCAACCCGCACAAGGAAACCCATATGCCCTTTTTCACCCCCGTCAAAACCCTGCCCGAAGGCACGGTTTACTTTACCGATCTCACTCCCGTGCGCGATTTTGCCGACTGGCTGGCCGAGTTCGACGTCCTGTTGGACAAGCACCAAGACAGTCTGTTTGCCACCGTCTGCGCACCGATGCGCCTGCAAAAGAGTGACGAGCAGCGCATTGCCGACCGCAAAACCTATCTGGCCTGGATTAAAGCCCGCCAGCCGCAGTTGGGGGCGCGCTGCATCGCCATGCTGCTGATCGAGCCCGACCCGCCGCAGCTTGATCTGATGCGCGAGCAGTCGTCCAAACTCGCGCCTTCGCTGGGGGTGAACTATATCGTCGAAGCCGACGAAACCGCCGCACTCGAACGCGCCGAAGCCGCCCTGAAACAAGCCTTTCAGGCAGCCTGAAAGGCAGAAAAACAGGCAGCCTGAAAGTTTCAGGCTGCCTTTACCGCAAGGAAAGCCCATGTCCGAATCCGCTCCCGCCCGCGCCCCTGCCCGCAGCGACTGGCTGCTGCTGGCCGTGGGCAGCATCTACAAATTCACGCTGGTCGCCTTTTATCTGATCACGCTGATGACGGTGCTCAAACACGGCGACTACACCCTGAAGCAGCTCAGTTGGGTGCAGCTGATCGGCGGCATCGAAGCGGCCAAAGTGCTGTTTGCCGCGCTGATGGACGGCCGCCGCAGCGCGGGCGGGCGTTTTCGCCCGTGGCTGCTGGGCGCGGCACTGGCGCTCTCGGCCGCCTTTGCGCTGATGGCGGCGTATGACGTGCGCCAAAACTTCCCGCTGCTGCTGGTGCTGTGTGTGGTGCTGAGCGCATCGGGCACGGTGTACGGCTGCGCCATGCTCGGTTTGAGCTGCGTGGTGCTGCCGCCGCGCGAGCGCGGTTTCGGCGGCGTGGTGCAGACCATGGCCGCGCGCACGGGCAAAGTAATCGGCGGCGCGGCGGTGACGTGGGTGTCCCAGCTGGCCGGTTTTCAGGCTGCCTGCGGCCTGATGCTGGTGCTGACGCTGGCGGTGCTGGCGCTGGTGTGGCACTACCGCGAACCGGCAGGCGGACACAGCGGCGGCGGGCTGACGGCGCTGGCGGCACGTTTTTGGAAGTTCTGGCGCCAGCCGCACACCGGCTGGCAATGGTGCGCGCTGCTGTTTCTGCTCACATTGCCTTACGCTTTTTGCGCGGCGACTTTTGTCACGATGCTTGCCGATTTCGGTTTTACACCGGTGCAAAGCGCCAATATTCTCAGCATCGGCATTCCCGCCGCCTGCCTGATCGTTACCCCGCTGGCGGGGGCGCTTGCGCGCCGCATCCCGCGTCGGCGGCTGTTTTTCGTGCTGTATGCGCTGCAGCTGCCGCTGCTGGTGTCGATGACCCTGCCGGCGCAGGCGCTACAGTTTGCCCGCTGGCTGCCGCCCGCCCAAATCATCGCCCTGAGCCTGGCCTACACCCTGATGATGCCGGTGCTGCTGGCGCTTTTGATGGACAAGTCCGAGCGCCAAACCGCCGCGCTCGACAGCAGCCTGCAGTTTTCGGTGATACTCGTGGGCAGCTACGCCGCCGGTTTCGCCGCCCTGCGTATGGCGCAAAACTGGGGCTATGCCAGTGTTTACCAAACCGCCGTGCTGCTGGCGCTGGCCACCGGCGCGATGCTGTGGCGCTACCGGCAGTGGACGCCGCAGAACGATCCGGCAGCCTGAACGGCAGCCAAACGCCGGCGCAAAAAAGCAGCCTGAAAAGCAGAAAATGCTTTTCAGGCTGCTTTGGGCTAAGGGCGCTTAGAACTTCACGCGCACGCCGCCGTGCAATTCGTTGCTGTGGACTTTGACGCCGTCGAATTTGCCCCAGTAGTTGCGGCGGTAGCCGGCATCCACGGCGATATTGTCGCTGACGTTGTAGCTGGCGCCGACCATCGCGCCCACGCCCAGCTTGGTTTTGCTGTTGTGATCGCTATAGGAATAGCCGGGAGCGGATTCGCTGTAGTCCGAAGAGATGCGGTTCAGAGCCAAACGGGCGCCGACATAGGGTTTGACCGGCGCGTCGATGTCGAAATCGTAGATGCCGGATACGCCGAGACTGCGGTTTTTCAGACGCAGGTGGTAGCGCTCGTTGCCGTCGCTGCCGCTGGCATTCAGGTTTTTATAGTGGGT
The DNA here is from genome assembly GCF_028680565.1 of Kingella sp. SNUBH-2017. Classification (NCBI taxonomy): domain Bacteria; kingdom Pseudomonadati; phylum Pseudomonadota; class Betaproteobacteria; order Neisseriales; family Neisseriaceae; genus Kingella; species Kingella sp. SNUBH-2017. Next base: position 63,536 of record NZ_JAPHVK010000006.1, read on the forward strand.
GTAGTCGGCGGCAACGCGCACGCTGCCGAAGTCATAACCACCGGAAATGCGCGGGCTGAAGCCTTTTTCGGAGAGTTTTTCGCCGTCTTCTTTGGCGTGCACGCCGGCATAGCCGACATCGCCTTGCACGTAAAAGCCGGGGCTGCCGGCAAAAGCGGCGGCAGAAAGGCCGGCGCTCAAAACCAATACGAGTACTTTTTTCATGTCTGATTCCTTGGTCGAAAATAAAAACTGCCGGCCGCTCGGCTGACACGCTTGCAGCCCTGAAACAAAGGCAGCGCGGCGCATTCTACGCAGTGTGGCGCCCGCGGGCAACGGCAGGGCGGCACTTTGGCCGCGCCTGTGGCAAAAAACGCAGCAAAGCAGCCTGAAATCCTTTCAGGCTGCTTGGGGCAGGCAAGAGCAGACCGTGTGCAAATCAAAAGCAGCCTGAAAACGCCCCAAACGGCTTTCAGGCTGCTTTTTGCTGCGGCAAACGGCTTTACTGTGCCGTATGGTTTTCAGGCTGCCTGAAAGGCGGGCGCAGGTGTTGCCAGATCGGGTCGCAGTCCGGCGGCAGCTCGGGCAGTACACCGAGGGTGCCGCCGTAGCCCTGCGGGCGGTGGAAGTCGCTGCCGCTGCTGGCGAGCAGGCCGTAGCGGCGGGCGATCAGGGCGTAGTTCATGCGCTCGTTCATCGGCGAGCGGCCGCTGTGCACTTCGATGCCGACGCCGCCTTCGGCCTTGAATTCTTCGATCAGCCGGCGTTTGGCGGTGGCGGAAAAACCGTAGCGCATCGGGTGGGCGATCACCGCCAGCCCGCCGGCGCCGCTAACGGCCTGTACGGTTTCGGCCAGCTCCGCCCACTGGTGGCGGACGTAGGCGGCTTTGCCTTCGCCCAGATATTTGTCGAAGGCCTGCTGGGTGCGGCTGACGACGCCCTGCTGGCGCAGAAATTCGGCGATATGGGTGCGCGACACGGTTTCCGGGCTGGAGCTGAGCGCCAGCGCGCCTTCGTAGGCGCCGAAAATGCCTTTTTTCTCGAGCTTGGCGGCGATTTGGCGCAGGCGCTCTTCGCGGCCGCCGCGCAGTCTGGCCAGCAGAGCCTGTAGAGCGGCGTTGTTTTCGTCGAAATCGAGGCCGACGATGTGGACGGTGCTGCCGCGCCAGCTGGTGGAGATTTCGACGCCGCTGATTAGGCGGATGCCGTGTTGCGCGGCTTCGGCGCGGGCGGCGGCGATGCCGCCGGTGTGGTCGTGGTCGGTGAGCGCCAGCAGGCGGCAGCCGTTGGCGGCGGCCAGGCGCACGACTTCCTGCGGCTCGAGGGTACCGTCGGATACGGTGGAATGGCAGTGCAGATCGATCATGGTTGCGGGGTGCCGGCAGCTTGAAAGCCTTTCAGGCTGCCTGAAAAGATGGGAAAAGCGGCAGCCTGAAACGGCTTTCAGGCTGCTTTGGCTAAGACTCGGCAGCGTTTCGATGTTTCCGGCGCCGCCGCCGCGCGCCAAGATGGCGAAGCGTTTTTCAGGCTGCGGCGGCGTTTTTCAAAACGGCGGCCAGATCGGCTTGGGCGCCGGCGCGGGAGGACGAGTGTCCGTCGCCTTCGGGATTGCAGGATGACCATTCGGGATGGCGGCGGGCACGCTGTAGCGGCGCGGGCAGTTTTTCAGGCTGCCACGGTGCGCGGCCGCCTTCCAGCGGGATGTCGCCGCTGCCGGCATGGCCGCGCGACTGCAGTTGCGCCAGCAGCTCAAGGCTGCGGGCGGCGAGCAGGGTGAGCGCAGCGGCGTCGATATACAGGGTTTCGGTGCCGCTGATTTTGTCGGACAGGGTTTGCCAGTTGGGCAGCACGCCGCCGATCAGCCCGCCGATGGCGGCGCCCATGCCCAGCGAGGTGCCGAGAGTGAGGGCATCGACGCCCAAGCCGATCAGGGCGCCGGCGGCGGCTCCGGTGCCGGTGCGGATGCCGTATTCTTTGAGCAGCTCGCTGTCGAAAGGGTCGCGGCGAAAGGCGTTTAGCGGCGCGTGGCTGCTGTCGGTGCGGCTGCGGTAGAAGCGGTAGAGGTCGAGCAGCTCGCGCTGCAGCACCGCTTCGCCGTCACGCACCTGCTGCTGCATCTGCGCCTGCGCGCTTTCTGCCTGCAGCGGGTCGTCGAGTACGCGGCGGCAGGCGGCGGCGTCCAATAAAAACGAGGCGATGCTTTGGCGCGCTTGGCGGTCGAGCGCCTGCCAGTCGTCGCGGCGGCTGGCGGCCAGACGGCTCAGACTGTCGCGGCCGGGCAGCATGGTCGCCAGGTTCTGCCACAGCCGCATCTCGCCTTCGAAATCGAAGGCAACGGTGTCGAAACTGCTGCTGACGTGCAGGTTGCGGCGGGCGAGCATCTGCCGCCAGGCGTCGGTATCGCTGCCGCGGGTAAAGTTGAACACCGGCATCAGCGGTTTGGCGCACCATGAGAGTACGGTGAGTTCGTCGCGGTATTTGGGCAGCACCGGCTCGCGGGCGTCGATAACATACAAACCGCAGTCGCTGGCCAGCAGCTGGCGCAGCACTTTGGCTTCCTGCGAAAAGGCTTCGGCGGCGGCATCCGAATCGAGAAAGCGGCGGATGCGGTCGATGCCTTCTTCGCGCGAGGAGGTGTGCTCTTCCAGCCAGTCGAGCAGGCCGCCGGCGTCTTCCAGGCCGGGGGTGTCGTAGAGCAGCAGCAGGGTTTCGCCGCCGGCGCCGATGGCCGCTTCTTCAACGTGGCGGGTGGTGGCGGCGGCGTTTTGCACTTCGCCGAAGGCATCGTCGCGCAGCAGGGTGCGCAGCAGGGAGGTTTTGCCGGTATTGGTGTGGCCGACGACGGCGGTTTTGAGCGGGTTCATGGTTTTTCAGGCTGCCTTTTGCGTTTCATCCGCCAAGCCCAGCAGCATGGCGTCGCCGTAGCTGAAAAAGCGGTAGCGTTGCTCGACGGCGTGGCGGTAGATTTCGCGGATGCGATTGCTGCCGGCAAAGGCGGAAACCAGCATCAGCAGCGTGGATTTGGGCAGGTGGAAGTTGGTGATCAGGCGGTCGGCCACACGGAAGCGGTAGCCGGGGGTGATGAAGATGTCGGTGTCGCCTTCGCCGGCTTTCAGGCTGCCTGAACGGGCGGCGGATTCAAGTGCGCGCACGGAAGTGGTGCCGACCGCCCATACGCGGCCGCCGCGTTCGCGGGTTCGGGCGACGGCATCGACCACGCTTTGCGGCACTTCGTAAAGCTCGCTGTGCATTTTGTGGCCGGCGATGTCGTCGCCGCGCACCGGTTGGAAGGTACCGGCGCCCACATGCAGGGTGATTTCGGCAAACCGCACGCCTTTGTCGCGCAGCTTGCGCAGGATTTCGTCGGTAAAGTGCAGGCCGGCGGTGGGGGCGGCGACGGCGCCCTGGTGTTTGGCATAGACGGTTTGGTAGCGCGCTTCGTCGTCGGCGCCGGCTTCGCGGCGGATATAGGGCGGCAGCGGCAGGCGGCCGTGTTCTTCGAGCAGCTGGTAAACGTTCAGGCTGCCGGTAAAGCGGATTTGGAACAGCTCTTGGGCGCGCTCCTGCATCACGGCTTCGATGCCGCCGTCAAACAGTAGGCGGGTGCCGGGTTTGGGCGGTTTGGACGCGCGGATGTGCGCCAGCGCGGTGTGCTCGTCGAGCACTCTTTCGATCAGCGCTTCGATGCGGCCGCCGCTTTCTTTGCTGCCGAACAGCCGGGCTTTGATGACTTTGGTGTTATTGAATATCAGAAGGTCGCCGGCGGTGATGTAATCGGTGATGTCGGCGAACACGCCATCCTGCAGCGGGGTATCGGGCAGGGCGGCGAGCAGACGGCTGCCGCCGCGCTGCGGCGGCGGGTATTGGGCGATCAGCTCTTCGGGCAGGTGGAAGTCGAAATCGGAAAGTTTCATGGCGGGCGGGAGAGAAAAAGGGCGGATTATAGCCTGTCGATACGGCAGACGGTTTTTCAGGCTGCCTGTTGCTTGAAGGCAGCCTGAAAAACCGTCCGGCGGATATGGGCGGGCGAAACTGCGGCGCTTTGCTTGCGTGCCGGCAAACGGGGCGCGGCGTTTGAATCAAGGCAGCCTGAAAAAGTTTTCAGGCTGCCTGTGTGCGGACGAAAGATGTTTAGAACAAATCGTCGATGCTGTCGCCGCCGCCGTCGCCGCCGCGTTTGGGGTTTTGCGGAGTCAGCGGGCGCTCGCCGGTGGTGTCGGGCAGGGCGGGCAGGCTTTCTTCGCTGTCGTTTTCGATTACTGCCGGTTTCGGCTTGGGCGGCTGCACCATTTCCGGATTGGGCGTGCTGTTGTCCAGGGCTACGCTGCTGCTGGTGCTCTGCTGCTCGCGCAGGAAGAGTTCGCCGTCGCGTTGGACGACGCCGGAAGGTGTTTTGAAGCGCTCTACCGGCTTGCCTTTGAGGGCGAAACGCATGTAGTCCACCCATACCGGCAGCGCCAGGGTGCCGCCGAAGGCGCCGCGACCCATATTGACGGGTTTGTCGTAGCCGATATAAACGGCGGTAACGATTTTGGGGGTGTAGCCGACGAACCAGGCGTCTTTAAAGTCGTTGGTGGTACCGGTTTTGCCGGCGATGTCGCTGCGGCCGAGCGCGGTGGCGCGGCGGGCGGTACCGTGCAGGACGACGTCGCGCAGGATGGAGGTCATCACATAGGCGTTACGCGGGTCGATAACCTGCGGGGCGTTTTGTCCGGCCACCAGCGGGTGCATTTCGGCGCGCAGATTGCCTTGGCTGTCGTAGATTTTGTCGATAACGTAGCCGGAAACCTTATAGCCGCCGTTGGCGAATACCGCGTAGCCTTCGGCCATCTGCAGGGGGGTGGCGGAGCCGGAGCCGAGGGCGATGGAAAGGGTGGTCGGCAGCTGGTTGGATTTGAAGCCAAAGCGCATGGCGTAGTTGCGGGTGTAGTCCACACCCATCGCTTGGGCAATGCGCACCGATACGGTGTTTTTGGAACGGGTCAGCGCCTGGCGCAGGGTAATCATGCCGGCGTAGCTGCCGTCGGAGTTTTTCGGCTGCCAGCCGCGGATGTTGATCGGCGCGTCGTTGACCAGCGTTGCCGCGGTCATGCCTTTGGAAAGGGCGGCGGAATAAACGAAGGGTTTGAAGGTGGAACCGGGCTGGCGGATGCTTTGGGTGGCACGGTTGAAGCTGCGGCTGTGGTAGTCGTAGCCTCCGACCATGGCGCGGATGGCGCCGGTTTCGGCGTCGAGCGATACCAGAGCGCCTTGGACATTAGGCTGCTGCACAACGGTAAAGCGGCCGTTTTTGGTTTTGGCCACACGGATCAGCGAGCCGACTTTTAAGGCGCGATCGCCGAGTTTTTTGCTGTTGACGGCACCGCGGGCAATGCCCATTTCCGCGGTGCTGAGTTTGGCTTTTCTGCCGCCCTGCATCTGCACGGTAATGCCGTTGCCGCCGGCCTGCGAAATAATCGCCGGGATCATGCCTTCAACGGTATAGGTGTTTTCCAGATACTGTTCGATTTCGTCGTCCAGCTCTTCCGCGGGAACGCCGGCCAGGTCAAACTGCTGCTCGGCACCGCGGTAAGCGCGGCCGCGGTCGAAATTCGACAGGGCCTTGCGCAGCGCGGCGGTGGCGGCTTTCTGGTGGGCGATGCTAACGGTGGTGTATACCTTGAAACCTTGGGTATAGGCGTCTTCGCCGTAACGGTCGTAAAGGTTTTGCCGCGCCATTTCGGCTACATACAGCGAGTTTTGGTCGATTGCCATGCGGTAGCGCTCATAGTGCAGCTCTTCGCGCAAAGCCGCTTCCCGCTGGGCCGGCGTAATCATGTTGAGTTCGACCATATTGTCGAGAATGTATTTCTGGCGCAGTTTGGCACGCTCGGGATTCACAATCGGATTAAAGGATGAGGGCGCTTTGGGCAGGCCGGCCAAAATGGTGGCTTCGCCCAGCGTCAGATCCTGTACCGGTTTGTTGAAATAGATTCTGGCCGCGGCGGCAAAACCATAGGCGCGCTGGCCGAGATAAATCTGGTTGAAGTAAAGCTCGAGAATCTGGTCTTTGGTCAGGTTCTTCTCGATTTTGTAAGCCAGAAGCGCTTCGTTGAATTTTCGTGTCAGCGTACGTTCGTTGGTGAGATAGAAGTTTCGGGCAACCTGCTGGGTAATCGTACTGGCACCCTGGCGGTTGCCGCCTCTGATGTTATTCAACGCAGCGCGCGCAATACCGGTTAAGTCCACACCCCAGTGTTCGTAGAAGCGTTTGTCTTCCGCTGCAATCACGGCATTCGTCAAAATTTTTGGGAACTGGTCAATTGTTGTAAAGGCGCGACGCTCGTCGCCATAGGTGCCGATGACCACTCCATCTGCTGAATAAATAGTCAGTGGCTCCTTGGGCTGATAGTGTTTAACTGCATCTAATGCAGGCAGTTTTGGGTAAGTTACCAGTACGGCTACGGTTAACAAACCAACGGCAAATAAAAATAGACCGAAGGTCAGACCGAGTAGGGTAGTAATCAGTTTTTTAATCATGATTGTCGGTAAAAGTTAAGAAAGGGATATCTCTATTTTTAAAATAAAGTAAAATAACTCATGTGTTTTGTTATTCCGGATTAGACGGGAATTTCAGCCAGCTATTATAAATGTTTTAGCAAGCGGTAAGGATTTAAAATCATGCGTATGAAAAAATCAAAAAATACAAGCAGTAACAATACATCCAGCTTGTCTGGTCGTACTGTTATCGGCTTGGACATCGATCAGGGAGCCGTTAGGATGGTGCAGCTCTCGGGTAAGGGAGCAGGACAAGCCCAAGTGGATAAGTATGCGATTGTGCGGTTGCCGGCAAATGTTGTCAGCGGTAACGAGATAGTTGATTTTGATCAGCTTGTCGCTCACTTGCAACAATGTTACAACAAGTTGAAAACGAGCTGTAAGCGGGTTAACTTAGCTTTACCCGCAGGCGCGGTTACTATTGATGAAGGTATCCGTTTTAATCCGAATGACGGCGATATCTCTTTACAGAATCTGATTGAAGCTGAGGTTTCCCGTATTGGCGCTTTGGATGAGATGAATTACGACTGGCAGGTTCTTTCGCAAGACGGCCGAAGTGGTGAGCAGAGCGTATTGATGGTGGCTGCCAAAACGGATGATGTGAACCGTTATTCCGATTTGCTGGATGAAATTGGTCTGACAGCTATTAACGTCGATGTGGATCTGTTTGCAATCGCTAATGCTTTTTCTTATGCAGACTCTATTGATTCCGGAGAGTTTGCTCATGAAAGAATTGCATTGTTTGACGTAGGTGACGTTAACACCAAAGCCTTGATTATGGAGAATGGCCAAATTCTTTATAAACATGAAATGAACTTTGGTTTGGAACAGCTTTTGCAACTGATTCAACGGACTTATCAGGTAAGTGAGTCTGAAGCGTTAAATATGGCTCTGTCCGGTAGAAATCGTCCTGCAGATTATCAAGTTTCCGTAATGGATAACTTTAATATGCAAATTGCTCAAGAAGTGCAACGTACCATGCAGTTCTTCTTTGCAACGCGAAATGTTGGCCAGTCTGAGGTCATAAAACAGATTTTCATTAGTGGTAGCGGATGTATTCCGCAGTCAGGTCTAACTGAATCGGTATATGCCCAAACAGGCGTAATGACTCAGCAGATTGCTCCGATTTCATTTGCAATAAGCAAAATTAAAGATGGTGCCCAATTTGCTAGCGATGAAAATTCACTAACAAAAGCATTTGGTTTGGCGTTGAGGGGGTTGGTATAAATGAAACTGATTGAAATTAATCTGCTTCCGTATAGAGAGCTGAAGGAGCAGAAACAGAAGAAACAATTTCAAAGCCTTATGGTTTTGGCCGGCATCATAGGTGTGGCTCTTTGTGTCTTAGTTTACTTGGGGCTTACTGCCATGATCTCCGATCAAAACAATCGGAACGAGACCTTAACAACCGGTATCCAAGCCTTAGATAAAGAAATCGAGGAAATTAATAGGCTAACCGAAATCAAGAATAATTTCCTTCAGCGTAAGCAAAAGGTTGAGGAATTAGACAATAAGCGGTTTGAGGGTGCGCGTATTATTGACAGCGTAAACCAATTGGTTCCCGATGGTGCTTATCTAACGGAATTGAAAGGTGGCGACAGCAATAACGGTCAGTTAAGCAAAGAATATATTCTGATCGGAAAGGCAATAAGCGATAATAAAGTTGCCATGTTTATGAATGCACTGCCTAGTACTGGTGTTTTTGAACAGCCGGAATTGGTTGGAATTGAGAAAAGCGATGATGGACAGAAATTCACTTTGAAGTCTGTTTTAGTTGAGAATCAGATTATTAGAAGTAATAATGATCAGGCGACTTTGCCCGCTTCGAGTCCTGCGTCTGCAGCTGAAGCATCAACAGTAGGGGGTCAATGATGAGTAAAGGTTTTGATATCAATAGATTGCATTTGCAAAATAAACCAACCCAAATTTTATTTGCTCTTGTTTTAATAGTCGTTTTGCTTGTGCTGGGTTATTTGGTTGTATTTAAAGATCAGTGGGAAGAATATCAGACTGCTAGTGCCAAAGAAGTTGAATTGCGGCAAGAGTATGAAACTAAAGCCCTAAAAGCTGCTAATCTGGATAACCTGAAAATAGAGCTGGAAGAGTTGGAAAAAGCAATTGCGGTATTGTTGAAACAATTGCCGACAAATGCAGAAGTGCCCAATCTGATTCAGGAGTTACATCAGGCTGCGTCTAAGAATGGTTTGGTAATGGATAAGGTTACGCCGCAGGCTCCTGATACTGATGGACCAATCCAAAGACTGCCATTTTCTATTTCGGTAACTGGTAGCTACGACCAGATCGCTCAATTTGCACGAGACGTAGGACATGTTTCTAGGATTGTTACTTTGTCTAATATTACTTTGAGTAGTAATGATGAAAAGAACAAAGGAAAGTTGTCTTTCTATGCTTTAGCAAACACTTATAAGGCATTGGATGTTTCTGAGACCGCCTCTGATGTTGCTAGTGGTGTGGCTGCATCATCCGTTCAATAAATTTGATCAAGTAAGATAGGAAACATAATGAAAGTCAGATTGTTATTGGCATCTTTGTTTATATTGTCTGCTTGTTCGGGTGAGCACGATGATTTAAATTCATGGATGCAGCAGACCAGACAAGAGGCAAAATCTAAAATTCGTCCTCCAGAGCCAGTTGCGCCAGTAGAGCGTGTTACATATTTCCCTCCGCAATTCTCTGGCCCGAATGCGTACTCTGTGCAGAGGATGAAGGCAGCTTACCAAAATAGTAATGCGCCAGATTTAAATCGACCTAAAGAGCTGCTTGAAAACTACAGCTTGGAAAACCTTAAGTATGTGGGGTCTATCGGCACTGCCAGATCATTGTCTGCTTTGATAGAAGTTGATGGGCATGTTTATACGGTAACCCCAGGTAAGCATCTCGGACAAAATTTTGGCAGAGTTTCTAGAATCACGCCTGATAAAATCGATATTGTCGAGGTCGTCGAGGATACATTTGGTAATTGGGTAAACCGTCCAGCTGAGTTACTGCTGAGTACGGGTGATGCACAAAGTAGTAACCAAGCTACCAAGTAAGAAGTTTAAATTTGATAAAGTTAGGGTTGAATAATTATGAAAACGAATGCAATTAAATTGTTGTCTGCTGCTGCTTTAGGAGTGATGTTCCAAGTATCAAATGCAGGTAATATTGTTGGTATCAATGCCTCTGTGCTGCCGAACCAGCAACGAGTCATTAAGGTTAAATTTGATAGCGGTGCTGTTGAGCCTACAGGATTTGTTACCAGTAACCCTTCTCGTATTGCGTTGGATTTCCCTGCTACAGGCATCCAATTGGCTCAGCCTTCACAATCGTTTAACGATACTTTCCTGCGCCAATTGGCTGCGGCTCAAGGAAACGGCAATGCTCGGGTTCTGCTTACTCTTTCACAAGACGGACAATATAATGCCCAAGTGAAAGGGAATGAAGTTTGGATTTATGTTAATGAGGCTCCCGTAACCAATACTGCAGTCAACAGAGCAGCTGCTCCTGCCCAGCAGTCTGAGCCGGTTTATACTGGTAACAGCTCTGCTGTAAATATTGACTTCAAAAAAGGAAGCAATAATTCTGGTATCGTGGAATATTCATCTGGATATCCCGGTCAGCCTAAAGTAAAGGTACAGAATGACCGCTTGGTTATTACTTTGAAAAATTATCCTTTGGCTGCTAAGGATCAAAGGACTTTTGATGTAACGGACTTTTCTACCCCGGTTCGTGATGTAAATGTTAAACGTCTGGGTAACGATACCCAGATTACTATCCGTAACCAGGGGAATTGGGAGCATAAGATTACCCAATCAAATGGTCGTAACGTGGTGCAGATTACTCCTGTGCGTAATGTTACTACCGCTCAGATTGGTCGAAAAGCTGCTAAATCCTATAAAGGTAAGCGTATTTCCCTTGACTTCCAAAATGTAGATGTACGTACTGTATTGCAAATTTTGGCAAAAGAGTCCGGTATGAATATCGTAGCCAGTGATACAGTTCAGGGTAAAATTACGCTGTCTTTGCGTGATGTACCTTGGGATCAGGCTTTGGATTTGGTTCTCGATGCGCGTAATTTGGGTAAAAGCCAGCATGGTAATATCATCAATGTGTTACCAAATGAAGAGATTGATAAGAAAACAGAAGATGCCTTGGCTGCACAGCAAAAATTGGAGAAATTGCGACCTTTAATCACTCAGAGTTTTCAGTTGAAATATAAAAATGTTGATGAGTTTAAGAAAATTCTGAAAATTGAAGATAATAACTCATCTACTAATACGCAAAATACAATTTTGAGCGAGAGAGGTAGTGCTCTACTTGATCCTTCAACCAATACTTTGATTATTACTGACAACCAGTTGGTAATTGAAAAGTTTCAACGTTTAATTGCGGAGTTGGATGTTCCTGCTAAGCAGGTTATGGTTGAGGCTCGTATCGTTGAAGCTGCCGATGGTGTATCTCGTGATTTGGGTGTTAAATTTGGTGTTAATGGCTCGCGTGGTCGTACCTCTTTCGGCTCTTCTTTGAGTGATACGATTGGTCAAGGTAGCGTTTTGGCTGGACCTAACGTGAACTTGCCGGCAACTGCCGCAGTGAATTCCATTGCTCTAGTTCGTGCATTCTCTTCAGGTGCGCTGGGCTTGGAAATTTCTGCTTTGGAAACTGAGAACCGCACTAAAGTGATTTCTAATCCGCGTGTTCTGACTCAAGACCGTAAAGAAGCTGAAATCAAACAAGGTTTCCAAATTCCTTATCAGACCAGAGATGGTAGCGGTGCTTATAAAACAGACTTTAAAGATGCCGTATTAAGTCTGAAAGTTACTCCGCGCATTACTCCGGACAGCAAAGTAATCTTGGATATTACAATTAACAAAGATGACATTGCTGCCAACTACACCAATATTGATGGTGAACCGGCTCTTTCTACCAAGCAGGTGAAAACCCAAGCCATGATTGAAGATGGCGGTACCTTGGTAGTAGGTGGTGTTTATCAGGAAACTTTTGCTAATACCGTAAGAAAAGTTCCGGTATTGGGTGACCTGCCGGTATTGGGTAATCTGTTCAAATCACGCGGTCGCAAGCATGAGCGTAACGAGCTGCTGTTCTTCATTACCCCGCGTATTATGGGTGGCGAAACCAGCGTATTGCGCTACTAAAAAAACTGACTGTAACCTTATTTGATAGGTTAAAATGCCTGCTATGGAAAACATAGCAGGCAATTTTTTTCTCATCGGATTGATGGGAGCAGGAAAGACCACTTTGGGTCGGCAATTGGCAGAGCAACTGGACTATACTTTTTATGACAGCGATGCCGTAATTTGCGAGCGCACCGGCGTTTCGATACCAACCATCTTCGAGCTTGAGGGAGAAGATGGTTTTCGTATGCGTGAAGCTGCAGTTATCCGAGATTTGTGTGCCTTATCCAAAATCGTTTTGGCTACTGGCGGTGGCAGTGTGCTAAGAGAAGAAAACCGGCAATGTTTAAAAAGGAATGGCACGGTAATCTATCTGCATACGCAGCCTGAAGTATTATTCGAGCGTGTCCGCTATGATAAAAACCGCCCTTTGCTGCAGGTGGAAAACCCCCTGGAAAAATTAAATGCCCTTTATGCGCAGCGTGATAGTTTGTACCGCGAAACGGCAGATTTTGTTATCGAAGCCGGACAGCGCAACCATGCGCAGGCACTGCAGCAAATAATGGAAGCCATCCGCTAAGTATTTTCCAGTTAGTTCTCTTTTTATATCACCATGAAAACCGTTGTTGTCGCTACATCATCACATTCTTATCCCATCCGCATTGCCAGGCGGATGATTCAAGATTCCGACATTATCCGTCCGCATCTTGGCAAGAAAGCAGCAATTGTTACCAATACCACGGTGGCTAAGCTGTATCTCAGAACCGTCGAAAATATGCTGGAGCAGGCGGGAGTTGAATTTTTTTCAATTATTTTGCCCGATGGCGAACAATACAAAAACCACCAGTCGCTCAACCAGATTTATGACGAACTGCTGGAGCATCATGCCGAACGCTCGACCACGCTGATTGCGCTGGGCGGCGGCGTGGTGGGTGATATTTCCGGTTTCGCCGCCGCCACCTACCAGCGCGGCATGCCCTTTATCCAGATTCCGACCACTTTGCTGAGCCAGGTCGATTCTTCGGTGGGCGGTAAAACGGCCATCAACCACCCCTTAGGCAAAAACATGATCGGCGCTTTTTACCAGCCGCAGCTGGTCATCGCCGATTTGGATGTGCTTGATACTTTACCGCCGCGCGAGTTTTCCGCCGGCATGGCAGAAGTGATCAAATACGCCTTATTGGGCGACGAGCAGTTTTTGGTGTGGCTGGAAGCCCATATGCCCGCTCTGATGCAGCGCGATAAAGAACTGCTGGCGCAGGCCGTTGCCCATTGCTGCCAGATGAAGGCCGACATTGTTGCCGAAGATGAAACCGAGCAGGGCAGGCGGGCGCTTTTGAATTTGGGGCACACTTTCGGCCATGCCATCGAAGCCGAGATGGGCTACGGCGTGTGGCTGCATGGCGAAGCCGTGGCTGCCGGTACCGTTGCCGCCTGCTGTTTGTCCGAGCGTTTAGGCAGCCTGAAAGCAGAAGATACCGAACGGGTGGCGGCCCTGTTCAGACTGGCCGGCCTACCCGACCGTCCGCCGGTATTCGCTTTCGAGCGCTGGCTCTCCCATATCCGCCACGACAAAAAAGTGCAAAACGGCCGCATGCGCTTTATCACGCTTGAGCGCCTGGGGCAGGCCGTTATTACCAATATCGACGACGAAGCCCTGCTGGAAAGCAGCCTGAAAGAATTTCTGCCGGCCTGATGCCGGCCAAACCCGCAAACCCGAACCAAGGAAGTACCATGAGCAACGAAACCGCATTGGGCAACGCTTTGAAAAGCGCCATGCAGTCCATGAGCAAAACCAAGCAGACCAAAATGATTGCCGACCATATCTACGGCAAATACGATGTTTTCAAGCGTTTCAAACCGCTGGCACTGGGCATCGAGCAAGAATTGCAGCAGGCCTTGCCGCAGTTTGATCCCGCCCTGATTGTCCGCGCCCTGTCCAACCACTGCCGCCGTCCCAAATACCTGCTGGCGGTGGCCAAAGGCGGCAAGCGCTTCAATTTGGCCAACCGCCCGCAGGGCGAAATCACGCCCGAAGAGCAGCAGCATGCGCTGACGCATCCCGGTATCCGCGAAAGTTTGGAAAAACAGCAGGAAAAACGCGAACAGCGCCGCCAGCAGCAGGCCGCAGGGCAGCCTGAAACTCAAGGGCAGCCTGAAAACGCCGCAGCCGTCGAAACCGCTCCCGCCGCGGAGAGCGCCCAAGCAGAGCAGGGCGCCGAATAAACGCAGGCAAGACGAAATGCAAAACAAACGGCCGCCGGAAGCAACCGGCGGCCGTTTTGTTTTTCAGGCAGCTTACAGGCTGTTGAACACGTCAAAATAGCCGGGAAAGGTTTTGTCGGTACATTTCGGATCGAGGATCCGCACCGGCACGCCGAGTAGGCTGACCAGCGAGAAGCACATGGCCATACGGTGGTCGTCGTAGGTGGCGATCAGCGCGTCGGCATTCAGCTTGGCCGGCGGCGTGATGCGGATAAAGTCCGCCCCTTCTTCCACCGTTGCGCCGAGTTTGCGCAATTCCGCCGCCATGGCGGCAATGCGGTCGGTTTCCTTCACCCGCCACGAAGCGATATTGCGCAGCGTGCTGCTGCCGTCGGCCGCCAGCGCCACCACCGCCAGCGTCATCGCCGCATCGGGAATATGGTTGGCATCGATATCGAAAGCCCGCACGGTCTGGCCTGCCGGACGCGACACTTCGATAAAGTCCTCGCCCCACCGCACTTGGGCGCCGATTTTTTCCAACTCAAGTGCAAAGGCCGCGTCGCCCTGAATCGAATTTTTGCCCACGCCGTTTACCCGCACCGCTTCGCCGCCGAGCAGGCCGGCGGCCAGGAAGTAGGATGCGCTCGAAGCGTCTCCTTCCACCTGCACCACCTGCGGCGCGCAGTAGCGGGCGGCGGCAGGCAGCCTGAAACGGCGGTAATCTTCGTTTGCCACCTGCACGCCGAATTTGGCCATCAGATTCAGCGTGATGTCGATATAGGGGCGGGAAATCAGCACGCCCTCCACTTCAATCTCAAACGCCTCGCCGGTCAGCGGCAGCGCCATCAAAAGCGCAGTCAGAAACTGGCTGGAGACGCTGCCTTTGATTTTCAGGCTGCGTTTGCCCTGATCCTGCCGCTCGCCAATCAAGAGCGGCGGATAGCCTTCCTTGCCCTGATAGTTGATTTGCGCACCGGCCGAGCGCAGGGCATCGACCAAATCGCCGATCGGCCGCTCGTGCATCCGCTCCACCCCGTGCAGGCGGTAGCGGCCGCCCAGCAGCGCCAAAACGGCGGTTAGCGGGCGAAAGGCGGTGCCCGCATTGCCGAGAAACAAATCCGCCTCGCGCACGGCAAAACGCCCGCCGCCGCCGTAAACTTTCAGGCTGCCTGAAGGCAGGGTTTCCAGTTTGACGCCCAAAGCCCGCAGCGCATCGAGCATGCGGTCGGTATCGTCGGACTTCAGCAGCGAGCGGATTTCGCAATCGTTGTCGCTCAGCGCCGCCAGCAGCAGGGTGCGGTTGCTGATGCTTTTCGAGCCAGGCATGGTAACGGCGGCCGCGCCGATGCGGCGGGCTTCAAGGCGGATGAAATCGGTCATGGCGATCGCTTTCTGCAAAAAGCGGCGATTATATAGCGAAGAGGCGTTTTGCGGCGTTTTGCGCGCTATCCAGGCCGCGGCATTCGTATATAATCCGCAGTAGCCGCTGCGCCGAGCAGGCGCGCCGTTTTCCCCGCACTACCACGAAAGACAAACGATGAAAAAACTGATTCTGACCGCCCTGCTGGCCGCTGCCGCCGCTTCCGCATCCGCCGCCGGCAACGACCGCATCAGCCGCTTGGAAGCCGAAATCCAAGAATTGAAACAGCGTATCAGCGTGCTGGAAAAACAGCAGGGCATTGCCGCCCCGCGCACTCCCGCCGCTGCCCCCGCTCCCGCCGCCGCACCGCAGCCGGTTTACCGGCAGCCTGAAAAAGCAGTCGAAGCCCCTGCCGCCCAAGCGCAAACGCCGCGCACTCCCGCCGCCGCGCCGGTGCTGAAACAAGGCAGCGGTTTGTTTGAATGCGGCGTGTATGTGCAGGGCCAGCGCTACGAAGCGCGCAATCGCAGCCAAGACGCCGCCCGCGCCGCCGCCAAATCCGCCTGCCGCGAAGAGCAGGGCAACAGCATCCTGTGTGCCGAGCGCAATATTCTCTGCACCGAGCTGTAATCGTTTTTCAGGCTGCTTTCAGGCAGCCTGAAAAAACTTCAGCAACCGTTTTACCTTGATGGAAAGGGCGATTATGTCTTTTTTCAACAAAATATTCGGCGGTAAAAAACCGATGGCGTGGCAGGATTTCGTCAGCCATTACGCCGACTACGCCGCCGGACAGCTGGGTCAGCCGGCCGATATCGACTGGGGCGACAGCATTGACAATACAGTTATGCGCCTTAGCGACGGCAACGGTGGCTCGCATGCCACTTATCTGGGCAATTTTTATGCGCTCTACTGCCAAAATCCGGACGATTTGGACGGCATCGTTGCCGGAACTTTTGCCAGCCTGCTGGAAGCGCGTGGCGCCGATGAATTGGAAGACGTGAGCGCCCATCTTTTTCCCGTGATCAAAAATACCGAATGGGTGGCGCAAAGCCGCGAGCAGATGCGGCAGGCCTATCCGGATGGCGATATCGAAAATGTTTTGGTTTTCATGCCGCTGGCCGGCGATCTGGTGCTCACTTACGTGCTGGATATGGATAACAGCATGCGCTATTTCACCCGCAACGATTTTGTAGACCAAGCGCTCGACCTTAACGACGTGCACGCGCTTGCCGAGCAGAATTTTCTTGCCTACGCCGGCGATAAAGTCGGTTTGAAAAGCTTTGACGGCAGCTCTTTGGTGCTGTTTTCGCTGGACGGCAACTACGAAGCCACGCTGCTGCTTTATCTGCGCGAACTGCTGGAGAGCGCCGGTTTGCCGTTTGCCGACGACTGCGCTTTTGCCGTGCCCACCCGCGATGCCGTTTTGGCCTGTGCCGCCGACGATGCCGCTGCGCTGGCGCTGATGCGCGAAGCGGCGGCAGAGATTGCCGAGCGCTCGCCCTATCGGGTGTCGCAATATTTTTACCGCAGGAAAGACGGCGAAATCACTCTGCTCGACGAAGTCCTGCCCCATTAAGCATTAAGGCAGCCTGAAACCCTTTCAGGCTGCCTGTTGTCTGTTTTCAACCAACCGAAGGAGAACCAAATGACCCACCAAATCGCCATCCTGCCCGGCGACGGCATCGGCCCCGAAATCACCGCCCAAGCCGTGCGCGTACTCGACAAGCTGATTGCCGGCGGCTTGGACGCCGCCTACCGATACGCCCCGCTCGGCGGCGCGGCCTACGACGAATACGGCCACCCCTATCCCGAGTTTACGCAAAAGCTGTGCCGCGCCGCCGATGCCGTGCTGCTCGGCGCCGTCGGCGGTCCGCAGTACGACACGCTCGATCGCCCCCTGCGCCCCGAGCGCGGCCTGCTGGCGATTCGCAAAGACCTGAATCTGTTTGCCAACCTGCGCCCTGCCGTGTTGTACAAAGAGCTGGCCGACGCTTCCACGCTCAAGCCCGAAGTGGTGGCCGGTTTGGACATCCTCATCGTGCGCGAGCTCACCGGCGACATTTATTTCGGCGAACCGCGCGGCATCCGCACGCTGGAAAACGGCGAGCGCGAAGGCTACAACACCATGAAATACAGCGAGAGCGAAATCCGCCGCATCGCCAAAATCGCCTTTGAAGCGGCGCAAAAACGCGGCAAAAAACTCTGCTCAGTCGATAAAGCCAATGTATTGGAAACCACTGAATTGTGGAAAGAAATTTTCAATGACGTTGCCAAAGATTATCCCGACGTAACGCTCACCCATATGTATGTGGACAACGCCGCCATGCAGCTGGTGCGCGCGCCCAAGCAGTTTGACGTGATTGCCACCGGCAACATCTTCGGCGACATTTTGAGCGACCAGGCCTCCATGCTCACCGGCTCCATCGGCATGCTGCCCTCGGCTTCGCTCAACGAAAGCGGTAAAGGCCTGTACGAGCCTTCGCACGGCTCCGCGCCCGACATCGCGGGGCAAGACAAAGCCAACCCGCTGGCGACCATTTTGTCGCTGGCCATGCTGCTGCGCTACAGCCTGAACGACGAAACCCGCGCCCGCCAAGTCGAAAACGCCGTGCAAAAAGTCTTGCAGC
Source organism: Kingella sp. SNUBH-2017 (assembly GCF_028680565.1). Lineage (NCBI taxonomy): Bacteria > Pseudomonadati > Pseudomonadota > Betaproteobacteria > Neisseriales > Neisseriaceae > Kingella > Kingella sp. SNUBH-2017. The sequence continues at coordinate 81,379 of NZ_JAPHVK010000006.1, forward strand.
AGGGCATCCGCACCGCCGATATTTTTGAAGCAGGCTGCACGCTCGCTTCCTGCTCCGAAATGGGCGACGCGGTGCTTGCGGCGCTGTAACACTATTTCAGGCTGCCTGAAAAGCAAAAAACGGCTTTCAGGCAGCCTGAAAACCGTTTGAGACCGAAAGGAGCGCACAAATGACAAGCTGGCAACAGACCATCCTGGCCGCCGCCGTATCCGGCGCGGCCGCGCTGGCGGCTTCCTGCTCCGGCGGGACGGCCGGCTCGGAGCACTCGGGCGCAACGGCGGCATCGGCCGTCAGCAGCAGCCAAACGCCCCAAACCGCGCCGCAGGGCAGCACCTTGCTGGGGCGGGTGCTGGACGAAAACGGCGCCCCGCTTTCAGGCTGCCTGATCCGCATCGACGGCGACGATAAGGAATACGCCATCGTCAGCGGCGCAGACGGAACGTTCGATGCCGCCGTCCCGTCCGGGCGGCAAACCTTGATCGTGGCCTGCGACCCCAAGCGTTATGCGGAAAGCCGCACCGCCATCGACGTGCCGGCTGCCCGCACCTTTACGCAGGACTTTAGCGTCCGTCTGCACAGGCTGCCGCGTTAGGCAGGCAGCCTGAAAGCCCTGCCGTAAAGGCTTTAGCCTGGCAGCTGCGCCGTGCAGTTTTCCTGTTTCATACCCCCCAAACCTTATCGGAGTACCGCCATGCCCCGACAGCAAACCCCCGTTAAAACATGGATTATCGCCGTGCTGGCCGTTCTGGTTATCGGACAGGCGGGCTATTTCCTGTTTGTGCTGCCCGAACAAGAACGCTCGCACATCGCCGAAATCGAACAGCAGGTGCAGCAACAGAGCGCTGTGCCGCCGCTGGCGCGCGAAGCATCCGACCCGCCGCAGAGCAGCCAAAGTACCGCGTCTGCCGCCGTATCAGCGCCGGCACCGGCAGACGCGCAGGCAAGCGTGGAGCAGTTGCGCCAACAGCAGCAGCTGCGCGATGGCATCGGCTTTTCCCATGTGCTGCGCACCGAGATAGCGGTGTTTCTTGCCGAACACGGCCGCCTGCCTGCCGATATCGGCGAGCTGGCCATCGACGGCCTGACACCGCCGCCGGCAGTGGCCAAAGCCGAAATCAGTGCCGGTGGCCGCATCGTGCTGCATTTTGCCGCGGACGGGCTCAAAGGCAGCGTCAGCCTGATTCCCGATGTGGATGTTCCCAGCGGCGCTATCTTCGGCTGGAACTGCATCACGCCCGATTTCCCCTTTATCGCCAAAGCGGCGCCCGAGTGCCGCTATTTCCCCCGTTGAAACCAAACATCATCTCAGGCAAAGCAGCCTGAAAGTTGGTTTTACGGTTTTAGGCTGCTTTTTTGCCGATTTCCTTTTCAGGCTGCCTGCATTTGGTCGCGCACTTTCATCAGCGCGAAGCCCAGAAGGTTTAGGGTCTGTTTGCATTTGGTTTACGAAGCGAATTTTGCGCTGGAAAGCGACAGATGCAAGGCGCAAACCGCAGCAAGGTTGGACACCTTGCGAGGATTTGCAACGCGGCAGATGTCGCTTTCCAGCGCAAAAGCCGCCGTAACACTTTTAATCCACTATGGCGGTTGGTGCGCGCCCTGCGGACTGCTTTTGATGTTTGGAAGGCAGCCTGAACATGGTTTCAGGCTGCCTGAAACCCATCAGGCTTCGCTTTATGCGGCGTTGTTGTTCATCGTCCAGCAGTCGGTGATTTTGCCGTCTTGGATTTTCAGGAAATCCGTGCCGACTTTGACGGCAGTTTTGCCGCCGAGCGTGGCGGTAACGCGCCAATAGGCGGAAATCATGTCGCCGTCGCAAAATGGGCCGAGCACGAGTTCGTAATGCAAATCGGCTTTGGCGCGGATGGTGGCAATCCAAGCCTTCGCGCTGGCGATGTCGGTAACGGGCGCGGGCGGCGGGGTGGAGTCGGCGGTCAGGTGCGCTTTGAAATGGGGCGACAACAGTTCGTCGGCAATATCGAGATGGCCGTTCCACATCTGTGTCCATGCGGTGTAGATTTTGTGTGCGTCGGTCATTTTTGTCTCCTAATAAAGAAAGTTTGGCAATATGGGTTTTGATGCCGGTGTGTTGCAGGCTGCCTGCATTTGGTCGCGCACTTTCATCAGCGCGAAGCCCAGCAGGTTTAAGCCTTGCCATTGCAACGGATTTTCGGCGTGCGGGTCGTCTTGCGCCAAGCCGATGCCCCAGATGCTGTCCACAGGGCTGGCTTCTACCAAGATGCGATTGCCTGTTTGCAACAAAAAGGCTTTTAGATCGGCGTGTTGGGAAAATTTGGCAAAATTGGCGCGGCAAACGATGTCAAAGCGGTGCGCGTTCCAAACTTCATCTTTAAAGCCGACAATTTGCCGCCCGAGTGCTTTGGCTTGCTTGGGGCTGCCTGCTTGCAGGATTTGGCGGCGGATACCGTCTGCGCCGAACAGGCGGGCTTTTTCCGCCATCATGTAGTGTTCGGCGGTGGCGTAGCGTTCGCCGTCTACTTCAAACGCGGCGGGATACCATTGGCTGAACACGGCTTTGTCGGCGATGCCTTGTTGCTTGGGGGTGTGCCCCCAGAAGAAGACGTATTTGAGCTTGGCTTTGCGCTTGAAGGCGGCTTGCAGGGCGGGGAGATCGTAGATGGGGGTCATGGTTGTTACTCGGGGGATTGGGTTTTGCTTTTGCAAAAACTGGCGAACGCGTTTTAGCTTCGCAACTTCACTTCGCTACAGGCTGCTTTTTGTGTTTACTGCCCGTTTCCTGCCGAGAGCAGTTCGGCCAACAGCCGTTCGGACTGCTGCAAATCGGCAATCTGCGCCGCCAGCTTCTCCCGCACGGCATGCAGGCGGCCGCGCAGTTCGGGGCAGAAGTCTTGCGGCTCGTCGCGCAGGCAGTCGCGCATTAGGGCAAGGTCTTTGAGCGGCACGCCTGCGCGGTTGAGCATGGCCGCTTTGCGCACAAAGGCCGCGTCTGCCGCATCGTATTCGCGGTAGCCCGCCGCCGTGCGCTGCGGCGCAATCACGCCCGCCGTTTCGTAAAAGCGCAGCATCCGCACGCTCACGCCGCTGCTTTGCGAAAAATCGCCGATTTTCATTTTTTGTTTTCCATATTTTGCTGTTCAAGGTGCCGGCGGATTTTGCGCCGCCCAATCTTTATGCCGCCATTGGCACCGGATAAGCCGAGTTGCAAGCGCCACCGCTCTTGACTCTGACAGCGTGTCAGCCTCTATGCTGGCATTTTTTTCCCACGGGGGCAAAACATGAACCGACGACAATTCTGCGCCGCTGCGGCGGCAGGCGTACTGGCCGCTTGTGCGGGCACGGCAGGGCAGCCTGAAAAAACCGTTTACATTATCCACGGCTACGGCGCCACGCCCGAAAACCACTGGTTTCCGTGGCTGCACGCCCAATTAAGGAAACAGGGCATCTGCGCCGTTTCCGTGCCGCTGCCCGACAGCGAGGCGCCCGATTTTACGCGCTGGCAGCAGACGCTGGCGCAGTATGTCGGCCGGCCAGGCGCGCGCGATTTTTTCGTTGCCCACAGCCTGGGCACGGTTTCGCTGCTGCACTATCTGAGCGCCGCCAATCCGCCACGTATCGGCGGCTTGGTGCTGGTGTCCGCCTTTGGCGCGCCGATTCCGACGCTGCCTGAAATCAACGGTTTTGACGTCGATGCCTACGTTGCCCGCTGCCATATCGACTTTGCCGCTATCCGCCGCATGAGCCCGCATATCGAGCTGTTTACCGCCGACAACGACAGCATCGTGCCGCCCGACAACACCCGCCGCCTGGCCGCAGTGCTCGACGGCCGCCTGCACATTATCCCCAACGGCGGCCATTTTCTCGACCGCGAGGGCTTTAGCGAACTGCCGCCGGTGCTGCGGGCATTGGAACAAATGGCAGCCTGAAACTTTTGCCGCTGCCGGTTTTTCCATTCGCACCGATTTCAGCAGCCATGTTTTCAGGCTGCTTTCAGACGGCTGATTGCGTTTTCAGGCTGCCTTGTCGTTTAACAAGGCAGCCTGAAAGCCATTGGACGGGGCGTTTAATGGCGGAAATGGCGCACGCCGGTTACCACCATTGCCATGCCGTGTTCGTCGGCGGCGGTGAACACTTCTTCATCGCGCACCGAGCCTGCGGGGTGGATAACGGCTTTAATGCCCTGCGCGGCGATCACGTCCACGCCGTCGCGGAAGGGGAAGAAGGCGTCCGATGCCGCGCACGCGCCGTTTAAATCCAAGCCTGCGTCTTGCGCTTTGCGGGCGGCAATGCGGGTGGAATCCACGCGGCTCATCTGGCCGGCACCGATGCCGTAGGTTTGGCCGCCTTTGCCGAACACGATGGCGTTGGATTTCACATATTTGGCTACGTTCCACACGAAGAGCAAATCGTGCCATTCCTGCTCGGTGGGTTGGCGTTTGGACACGACTTTCAAATCTTCGCGGCGGATGCGGTGGATGTCGGGCGTTTGCACCAACAGGCCGCCGCCGACGCGCTTGAGCTCGAAGCGGTTGGCGCCGCTGTCAATCGGCACTTCCAGCACGCGCACGTTTTTCTTGGCGGCGGCGATTTCCAGCGCTTCGGCGGTGAACTTGGGCGCCATCAACACTTCCATAAACTGATTGTCGGTAATCTGTTTCACCGTTTCGCCATCGACTTCGCGGTTAAACGCGATGATGCCGCCGAATGCGCTGGTGGTGTCGGTGGCGTAGGCCAGGCGGTAGGCGGTCAGCGTGTTGTCGGCCACGGCCACGCCGCAGGGGTTGGCGTGTTTCACAATCACGCAGGCGGGCGCGTCAAAGGATTTGACGGCTTCCCACGCGGCATCGGCATCGGCGATGTTGTTGTAGGACAACTCTTTGCCTTGAAGCTGGGTGTAGTTCGACAGGCTGCCTGAAAACGGATAAACGTCGCGGTAGAACGCGGCGCGCTGGTGCGGGTTTTCGCCGTAGCGCATTTCCTGCACCTTAAGCCAGCTTTGGTTGAACTGCTGCGGAAACTCGCCGATTTCGGGCTCGCCTGCGAGTTTGTCGTCTGACAGCGAAGTCAGATAATTGGAAATCATGCCGTCGTATTGGGCGGTGTGGCTGAACGCTTTGCGGGCGAGGTTGAAACGGGTTTTGTCGCTGAGGCCGTCTGAATCTTTCAATTCGGCAATCACGGCGGCAAAGTCGGCGTTGTCGGTAACGATGGCGACGTGTTTCCAGTTTTTCGCCGCCGAGCGCACCATAGTGGGGCCGCCGATGTCGATGTTTTCAATCGCGTCTTCGAGCGTGCAGCCGGGTTTGGCGATGGTGGCGGCAAAGGGGTAGAGGTTTACCGCCACCAAATCGATGTTGCCGATGCCGTGTTCGGCCATTTTTGCAGTGTGTTCGGCCAAGTCGCGCCGTCCGAGAATGCCGCCGTGGATTTTCGGGTGCAGCGTTTTCACGCGGCCGTCGAGCATTTCGGGGAAGCCGGTGTAGTCGGCCACTTCGATAACGGGGATGCCCGCATCGGCCAAAAGCGCGGCGGTGCCGCCGGTGGAGAGGATTTCTACGCCCGCTTCGTGCAGGGCGCGGGCAAATTCGACTGCGCCGTTTTTGTCGGACAGACTAATCAGGGCGCGTTGGATTTTTGCGGTGGACATGGGTTTCCTTTGGGGTGGGGTTGGATTAAATCGGGTTAAATCAGGGTTTGGCAAAAGCAGCCTGAAAGCCGGTTTTATGGTTTTCAGGCTGCTTTGGTGCGTTTGCGTTTGGCCATTTCGGACAGCAGGATGGCGGCGGCGGTGGAAAGCATCACCAGCAGCACGCCGCTCCACGACAGGGCGGAAATCTGTTCGCCCAAGAGCAGCACCGCCAAAATCACGCCGAATACCGGCTCCAGCGGCAGCAGCAGGCCGGAGGTGTTGGCGGACACCTGCTTCATGCCGCGGTTCCACAGCAGGTAGGCAAACCAGCCGGCGCCGATGCCCAGATACAGCAGGGCGAGGGTGCCGCTGCCGCTCCAGCGGATGGCGTAGTCCTGCGCCAGCAGCAGGGTGAAGGGCAGGCACAGCAGGGCGGCGAGCGCCAGCGATACCGAGGTGTAGGCGGGTGCTCCGATGTCGTCGATCAGTTTGCGGGTGGGGCGCAGGGTGGCGCAGAACACCGCGCCGCCCAGCAGCACCAACAGGCAGCCGTACCAGGTGATGTCGCCGCCGCCTTCGCTGCCTCCGGCAATCATCAGGCCGACGCCGGCAAAGGCGAGCAGGCCGCACAGCCAGTGGTACCAGCGGGCGGGGTCGCGGAAAAAGAAGTGGCCGATAAAGGCGGTAATCAGCGGCTCAAGGCCGACAACGGTGATGGCGCTGGCGGCGGAAGTGTATTTGAGGCCGACAAACTGAAACATCAGCACGCCGATATAGTTGAGAAACGAGAGCAGAACCAGCGGCCGCCAGCTTTGGCGCGGGATGCGCCCCAGATAGCGGCGGCATACCGGCAGCACCACCAGCGCGGAAATGACCAGCCGCATCTGCACCATCATCACGGCATCCATCATGCCGTAGGTGTATTTGGCGGCGACAAAGGCGCTGCTCCAGATAAACAGGGCGGTGATTTGGTAGAACATGGGCGGCGGCGGGAAAAGGCGTTTCAGGCTGCCTGAAAACGCAGCGCCCGAAGCCGGAGGCGGCGCGGGCGGCGGACGGAACGGAAAACGGGATTAGGAAGACGGGGTGTCGAGAAAGCCGTGCAGGGCGAGTTTTTTGCGCAGGGTATTGCGGTTGAGCCCGAGCACCTGTGCGGCCTTGCTCTGGTTGCCTTTGCACTGCGCCATCACGTAGGCGATCATCGGTTTTTCCACGCGCATAAGCACCATATCGTACACGCCGCCGGCTTCGGCGCCGTGCAGGTCGCGGAAATACTGGGCGAGGTTTTTCTCGATGCACTCGCCGATGTCGGGAACTTTTTGCATTGTCAAACTGTGTTGGGTTTTGTTAAGGCCGTATTCTAGCCTGTTTCCGCCGTCCGTGCATCTCTTAGCGCCGGTTTGTGCCGCCGATAGCGCATCTTGGGCGCGCGGCTTGCCGCGATTGCCGGCGTTTTGCGCCTTGCCGTGCGGCCAATCAGATCTTGCGCAACAGCTTCTTCGGGCGCAAAAACAGGCAGCCTGAAAGGTTTTCAGGCTGCCTGCGGGGGCAAACACCATCAGTTTTGGCTGTCGAGCCAGCGTTCGGCATCCAGGGCGGCCTGGCAGCCGGAAGCGGCGCTGGTGATCGCCTGACGGTAGGTGTGGTCTTTGACGTCGCCCGCCGCCCATACGCCTTCGATATTGGTGGCGCCGACGTTGTCGCCGCTGCCGCCGCGGGTTTTCAGATAGCCCGCTTCGTCCATTTCGAGCTGGCCTTTGAAAATATCGGTGTTCGGCTGGTGGCCGATGGCGATAAACACGCCTTTGACGGCAATTTCTTCGCTGCCGTCCGCCCCTTTGAGGCGCACGCCGCACACGCCGGCATCGTCGGCCAGGATGTCGTCGATCTGGGCGTTCAGTTTCAGGCTGATTTTGCCTTCGGCCACCCGTTTCATCAGTTTATCGACCATGATTTTCTCGGCGCGGAAGCTGTCGCGGCGGTGGATCAGGGTAACGTGGGCGGCGATATTGGCCAGATACAGCGCTTCTTCCACCGCGCTGTTGCCGCCGCCGACCACGGCGACGTCTTGGCCTTTGTAGAAAAAGCCGTCGCAGGTGGCGCAGGCCGATACGCCGCGGCCGGCCAGCGCTTCTTCGGCAGGCAGGCCGAGATATTTGGCCGAAGCGCCGGTGGCGACAATCAGCGCATCGCAGCTGTATTCGCCGGCATCGCCTTTCAGCACGAAGGGGCGCTGCTGCAGATTAACGCTGTGGATGTGGTCGTAAATCATCTCGGTGCCGAAGCGCTCAGCGTGGGCGAGAAAGCGCGCCATCAGATCCGGCCCCTGCACGCCGTCGGCATCGGCCGGCCAGTTGTCCACTTCGGTGGTGTTCATCAGCTGGCCGCCGTGCGCCAGGCCGGTAATCAGCGCGGGCTGCAGATTGGCGCGGGCGGCGTAAACGGCGGCGGTATAACCGGCAGGGCCGGAACCGAGAATAATCAGGCGGTGGTGCTGGGTCATGAACGCTCCTTAAATCGGGGAAAAACGGCGGCATTGTAAACAAGAATTCCCCCAGTTTATCAACAAAAGTGCTTACCCAATAAAATATAAATAAAAAATTTAAAACTCTCGCTCTTATATTCCTGCTGCGCCTGCACCATCACTTCCCAGCGCAAAGCCGGATCGGCAAGCGGCAGTAATGGCTGGTCTAATCCGCGTAAAGCGCTGCGGCACAGTTCCAAATTCATCTCCAACACTCTTATAAGTGTCGGGCATAAGTAACAAAAAAGGTGCTAAGAATCTCTGTAAGCCTATTTCAGCCTGAAACGGAACATGGGTAATCTGTTTGTGTTTGAGGAACATCCCGAGTTAGACATCCCAAACACCACCAATCTGCTTGACGGCGTATTTGCCGGATTAAAGCGGTATTTGGAGTGCCATCACGGCCTGAGTAAGGCTAACAAGATAAAGTTTATTCAGGATTATTTTTCTGAAAAATAAATTTTCAGCAGTAAATTTGTTACTTATACCGGGATTCGGGTTTCGCTTTATTGGCGTGCAAACTTTCAGGCTGCCTGAAAATCCGCAAAACGCAGTTTTCAGGCAGCCTGAAAGCAGATCGGGCGCATCACTCCGGCTGCGACTGCCCCACCGCCAGCCGTTTTTGCGCCAGCCAGATCAGCAGCAGCACCGGCAGGCCGATGGCGGCGGTAAAGGTGAAAAAGTAGCCGTAGCCGACCTTCTCGACGATGGTGCCCGAATAGCCGCCCAGCGTTTTGGGCAGCAGGGTCATCAGCGAGGAAAACAGCGCGTACTGCACGGCGGTGAAGCGGATATTGGTCAGCGCCGAGAGAAAGGCAACGAATACCGTAGAAGCCAGCCCCGCCGCCAGATTGTCGAAGCCGACCACCGCATACAGCAGCGGCAGGCCGTGGCCGGAGTTGGCCAGCAGCACAAACAACAGATTGGTCAGCGAGGCGAGCACCGCGCCGAACATCATCATTTTCATCACCGCAAAACGCTGCGCCATCACGCCGCCGAGCAGGCCGCCGGCAATCGACATCACCACGCCGAAGGTTTTGACCGCGTTGGCGATATCGTCTTTGGAATAGCCCAAGTCGCTGTAAAACACATTGGAAATCACGCCGGCAACGATATCGGAAATGCGGTACAGCCCGATCAGCGCCAAGAGCAGCAGCGCGTTTTTGCCGTAGCGGCGGAAAAAGTCGGTTAAGGGTTCGATCCAAGTGGCGGCGACTGCCTGCGCCGGCACCGCGCCCAGCGCCACCAGCAGGCGGCCGGCAACGGCAGCGGCGGCCAGCGCGGCGCCCAAGCGCAGGCATTCCCAGCCCAAGAGCGCGAGCGGCGAGAAATCCTTGCCGGCAGCGCCGACGGCGCGGAACACCATCACAAACAGCGATATGCAGATGGCAAACATCAGCAGCAGGCGCAGTTTGTCGTCGGTATTGCCGCCGCCGCCGCGTTTGGCGCTAACGGCCATCACGATCGCCGCCGCTGCCGCCGCGCCGGCAATAGCGGCTTCGTGGCGGCCGGCAAAACTCAGAGCGGTGCTCAGAGCGAAATAAACGGCGGCTGCCGCGGCGCAGGCGGCGGCAAAGGCTGCGGCGGCGCGGCGGGTAAGCTGCGTTTCGGCGGTGCTGCCCGCGGCGGCGGTTTGGTTGACCGCCGGCTCGCGCATCCACAGCGTGGTGGCGATGCCTACCAGCGACAGCGCCGCCATCAGCCAGTAAGACTGTTGCCAGGCGCCGTAGAGATAGTGTTCTTTGGTCGAACCGAGATAAGAAGCGAGTTTCAGGCTGCCGGCGCCCGAGCAGATCATGCCGATGCGGTAGCCGACGGTGTAGGTGGCGGACATGGCCGACTGCATGGCACTGTCACCCGGCGCCATTTCGATGCGGCAGGCGTCGATGGCGATGTCTTGGGTGGCGGAAGAGAAGCCCAGCAGCACCGCGCCGGCGGCCATCGCGCCCAATGCGCCGCCGGCGGGGTCGGACGCGGCCATCAGCAGCATCGCCGCCACCAGCAGCAGCTGGCTCAGCAGCAGCCAGGCGCGGCGGCGGCCGAGCAGTTTCGACAGCAGCGGCAGCGGCAGCGCGTCCACCAGCGGCGCCCAGATAAATTTGAAGGAATAGCCCAGCCCCGCCCAGCTGAACATGGTTACGGTCTTTAATTCCACCCCCGCTTCCGACAGCCACAGCGACAGCGTGGAGAAAATCAGCATAATCGGCAGCCCGGCGGAAAAGCCCAACAGCAGCATGGTCAGCGTGCGTTTGTCGGCATAGGGCGAGGGCGGGGCGGCTTGGGTTCGGGCTTGGGTCATGGCGTGGGCGTGTGGATGCGTGGTCGGGGCAAGGCAGCCTGAAAAGGGCGGGGCGGGTGTAGCTTCGCTACGCAGGCTGCCTGAAAGAATGTGGCGATGATAGCAGTTGGTGTCGGGTGCAGATGGTAGGGTTTGGGCGTATTCGGTGCGCGGTGCGTACCCTACGGCGTTTCAGGCTGCCTGAAAGTATCTTGCGGCGGCAAGGGGGTGTATTCGGTGCGCGGGGCGCACCCTACGGCGTTTCAGGCTGCCTGAAAATATCTTGCGATGGTAAGGGGTGTAGGGTGCGCACTGCGCACCGTTTGCCTGTTTGGGTTGCCTGTTTGGGCTTGGTTTGGCGCGGCGGGCGGCGTTTTCAGGCTGCCGCGTAGCGCCGGATCAGTTCTTTAAAGGCGGCGCCGGTTTCGGGGTGCTTGAGACCGAAAGCCAGCGTGGCTTCGAGATAGCCGATTTTGCTGCCGCAGTCATAGCGCGTGCCGTCAAAAGCGTGCGCGAGCACCGGCTCGTATTCCAAAAGTTTGGCGATGCCGTCGGTAAGCTGGATTTCGCCGCCGGTGCCGCGGCCGACGGTGTGCAGCAGTTCGAAAATCCGCGGCGTGAGAATGTAGCGGCCGACCACCGCCAGATTCGACGGTGCTTCTTCGGGCTTTGGTTTTTCCACAATGCTGGCGATGCGCTGCCAAGACTGCCAGGGCGTGGTTTCGATAATGCCGTAGGACGCGGTTTGCGCCGGATCGACGGTTTCCACGCCCAGCACGCTGCTGCCGGTTTGGTTGTAGATTTCGATCATCTGGCTCAAGGCGCCGCGCGACGCGTCGATTAAGTCGTCGGCCAGCACCACGGCAAAGGGTTCGCTGCCCACCGCCGCCTGCGCGCACAGCACCGCGTGTCCCAGCCCCAGCGCTTCGGCCTGGCGGATATACATGCAGGTGATGCCCGCAGGCAGAATGCTCTGCACCTGGTCGAGCAGCTTTTCCTTGTGGCGCAGCTGCAGCTCGGTTTCCAATTCGTAGGCTTTGTCGAAATGGTCTTCAATGCTGCGCTTGCTGCGGCCGGTTACAAACACGATTTCGGTGCAGCCGGCGGCCACCGCTTCTTCCACCGCATACTGGATCAGCGGCTTATCGACGATGGGCAGCATTTCTTTCGGGCTGGCTTTGGTGGCGGGCAGAAAGCGCGTGCCCATGCCGGCAACGGGAAAAACGGCTTTGCGGATTTTCGGATGGCTCATGGCGGATCTTTCGGCAAAAAAAGTGCTGGGGCAAAACGGCGCGGATTATAGCCCAAAAGCCCGCACCAGCGGCCGGCGGCGTGTTCGGGCGGCCGGCTTTATTTTGCCGCCGCCCTTTCTGATGCGGGCACTTACAGGATAAAATGGCGGCCGATTCCGTTTTTCCGATTTTCGCGCTTTCAGGCTGCCTTTTTCAGGCAGCCTGAAAGCCGCATCAGCCCCGAATATGCCTGTCAGCAAAGCCATCCAAACCCGTCCCGTCAATCCCGAACTGCTGCGCCGCCTTCAAGCGGCCGGCGCCGATCCGCTGCTGGCGCGGCTGTTTGCCGCCCGCCCGATCAGCGGCGAGCACGAACTCGAAGACCGCCTAAGCAGCCTGATTCCCTTTTCCGAATTGACCAACTGCACCGCCGCCGCCCGCCGCCTGGCCGACGCGGTGGAAAACGGCGAGCGCATCCTGATTGCCGCCGACTACGACGCCGACGGCGCCACCGCCTGCACGGTCGGCATCAAAGGCTTGCAGGCACTGGGCGCGCGCACCGATTTTATCGTTCCCAACCGCTTTACCGACGGCTACGGCCTGACGCCGGCGCTGGCCGAGCAGGCAGCAGGGCGCGGCGCGCAGCTGCTCTTGACCGTTGATAACGGCATCGCCAGCGTCGCCGGCGTGGCGCGCGCCAAAGAGCTGGGCTTGGACGTGATCGTTACCGACCACCACCTGCCCGGCGACACGCTGCCCGACTGCCTGATCGTCAATCCCAACCAGCCCGGCTGCACCTTTCCCAGCAAGAATCTGGCCGGCGTCGGCGTGATGTTTTACGTGCTGATGGCCTTGCGCGCCGAATTGCGCGAGCGCGGCCGTTTCGCCCCGCAAGGCAGCCTGAAAGAGCCGAATCTGGGCGAACTTTTAGATCTGGTGGCGCTGGGCACGGTGGCCGACGTGGTGCCGCTGGACCATAACAACCGCATCATGGTGTCGCAGGGGCTCAAGCGCATCCGCAGCGGCCTGATGAGCCACGGCGTGCGCGCGCTGTTTGAAGTCGCCCGCCGCGATCCGGCCAAAGCCCAGCCTTTCGATATGGGCTTTGCGCTGGCGCCGCGCATCAATGCCGCCGGCCGGCTCGACGATATGTCGGTCGGCATCGCCTGCCTGTTGGCCGGCAGCCTGGAAGAAGCGCAGGAAATCGCCGGCGAACTCAACAGCCTGAACCAGGTGCGCCAGGAAATCGAGCAGGGCATGCTGGAAAACGCGCTGGCCGCCTGCCCCGACACCCTGCCGCCGAGCCAAACCACGCTGGCGGTGTACCGCGAGGACTTTCATCAGGGCGTGGTCGGTATTGTTGCCAGCCGCCTGAAAGAGCGCTTCTACCGCCCCGCCATCGTGTTCGCCCCCGCCGACAACGGCGAATTGCGCGGCTCCGGCCGCTCGATTCCCGGCATGCACCTGCGCGACATTCTCGATGCCGTGTCCAAGCGCCATCCCGGGCTGATCATCAAATTCGGCGGCCACGCCATGGCCGCCGGCCTGAGCATTGCCGAGGCCGACTTCACGCGCTTTCAGGCTGCCTTTGAAGAAGCCGCCGCCGCGGTGGTCGAAGCCGAAACGCTGGCGCAAACCTTTATCACCGACGGCAGCCTGAAAGCCGCCGACATCACGCTCGAGCACGCGCGCACACTGTCGCTGCAGGTGTGGGGGCAGGGCTTTCCGCCGCCCAGCTTCAGCGACGAATTCGAAGTGCTGCGCCAGCAGAGCATGGGCAGCGAAGGCCGCCACCTGAAAGCCTGGCTGCAAAAAGAAGGCCGCAGCTTCGAGGCGATGTTCTGGCGCTGCAGCGAGCGCCTGCCGCCGAAAATCCGCACCGTTTACCGTCCCACGGTAAACGAATGGCGCGGCAATACCGAGCTGCAGCTTTACGTTGATTATTGGGAAGAGGCAGCCTGAAAACCGCCCCGCCCGCCACCCCCTGCCGTTGCCAAACCGCAGAAGAACCGCCCGCCGCCCGGCGCGGAGGCGCGTTAGGAGAACGATATGCCGAAGAAAAAAACCAGCAAACGCCAATGGCGCGACGGCGCTGCCGCCGCCCCTGCCAAAACCCCGCGCGGCGGCCGCAGGCAGCCTGAAAGCCGTCGTGCCGGTGCCGACGAATGGAGCGGCTGCCCCGTTTCAGGGCAGCCTGAAAAAAGCCGCCGCGCCAGCGGCAGGGCAGGGCGGCAGCCTGAAAACGAATGGAGCACCCGCCCCGAGCGCAGGCAGCCTGAAAACGCCCGCCGCCAGTCTGCCGAGATTGAAAGCCCGCGCCGCGGCAAAGGTGCCGGCGCGGATGCCGGCAACCGCTTTTCCGGCCGCGATGCGGGGCAGCCTGAAAGCCGCCGCGACAGCCGCGCGCCCAAACAGCGCGCCGCCAAGGCGAAAAAACTCATCGTGCGCAATCCCAACCAGAAAATCATGGAGCGCGCGCGAACTCAAAGAACGGCGCAGCGATTTGTCGCGCATCGAGCCCGAACGCCTGCAAAAAGTGCTGGCCGCGTCGGGCGTCGGCTCGCGCCGCGAAATGGAAGAATGGATCGCCGCCGGCCTGGTGCAGGTAAACGGCAAAACCGCCGGCCTGGGCGACAAAGTAACGCCCGACGATCAGGTAACGGTAAAAGGCAGCGTGATCAAGCTCAAATGGGCGGATCGTCTGCCGCGCATCATTCTGTATTACAAGCAGGAAGGCGAAATCGTCTCGCGCGACGACCCGCAAGGGCGCGTGAGCATTTTCGACCGCCTGCCGCAGGCCGCCAGCAGCCGCTGGGTCGCCATCGGCCGGCTGGACATCAACACCAGCGGTCTCTTGATTCTCACTACTTCGGGCGAGCTGGTGCAGCGTTTCGCCCACCCGAGTTTTGAAGTCGAGCGCGAATACGCCGTGCGCGTGCTCGGCGAAATCACGGCCGAGCAGATGCGCGAACTCACCGAAACCGGCGTGGTGCTGGAAGACGGTTTGGCGAAAGTTGAGCGCATTTTCGAGCAGGGCGGCGAGGGCGCCAACAAATGGTACAGCGTGGTGATCAAAGAAGGCCGCAACCGCGAAGTACGCCGCATTTTCGAGCACTTCGGGCTCACCGTCAGCCGTCTGGTGCGCGTCGGCTTCGGGCCGATCGGCCTGCCCAACCGCCTAAAGCGCGGCCAGTTTTACGAACTCAACCCCGCCGAAGTGGCGAATATCGTCAAATGGGCGGATATGGGGCTGCCGGGCGAGCGCCGTCGCCGCAAATAAGCAGCCTGAATATTGCCAACCCGTATCCGTTTTAAGGAGAAACCATGAAAACCGCAAACCGCATGAAAACCATTCTGCTTGCCGCATCGCTGCTGCTGGCGGGCGCTGTTTATGCCGAGGGCAATCCGCACCGCGCCAGCTACGGCACTTGGCAGGGCAAGGGAGTCGATAAATTCCTTATCGGCAAGCACGGCTTTGAAGAATTCGCCAAGGTCAAAGCCAGCTGCCGCAATAAACAGCAGGGCTATGTCCACGAAGCGAGTTGGATCAGCGGCAAACAGCTGGCCAAAGACATCCGCGACAGCATCAATGCGGACGATGGTCTCAGCACGCCGCAGGAGAACAAACAATACGCCCAATCGTTGCAAAAATCGCTGAAGCTGATCCAGCCGCAGAAAAAATACCTGCGTATCGTTGTTGCCTTAAGCTGCGCCGACGGCGCCACTTCGTTTGTCCAGCTCAGCCCCAACGAAGGGCTGCACAGCCTAAGCGCGCCCGACGAGTATTTCACCCCCGTGCGCCGCGTGAAGTAAACCCCGTTTTTCAGGCTGCCTGCCACGCTGCGGGCAGCCTGAAAACCTTTGTTTGAAGCAGCCTGAAAGATGATCAGCATTAAAAAACTGCTCACCGTTTTGGCTACGCTGGCCGTGGTGTTTGTCCTGCTGCCGCTGGCGGCGCTGTATTTTGCGCAGGAGCGGCTGTTGTTCCGCCCCGCAGTCTTGGCGCAAAACTACGCTTTCCGCTTTGCGCGGCCGTTTGAAGAAATCCGCCTGCCGGCCGCCGACGGCACCGTTTTGCACGGCCTGCATTTTGCCGCCGACGCGCCCGCCAAAGGCCGGCTGCTGTTTTTCCACGGCAACGCCGGCGCGCTCGACAGCTGGGGCGAAGTGGCCGAGCGTTTTGCCGCGCTGGGTTACGAGAGCTATGTGTTCGACTACCGCGGCTACGGCAAAAGCGGCGGGCAGATTGACAACCAAGACCAGCTCTATGCCGATGCCGAGCGCATGGCCGAATATGTGCGCGCGCAGGGCGAAGGGCGTTTGGTGGTGGTCGGCTTCTCGCTTGGCAGCGGGCTGGCCGCCCGCACCGCGCAGCAGTATCGGGCCGACAGCCTGCTGCTGGCCGCGCCTTATGAGGGTTTGGCGGTTTTGCAGCAGGAAAAAGTGCCTTTCGTGCCGCCGTTTTTAATCAAATACCGCATTCCGTCCGCCGAATTTCTGCGCGCCGCTGCCCACACCCGAATCACCCTGGTTCACGGCCGCCAAGACACCCTGATTCCGGTGGAACACAGCCGCCGTCTGGCCGCGCTGCTGAAACAGGGCGACGCCGCCTTTGAAACCGACGCCGGCCACAACACCCTGCTGGCCGACCCGCTGTTTTGGCGCGTGGCCGCCGAGCGCCTGTAGGCAGCCTGAAAGCCGGCCAACCCGTTTCAGGCTGTTTTCAGGCTGCCTGAACAGCGCCGCCGTCCCCCCAATACTTGGAAAACCCGCTATGCAAACCATTACCCTGATTGCCGCCGTCGGCGAAAACGGCTGCATCGGCATCGGCAACGCCATGCCCTGGCACCTGCCCGAAGACTTCGCCTTTTTCAAACAATACACCCTTGGCAAACCGGTGCTGATGGGGCGCAAAACCTGGGAGAGCCTGCCGCGCCGGCCGCTGCCCGGGCGGCGCAATATCGTGGTTTCGCGCCAGAACGGCTATCAGGCCGACGGCGCCGAAGTGCTGCCATCGCTCGAGGCCGCGCTGGCCGCCTGCGCCGGCGAGCGCGAAATCATCGTTATGGGCGGCGCCGAAATCTACCGGCAGGCGCTGGACAAAGCCACCGACCTGCGCCTGACCGAAGTGCGCCTGGCACCGGCGGGTGATGCCTTTTTCCCGTCGTTCGAGCGCAGCCTGTGGCACGAAGAGAGCCGCAGCAGCCAACAGTCCGCCGACGGCACCGCTTTTGATTTTGTCCACTACCGCCGCAACGGCATTTGAGCGCGGGCAAAACGGCAGCAAGGCAGCCTGAAAAGCCTTTTTTGTCCTTAAAAAGCAGCCTGAAAGCCGGTTTGTATGGTTTTCAGGCTGCCTTTTCTATGCCGTTTGCCGCTATCGTCCGAACGCTGCCGCAATCCGCCGTTAAAATCTTTCATCTTGGCGCCGAATATTTTTCAGGCTGCCTGGGCGCTTTGCGCCTTGCCAAGCGGCGGCGGCGGGTTTATGTTGCCGCTTTTTTTGCCGCCGGCGTTTTTCGCAGAGTCCGACCATGTTTCCACAGAAAAAACTCAGCTTCGAATTCTTCCCCACCCGCACGCCCGAAGGGCGCGAAAAGCAGGTGCTGACCCGCCGCCAGCTCGGGCAGTTTAAGCCCGCGTTCTTTTCCTGCACGTCCGGCGCCGGCGGTTCGACGCGCAGCGGCACGCTGCAGGCCATCGGCGACATGCTTGCCGAAGGCACGCCGGCGGCACCGCACCTGCCCTGCATCGGCATGAGCCGCGACGAAGTGGCCGCGCTGTTGGACGAATACAAAAGCATGGGCGTGCGCCATATCGTTGCCCTGCGCGGCGACATTCCTTCCGGCGTTGGTTTCTCCGGCGGCGGCATGAGCTATGCTGCCGAGCTGGTGGCCTTTATCCGCGAGCGCTACGGCCGCGATTTTCATATCGAAGTGGCCGCCTATCCCGAATACCATCCGCAGTCGCGCAGCGCCGAAGACGATATGCGCCATTTTGTCAGCAAGGTCGAAGCCGGCGCCGATTCGGCGATTACCCAGTTTTTCTACAATGCCGACGCCTATTTCCGCTTTGTCGATGATGCGCGCGGCCGCGGCGTGGAGATTCCGATTGTGCCGGGGATTATGCCGATTGCCAGTTTTTCCAAACTCTCGCGCTTTGCCGATACCTGCGGCGCCGAGATTCCGCGCTGGTTGCGGCTGAAACTGCAGTCCTACGGCGACGACACCGCGTCGATCAAAGCGCTAGCGCTGGATGTGGTAACCGAAATGTGCTCGCGCCTGCTGCACGAAGGCGCGCCCGGTCTGCATTTTTACACCCTGAACCAGGCCGGCCTGGTTTCCACCATCTGCCAGCGGCTAGGCTACTGAGTGCGGCAAAAGCGCACAGGCTTACCAAAAGCGGCGGCAATTTAACAAACAGCCGTGTTACATTCGCGCCCGTTTTGACCGGCCGTTTCAGGCAGCCTGAAACGGCTTTTTCACCGAATACGCAACAAGGAAACGAATCGTGAACGCATGGAGCAAACTCGGCGCCGCCGTCTTTCTGGCCTGCGCCGCATTGTCGGCACAGGCCGGCGAAATCCCGCAAAGCGCCACCCTCAAATACAGCGGCAGCTACGGCATTCCCGCCACCATGACCTTCAAACGCAGCGGCAACAGCTACACCGTCAGCGCCAACATCAACGTGCCGCTCTACAAAATCCGTTTTGAAAGCGGCGGCACCATCGTCGGCAACCAGCTCAAACCCAGCTACTACCGCGACGTACGCAACGGCAAAGTCTATGCCTCCGCCCAGTTTGCCGGCGGTAAAGCCACCTACGGCCGCGCCGGCGACGTCCATACCGAAGCCGTGGCCGGCAGCGTGATGGATTTGTTTACCCTTTCTTGGCAGCTGGCGTTTAACGACGGCAAACTGCCCGCCGGCCTGAAAATCACCAACGGCAAAAAACTCTACAACGTCGGCGGCATGCGCCCGGCCGGCAGCAAAACCATCAGCATCGCCGGCGGCAAAACCCAGATCAACCAGTTTACCGTCCAACGCGGCGACGACACCGTAAACTACGCCTTCGCCCCCGCGCTGGGCAACGTGCCGGCGGTGATCAACTACATCGACGGCAGCAAAAAATACCACCTGACGCTCAAATCGGTGAGCATCAACGGCCAGGAAGTCAAACCCTAAACCATCCACGGCTTTCAGGCTGCCTTAAGGGTTTGAACCGGCAGGCAGCCTGAAAACCATTTTTCACCCGAATAAAACCATGAACACGCCCCAACTGCTGGCCGCCGCCGCGCTGGCCGCATCACTGGCCGCCTGCACCGGCACCGCGCCCGAAGCCGTACGCGCCGTGCCGCCGGCGCCCGATGCCGCCGACAGCCTGCCGCAGCCGCACAATCTGATTGTGTTTTTCAACGATGCCAAAGACCGTGCCCCGCTCTTGGCCGCCGCCCGCGACTACGGCGCCGAAGTGCTGTACAACTACCAGAGCCTGAACGCCGTCGCCCTGAAAATCCCGCCGCACAAAAGCCTGGATGAAGCCGAGCGCCATTTCGCATCCATCGCCGGCGTGGTAGGCGTCAACCGCGACCAAAGCCACCGCCTGCATCCGGTGCAGCCGATGAAGCGCTGAGTACGCGCGTAAAAAACCGTCGGGCAGCCTGAAAAACCTTTCAGGCTGCCCGATGATTTGGTTCGTCGGCAGTTGGCGGTACAGCAGCCTGAAAGTTGAAAGCAGCCTGAAAACGCTTGATTGTTTTCAGGCTGCTTTGCCGTCGGCGCGCTTTATTCGGCGTCTTCCACCACGCCGGCGGCAATCAGCCTGCCGTTTTGCTGCAGCAAAAAGCGCTGGCCGGCGGCCGCCGTCAGCATCTCGGTTTCCAGCCACACTTCGGGCGTTTCGCCGGCGGCCACGCTTTGCGGCGCGACCAGCCTGCAGCGCCTCGTCTGCCCGCCTATCCAGATGTCCATACTGTCGCCGGCCGACAGAGCATGGCCGCCTTCTGCGCGGCTCAGGTTGTAGATATAGCCGTGCAGGCGGCGGCTGTCTGCCAGCCCGGACGACTGCGGCCGCGGTAGCAGCGCGGCAGCATCGGCCAGCAGCTGCTGCAGACCCTGATCGCCGACATAGATACGGGCATGCTCGCCGTCCATTTCATAGCTGTTGAGCAGATCGCGTATTTCCATGATTTCGAGTTCCAGCAGATCTTTGTCATCCAGCGCATCGCTCTGTGTGAACAACACTGCCAGCGCCGGCACATCGGCCTGCCGCGCTATCAGTATGTGTTCACGGGTAACCGGCAGCGCACCGGTTTTGGAATCGACCACCAGCACGCCGAGCGTGGCCTGCTGCGCGGCATCGGCGGTTTGGGCGGCGGTCGCCTGTTCGGGCGGCAGTGCAAACGCCGTTTCGCTGCCGGCCGGACAGACATTTCGGGCGACGCACTCGCGCAGTACGTTTTTGCGGCTTTCGTCGCCCAGCAAAACCACGCGCCAGCTTGGTGGTTGGGCTTGGGATGATGCGGCGACGGCGGTGCCGCTTCCCGTTGCATCCGGCCGGCAGGCGGCCAGCAGTAGGGTCAATAGGGCGGCGTGGAGAACGAAGGGTTTGCTCATGGGGTTCTTTCAATCATTGCCGGCAGCCTGAAAACGGACGGGCAGGCGCCGGCAGGCTTAGGCAGTTTGGCAGGCATTGGATTTGCCCAAAGGCAGCCTGAAAGTTTGAAAAACCGGCTTTCAGGCTGCCTTTGGCACGTTTGCCGGCTCAGGCTTATGCCTGCTTGGGTGGCGCGGGGCGGGACGAAGCCAGCGAGCCGCAGACTTTGCCGTCATCGCCGATGATGACGCAGAAGCTGACTTCGGCGTAGATAAAGCTGCCGTCTTTGTGCAGCGCTTTGGTGCGCGTGGCTTTGCCGCCGTGCTTGGTTGCGCCCGATTCGATGGCGGCATAAAACCCGCGCCAGTGCGGCGCGCGCAGGTATTCGGGGATGATGATGTCCAGGCTTTGGCCGAGCGCTTCGCCGGCGCTGAAGCCGAACATTACTTCCGAAGCGCGGTTCCAAAAGCGGATGATGCCTTCGCAGTCGGCATAGACGATCGAATCGGTCATCTGTTCCAGCATCTCGGCATAGGGCAGGGTGGCGGTCATGGTGTGTTCCTTGTGCTTATGGTTGGTGTGGCGCGGCGCAGGCAGCCTGAAAACCGAAAAACCGGTTTTCAGGCTGCCTTTGGCTTTTCAGGCTGCCCCGGAGTGCGGGGCAGCCTGAAAATATTTAAGCCAGTTTTTCGCGGATCACGGTTTTCACCGCTTCGGCGTTGTTGGGCACAGTCAGCACTTTCTGCGGCAGGCTTTCCAGTCCTTCGAGTTTGGCGGGACGGGGGACGGCGACGCTGCTGCCGAGCGTTTCGCGGATGGTGTCTTCAAACTTGGCGGGCAGGGCGGTTTCGAGGCAGACGACGGTTTCG
Source organism: Kingella sp. SNUBH-2017 (assembly GCF_028680565.1). Lineage (NCBI taxonomy): Bacteria > Pseudomonadati > Pseudomonadota > Betaproteobacteria > Neisseriales > Neisseriaceae > Kingella > Kingella sp. SNUBH-2017. The sequence continues at coordinate 102,483 of NZ_JAPHVK010000006.1, forward strand.
CCGGGCTCGCGCAGTTCGCGGGCGGCTTTGACGCCGTCGGCGGTGTGGGGGTCGATCAGGCCGTCGCCGTCCTGATAGACGGCGCGGATGGTGGCAAGGCGGTCGGCGTGGGTGGATTTGGCGGAAACGAAGCCGTAGTCGTCGCGGATTTCTTGGAGCTTGAAATGCAGATCGAAGCCTTTGCCGCTGGCGACTTCCGCCCACAGGGCTTGGATAGCGTCGCAGTCGCGCGCCATCAGGTCGAAGGCGAAGCGCTCGAAGTTGGAGGCTTTGGAGATGTCCATCGACGGGCTGGAGGTTACGTAGGTGTGTTCGGTGGTGCGCGGGCGGTAGGCGCCGGTTTTGAAGAACTGGTCGAGCACGTCGTTTTCGTTGGTGGCAACAATCAGGCGGCGGATGGGCAGTCCCATTTGTTTGGCGATGTGGCCGGCGCAGACGTTGCCGAAGTTGCCGCTGGGCACGCAGAAGCTGACGGTTTCGCGGTTGCTTTCGGTGGCGCGGAAGTAGCCGGCGAAGTAGTAGGCGATTTGGGCGGCGATGCGGCCGAAGTTGATGCTGTTGACGGTGCCGATTTGGTACTGCTCTTTAAAGCGGGCGTCGGACTGGACGGCTTTGATGATGTCCTGGCAGTCGTCGAACATGCCGCGCACGGCGATATTGACGATGTTGTCATCCTGCAGGCTGTACATTTGGGCGCGCTGGAAGGGGCTCATGCGGCCTTCGGGCGAAAGCATGAAAACGTGGATGCCGCGTTTGCCGCGCATGGCGTATTCGGCGGCCGAGCCGGTGTCGCCGCTGGTGGCGCCGAGTATGTTCAGGCTGCGGTTTTCGCGCTCGAGCACGTATTCAAAGGCATTGCCGAGAAACTGCATCGCCATGTCTTTGAAGGCAAGGGTGGGGCCGTTGGAAAGGCCTTGGATTTTGATGCCGTCTTTCAGGCTGCGTACGGGGGTGATGTCGTCGCTGCCGAAGGCTTCGGCGGTGTAGCTTTTATTGATGATTTCGCGCAGGTCGTTTTCGGGGATGTCGGTGGCGAACAGGCGGATGACTTCAAAAGCCAGCTCGGGATAACTCAGGCCGCGCCAGCGCTCGAGCATGGTTTCGCTAACGGCGGGGTATTCTTCGGGCATCATCAGGCCGCCGTCGGGCGCAAGCCCCATAAGCAGGACTTCGCTAAAGGTTTTGGGTGCGGTCTGGCCGCGGGTGCTGATGTATTTCATGGCGGGGTCTCGGGTTGGGAGTTGGACGGATTTTCAGGCTGCCTGGGTGCGTTTGATGCGTTCAGGCAGCCTGAACAAATTTTAACACGGCTGGTACAGCACCAGCGTGTGCGTTTCGCCGGCGAGTTCTTCGTCGATAATCCGGGCGATGCGCGCCCAATCGCCGCGCGCCAGGCCGGCGCCGATTTTTGGGTAGGCGATGCGGCGGCCGGAAAACTGCGTTTTGATCCGGCGCATGGCCAGGCGGATGGCGTCGTAGTCTGCCAGCACGCCGCTGCCGTGCCAGTGCGCCTGCGTGTAGGCATTGACAACGGTAAGCGCGTGGCCGTTGCAATCGATCTGCGCGGTGCTGATCTGGCCGAGTTTGTCCGCGCTTTTGGGCGTGGCGCAGTCGGCGGCGTAGGCGGCGGGGAACTCGGCCTTAATCTGTTTGGCAATGCCCGCATCCATGGCGCACTGGCAGTTGCAGCCGTGAACGATCACATCAAATTCGCCGGCCTTGGCCAAAGCGATCAGGTCGCCGGAGCGGGTTTGCATGGGGATTCCTTTGAATATTGGCTGGCAGCGGCGAAAAGGCAGCCTGAAAAGTTTTCAGGCTGCCTGACGGGGCATCAGCGGTCGCGGTACAGCCGCTTGAAGCAGGCGGTAACGGTTTTGGCGGTTACTTCCGCCACCACGCGGGTGCGGCCTTCTTCGCTGACCAGCTGCCCCAAATCGGCGGCGGAAATCTGCTGCGGCGCTTCTTCGGCGGCACAGCCGCAGATGCGGTCTTCCCAATCCTGCTGCTGGCGCTCGCTCATCGCCAGCGTAATCAGGCGCCATTCTTTGCGTTTGTTCAACTCCGCGCTGCACTGGTTTTTCACATAGGCTTTAATCAGGTTGCCGCCGAAGCTGCCGCCCCCCGCGCCGCCGCCGAGCAGGCCGCCGGTTTCGGCACAGCCGCCCAGGGCAAACAGGGCGGCACTTAAAATCACTACGGCTTTTTTCATCACGTTTCCTTTGGTTTTGGTTAAGGCCGCCATTATCAACCAAAGCAGCGTTTGCCAACAAGCAAGGCAGCCTGAAAACCGTTTTCAGGCTGCCTTTTTGCTATCTACCGCTATAATCCCGTTTTTCCCTTTTCAGGCTGCCTGCCATGCAAGATCTTTTTACCGCCCCGCCCGAAGCCCCGCTGGCCGAACGGATGCGCCCGCAGTCGCTCGACGACGTACTCGGCCAGCAGCACCTGATCGGCGAGGGCAAGCCGCTGCGGGTGGCGCTGGAAGGCGGCGTGCCGCATTCGATGCTGCTGTGGGGCAGCCCGGGCATCGGCAAAACCACGCTGGCGCGGATTATCGCCCGCGGTTTCGACGCCCAGTTTCTGCCGATTTCGGCGGTGTTCTCCGGCGTTAAGGAAATCCGCGAGGCGGTGATGAAGGCCGAGCTGGCTTGGCAGCAGGGCAGGCGCACCATATTGTTTGTCGATGAAGTCCACCGTTTCAACAAATCGCAGCAGGACGCCTTTCTGCCCCATGTGGAAAACGGGCTGATCACCTTTATCGGCGCCACCACCGAAAATCCGTCGTTTGAAGTCAATTCCGCGCTGTTGAGCCGCGCCCAGGTGTACACGCTCAAACCTTTGTCTGCCGACGATCTGGCCAAACTGGCCGACAAGGTTTTCAGGCTGCCTGAAAACCAAGGCGTCAAACTGGCCGCCGAAGCCCGCACCCTGCTGGTTCAGGCGGCCGACGGCGACGCCCGCCGCCTGCTCAACCTGCTCGAACAGCTGCTCCAAGCCGCCAAAACCAGCGGGCTCAACGACATCGGCGCCGAGTTTGCCGCCCAAAGCCTGGGCACCCAGCTGCGCCGTTTCGACAAAGGCGGCGACCAGTTTTACAACCAAATCTCCGCCCTGCACAAATCCATGCGCGGCTCGCACCCCAACGCCGCGCTGTACTGGTTCTGCCGCATGCTCGACGGCGGCGCCGACCCGCACTATCTCGCCCGCCGCATCGTCCGTTTTGCCTGGGAAGACATCGGCCTGGCCGACCCGCGCGCGCTCACCATCGCCAACGACGCCGCCCAAACCTACGAGCGGCTCGGCTCGCCCGAAGGCGAACTGGCGCTCGCCCAAGCGGTACTGTATCTGGCCGCCGCCGCTAAATCCAACGCCGGCTACAGCGCCTACAACCAAATGCGCGCCTTCGTGCGCGAAACCGGCAGCACCGAAGTACCCGTGCACCTGTGCAATGCCCCCACCAAGCTGATGAAAGAACTCGGCTACGGCCGCGACTACCGCTACGCCCACAACGAACCGCACGCTTACGCCGCCGGCGAAACCTATATGCCCGAAGGCCTGGACGAACCGGATTTCTACCGCCCCGTGCCGCGCGGCCTGGAAAGCAAAATTGCCGAAAAACTGGCCTGGCTGAAAAGTCTGGACGAAGCGGCAGAAGAGGGCGCTTAAGGCGTCGCAGGGTTTTCAGGCTGCCTGAAAACCCTGCGGCAGCGGCGTTTCCGATGGCGGCGGCGCAAGGCAAAACCGGCAATATTCATTTCGGCGGCCAGATTTGCTAAAATGCGCCGCTTTCGCCGCACAGCCGCCGCAACCGGCAGCCGCGCGCACCGATTCCATCCGACAAAGGTTCCCTATGTATCCCGACACCCAGCGCGGCAAAGGCCTGCTCAGCTTTATGATCGGCGCCATCGTCAGCCTGATTACCGTGGCTGGCGTGCTGTTTGTCATCAACAACAACAAGCAGCACGATTTCAAGCAGCCCGCCGGTCAGCGCAGCGACAAAGCCGCCCGCACCGAGGTGCTCAAGCCCGAAGCGCTGCAGCCCGAGCAGGCGCGCGGCGAATCCGCTTTCCGCCCCGAAACGCCCAAGCAGCCTGAAAGCAGGCAGCCTGAAAAAGGTTTCGATGAAACTATATTGGACGACAGACCAAAGAAAACCCGCCCCGCAGCGGAAGACGAAGAAATCCGCGACAAACGCCGGCAGCCTGAAAAAGCCGAACGCGACGAATTAAGCGAAGAGCAGGCGGAAAGAGAACGCGAGCAGGAGCGCGAACGCCGGCGCGAGCGGGAAAAAGAAAAAACCGAACGCGAAGCCGCCGCCAAAGCCGACAGGGCAGAGCAGGAGCGCAAAGCCAAAGCCGATAAAGCGGAAAAAGCCGATAAAGCCGAACAACGTTTTGACCCGTCAACGGTCAAACCCAGCGCCGATCAGATTTTGGAAAGCGGCAGCATCGAAAAAGCCCGCGAAACCGCCATCCGCGAAGCCCGCCGCAAGTTTGAGCGCGAGCAGGCCGCCAAACGCGAAAGCCAGGCCAAAACCGCCAAAGACAAAGCCGAAGCGAAAAGCGATGCCAAAGCCAAAACCGAAGAAGGGCAGCCTGAAAAAGCCGCCCGCAGCAGATTGCGGCTCGGTTCCTATTCCAGCCGCCAGGCCGCCGACGACCAGCGCGCCCGCGCCGCGTTTTTGGGCGTGCGCACCGGCGTAGTCGAAGCCGAAGTCAAAGGCCGCCGCGTGTACCGCGTAGAAACCGGCGCGCTGGACAGCAAAGAAGCCGAACGCACGCGCAAACTGTTGCAGAGCAACGGCATCGCGGTGCAGAGCCGCTAATCATCCCATCCACAGCAAACACTTGAAGGAATCCGCATGAAATTCAAAACCACCCTGTTCACCGGCCTGCTGGCACTGGCTTTCGGCTCCGCTCACGCCCTGACCGAAGGCACCGATTACGAAGTGGTAAAACAGCCGGTTGAAGCGCTGCACCAGGACAAAATCGAAGTCGTCGAATTTTTCAGCTACGATTGCATCCACTGCAAAAATCTTGATCCGATTCTGCTCAAACACGTGCGCTCGCTGCCTTCGGACACTTATTTCCGCACCGAGCAGGTGGTGTGGTCGCCACGCCATGCCGGTTTGGCGCGGCTGGCGGTAGCGGTGAACCAGTCCGGCTTGAAACAGCAGGCCAATCCGGCGATTTTCTCTGCGGTGTTCGACAAGCATATCGAGCTGTGGAATCCGACCACCGCCGTCGAATGGATCGGCCGCCAGCGTTTCGGCAAGCGCCTGCTCGCCGCCTATCAGGACAGCGGCAATGCCGCCAAAGCCAAGCAGATGGCCGAACTGACCACCAAATACAATATCGAAGGCACGCCGACCGTAATCATCGGCGGCAAATACAAAATGCTGTTTTCGCACGGTCTGACCCAGCAAAGCATGCAAACCATGGACGAGTTGATCGCCAAAGTGCGCAAGGAGCGCAATATGCCCGAGCCGGCCGCCAAAGGCGCCTACAAAAGCAAAGGGCTGAGCCTGTCTAAAGAAGCTGCGCGCTAACGGTTTTGCTGTTTGCACCTACTGAAGCAGCCTGAAAAACGCCGGTGCGTTTCAGGCTGCATCGGTTTGTCTGAAGCCGCTGTCGCAGCGGTTTCGGCATATTGATTGCTTGGCTGCGCAAGGCGGCCGGAACGGTTGGATTGTGGATGTACTGATTTTTTTGAAAGCGCTGCTGCTGGGCATTATCGAAGGGCTGACCGAGTTTCTGCCGATTTCCAGCACGGGGCATCTGATAGTGTTTGAATCGCTGCTGGATTTTCACAGCAAAGGCAAGGTATTTGAAATCGCCATCCAGCTTGGCGCGGTATTGGCGGTGGTGGTGGAATACCGCCAGCGCTTTGTTTCGGTGCTGAAGGGTTTGGGCAGGGATGCGGCGGCCAACCGCTTTGTGCTCAATCTGGCGGTGGCCTTTATTCCCGCAGCGGTGATGGGCTTGCTGTTTAGCAAACAGATTAAAGAAAAGCTGTTTAATCCGCTAAGCGTGGCCGTGGCGCTGGTGGTCGGTGCTTTGGTGATTTTGTGGGTGGAAAAACGCAGCGCCCGCACTGAAGCGCGGGTACAGAGCGTTGACGATATGCGTATCCGCGATGCGCTGGTGGTCGGCTTGGCGCAGGTATTGGCGCTGGTACCCGGCACTTCGCGCTCGGGCAGCACCATTATGGGCGGCATGTGGTGGGGCATCAGCCGCAAAGCCGCCACCGAATTTTCGTTTTTTCTTGCCGTGCCGGTAATGGTGGCGGCTACTGCTTACGATGTGTTCAAGCACCGCGCGCTGTTTACGCTGGCCGATATCGGCCTGATTGCCGTCGGCTTTTGCGCCGCTTTCGTTGCCGGCCTGCTGGCGGTTAGGGCGCTTTTGAAATTTGTCTCGGCCAAAAACTATGTGCCGTTTGCGTATTACCGCATCGTGTTCGGCGGGGTGATACTGCTGACTTATTGGGCCGGTTGGGTAAAATGGTAGCGAAGCGGCTTTCAGGCAGCCTGAAAGCGTTTTTCGCAGTGAAAACAAACTAATAAAAGGGAACATAATGACATTAGACGAAATCGCAGACGGATTGGCGCGGGTCAAAGGTGTGCTCGCCACCGCCATTGTCGATTACGGCAGCGGCATGATTATGAGCGGCCGCTGCAATGCCCCCGAATTGGATTTGGAAGTGCTGGCCGCCGGCTGCGTCAATATCCTCAATGCCAAGCTGCGCGTATTGCAGATGACCGGCCTGAACGACAGCATCCACGACATCCAAATCAACCTCAGCAGCCAATACCATCTGATTTGTCCGGCGCGCGGCAAGGAAAATGCCCTGATCTACCTGATTGCCGATCGTAAAACCGCCAATCTGGCGATTTGCCGCCGCTCTTTGTTCCAAGCCGAACAGCTGTTGCATTAATCTGCCGCTCAGACTCTGGCCGCGGAGTTTTCCGCGGTCGTTTTTTATGCGCCAGGCTTGGCGGCTAAGCCGCTAATTTATGTTAATTGTTATCATTTCGTAATCCTTTCTTACATAAAATCAAACTTTCGCCAAAAAAACTTTACCTGATTTTAAATAGTGCTTTAATAAGCGGATAAAAATCGGGTAAAATTTGCGGGTTTAATGGTTCATCTCTCCTAAATAATCGGATGACTGAATAAATGGATAATAAAGAAATCAATCAAGGACGCCGCCGCTTTCTCATTCTTGCTACTTCCGGTGCCGGTGCCGTGGGCGCCGCCTGCGTAGCAGTTCCTTTTGTCAAAAGCTGGTTTCCGTCCGAAAAGGCCAAAGCGGCCGGTGCTGCGGTTGAAGTGGATGTCAGCAAAATCGAATCCGGCCAGCTACTTACCGCAGAATGGCAGGGCAAGCCGATTTTCGTGCTCAACCGCACCGACCAGCAGCTCAAAGATCTCGCCACGCTGGACGACCAGCTGAGCGATCCGAAATCCGAGCAGGATCAGCAGCCGAAAGACTGCCAAAACCCCGCCCGCGCCATCAAACCGAAAATCTGGGTTGCCATCGGCATCTGCACCCATTTGGGCTGCTCGCCCACCTACCGTCCCGACGTTGGTGCGGCGGATTTGGGCGGCGGCAGTTGGAAGGGCGGTTTTTTCTGCCCCTGCCATGGCTCGAAATTCGATTTGGCAGGACGGGTATACAAAGGCGTACCGGCACCGTTGAATCTGGTCGTTCCGCCGTATAAATATCTGAGTGACAATCTGATTCTGATTGGCGACGAATAAAACTAGGGGCACACCTATGGCAAACCAAAACCATTCCAAAGCAAAAGCGCTGCTCGGCTGGATAGACGCACGCTTCCCGCTGACCAAGATGTATAAGGAGCATGTCGGCGAGTACTATGCGCCGAAAAACTTCAACTTCTGGTATTTCTTCGGCTCGCTGGCCTTGTTAGTGCTGGTTATTCAGATTGTCAGCGGCATCTTTTTGACCATGAACTTCAAGCCCGATGGCACCACCAATGCGCAAAACCTGCCGGTGGCTTTTGCCGCGGTCGAATACATCATGCGCGACGTTTCCGGCGGCTGGATTATCCGCTACATGCATTCCACCGGTGCGTCCTTCTTCTTTATCGTCGTTTATCTGCACATGTTCCGCGGCCTGATTTACGGTTCGTTCAAAAAACCGCGCGAGCTGGTGTGGATTTTCGGCGCGCTGATTTTCCTGGCGCTGATGGCCGAAGCCTTTATGGGCTATCTCTTGCCGTGGGGGCAGATGTCCTACTGGGGCGCGCAGGTGATTATTAACCTGTTTGGTGCGATTCCGGTAATCGGCCCCGACCTTTCCACTTGGATACGCGGCGACTTCAACGTTTCCGATGCCACGCTCAACCGTTTCTTTGCCCTTCACGTAATTGCCGTGCCGCTGGTGCTACTCGGCTTGGTGGTTGCCCACCTGATCGCCCTGCACGAAGTCGGTTCCAACAACCCCGACGGCGTGGAAATCAAAAAACTGAAAGACGAAAATGGCATTCCGCTCGACGGCATTCCTTTCCATCCCTACTACACCGTAAAAGACATTCTCGGCGTGGTGGTATTCCTGATTGTGTTCTGCTCGGTGCTGTTTTTCGCCCCCGAAGGCGGCGGTTACTTCTTGGAAGCGCCGAACTTTGAACCGGCCGATCCGCTGAAAACCCCGCCGCACATCGCACCGGTATGGTATTTCACTCCGTTTTACGCCATTTTGCGCGCGATTCCCTCTTTCCTGGGTACCCAGGTATGGGGCGTAATCGGCATGGGCGCCGCTGTAGTGATGATTGCCCTGCTGCCATGGCTGGATCGCTCTCCGGTGAAATCGGTGCGCTACCGTAATACCACATTCAAAGTAATGCTGGTGCTGTTCTTGGTGTCCTTTATCGGTTTGGGCATTCTCGGTGCCTTGGTGGCCGACGATCTGCGCACCAGCTTCGCACGTGCTTTCAGCGGCTTTTACTTCCTGTTCTTCCTCGGTATGCCGCTCTATACCGTTTCAGGCTGGATGAAAGACCAGAAAAACCTGCTGGTTTTCTTGGCCCGAATCGCCACTTACGCCTTGCTTCTGGCTATTTGCGCCATACTGCTGTACACCATCGGCGGCTTCGAACCCAGAACTTGGAAATTCGGCGACTGGCTGGTGAAAGGCTTTATCCTGCTATACACCGTATTTTTTGCCGCCACCCCCTTCTTGGACAAATGGAACCGCGATCTCGAAGTACCGACCCGCGTAACCATGGGTACTGCCAAACAGAAGATTCTGTTCTTCGTTTATACGGCCATTACCCTGATTGGTGCCTATCTGTTTGCAGTCAATGTGTAAGGGAGCAGCAAAAATGAAAAAAACTTGGAAAAAACACCTTGCTGCCCTGTTGCTGGCGGCACCCATCGGCTTCGCATCCGCTTCAGGCGGCGGCCACTACGAACATGTCGAGCTTAACCACGGCGATCAGGTCAGCCTGCAGCGCGGCGCGCAGATTTTCGTCAACTACTGCCTGTCCTGCCACTCCGCTTCCGCCATGCGTTACAACCGCCTGCGCGACATCGGCTTGAGCGAAGACGAAATCAAGAAAAACCTGATGTTCACCACCGATAAAGTCGGCAACGTGATGCAGGCACACATGAGCCCGGCAGACGCCAAAAAATGGTTTGGTGCTGCGCCGCCCGATCTGACCCTGATTGCCCGTTCCAAAGGCACCGACTACCTTTACGCCTACCTGCGCGGCTTCTATCAGGATCCGACCCGTCCCACCGGCTGGAACAACGTAGTATTTGACAAAGTCGGTATGCCGCACGCGCTGTGGGAGCAGCAGGGCATTCAGGCCGTCAAGCTCGACAACAAAGGCATGCCGATAATGAAAGACGACGGTCACGGCGGTCATGTGCCTGATCTCTACTGGGTTAGCACCGGCTCGATGACCCGCATGACCAAAAGCGGCAATGTCGTAACCACCGAATACGACAACTATGCCCGCGACCTGGTGAACTTCCTTTCCTATATGGGCGAGCCCGCCCAGCTCGAGCGCAAACGTATCGGCTACGGCGTCTTGATTTTCCTGCTGGCGATTATGCTGCCGCTGGCCTACTTCCTGAAAAAGGAATACTGGAAAGACGTGCACTAAACCCGGCAGACACAACGCTGCAAGGCAGCCTGAAAACTTTTCAGGCTGCCTTTTCTTTTGTCATCCGGGATATGCCGAATGATGAACTGCGCCAAGATAAAAGCAGCCTGAAAAACCGATATCCGGCTTTTCAGGCTGCTTTGGGTGTCGGGGGCTGTATCAGCGGCGCATCGCTTTTTCCGCCGGCGTCAGCGCTTCGATAAAGGCTTCGCGCTGGAAAATGCGCTCGGCAGACTTCAGCAGCGGGGCAGCGGATTTGCCGAGTTTGATTTCGTAGTGATCCAAGCGCCACAGCAGCGGGGCAAGGGCAACGTCGATCATCGAAAATTCGTCGCCTAAAACGTATTTGTTTTTGCTGAATGCCGGCGCAATCATGGTCAGGCCGTTGGCGATGGCTTCGCGGGCTTTGCTTTGCTCTTTGGCGGTGGCGCCGGGGTTTTCCAGCGTTTGTACGTGGACGAACAGCTCTTTTTCCAAGCGGTGCAGCGCCAGCCGGCCGCGGCCGCGCATAATCGGATCGCCCGGCATCAGTTGCGGGTGGGGGAAGCGCTCGTCGATGTATTCGTTGATGATGTTGGATTCGTAGAGCACCAAATCGCGCTCCACCAAAACCGGCACTTGGTTGTAGGGGTTCATCACCGCCAAGTCTTCGGGTTTGTTGAATACGTCCACGTCTTTGATTTCAAAGTCCATGCCTTTTTCGTACAGCACGAAGCGGCAGCGGTGGCTGAACGGGCAGGTAATGCCGGAATACAGAATCATCATAAGCGGTTCCCTTTGTAAGGTTGGCAGGCAGGCAGCCTGAAAAAATCAGCCGGTAATTATAACCTTATCTTTACATTCAGGCTAGAAAAACCGTTTAAATGCATAATTTATAAAGGTATTTGTGTCAATCCGGCCGAATGGTAAACGGCTGCTTTCGCCAAGCAGGCTTCGCGCTATAATGCACCTTTCGTTTGATTGTGTTAAGGAGCAGCAAAATGGGTCTGATTATTGAAGACTTGCAGGAAGGCAGCGGCAAAACCGCAGAAAAAGGCAAACGCATCACCGTGCATTACACCGGCTATTTGACCGACGGGCGCAAGTTCGATTCCAGCTTGGATCGCGGCACGCCCTTTACGCTGGTGCTGGGAGCCGGCCAGGTTATCCAGGGTTGGGACGAAGGCTTTGGCGGCATGAAGGAAGGCGGCAAACGTAAGCTGACCATTCCGCCGGAAATGGGCTACGGCGCGCGCGGTGCGGGCGGGGTGATTCCACCGAATGCGACGCTGGTATTTGAAGTCGAACTTCTCAGCGTGGCTTAAGAACGCAGTAGCAAAAAGCAGCCTGAAAACCTTTATTTTGGTTTTCAGGCTGCTTTTTATGCGTCTGAGCGCGTCAGTCGTGCGCCAGCGCGTCGATGGGATTGAGTTTGGCGGCATTTTTGGCGGGCATATAGCCAAAGAGTACGCCGATGCTGGTGGAGCACAGGACGGCGCCGACGATGGAGAAGGTGGAAAAGGACATGGCAAATTCGGTTACCACGCGGTTGAACAGTGCGGCAATGCCGAAGGAAAGCAGGATGCCCAAGAGGCCGCCGAGCAGGCACAGCAGTACGGCTTCAACAAGAAACTGCTGCAGAATATTGCTGCGCCGCGCGCCGATGGCCATGCGCACGCCGATTTCTTTGGTGCGTTCGGTTACCGATACCAGCATGATATTCATCACGCCGATGCCGCCGACTACCAGCGAAATCACGGCGATGCTGGAAATCAGCAGGGTCATGGCGCCCATGGTGCTTTCGATGGTTTTTTTGATGCTGTCGCTGTTGCTGGTGAAGAAGTCTTTGGTGCCGTGGCGCGATTCCAAAAGCTCGGTCAGGCTTTTTTCCGCCACTTGGGTGCTGACATTGTCTTTGATTTTAATGGTGATGTTGTTGATGTGGCGCTCGCCGGTAATCTGGTTCATCACCGTGGTGTAGGGCGACCACATCATCAGCACGCCGGAATCGCCGAAGTTGTTTTCTTCTTTTTTCAGCACGCCGATTACCTGCAGCGGGCGCTTGCGAAAGAGAACGGTCTGCCCTAGCGGGTCGGTGCCGGCGGGGAACAGTTTTTCCGCGGTGGTGGCGTCAATCACCACCACTTGCGCGTTGCGGCGCACGTCGTCGTCGTCAAACAGGCGGCCGCGTCCGAGTTTCAGGCCGCGCACGTCGAAATATTGCTCGCCGGTGCCGTATAGCGAAGCGGTCAGATCGGTGTTGCGGTAGGTAACGTTGCCGCTGGAGCTGGACATCGGCGTGGTGCTTTCGACATAGCTTTGGCTGCGGATGGCGTCGCTGTCGCCCACAGTGAGGGTTTTGATGCGGCCGCTGCGGCGGTCGCCGAAACCGTGCCCGGGGTAGACGGTAATGGTGTTGGTGCCCATATCGCTGATGTCTTTAAGGATTTTTTCCTGCGTACCCTTACCCATCGCCACTACCGACACCACGGCGGCAATGCCGATGATGATGCCGAGCATGGTCAGCAGCGAGCGCATTTTGTGGGCGACAATCGCCTGCACCGACATTTTCGCCGCTTCGCGCAGCTGGTCTTTGTAAAAGCCGAAACCGCGCTTTTCCGGCAGGCTTTCGACGCTGCTAGCGGGAATTTCGCTGTTTTTGCTGGTATCGGAAACGATTTCACCGTCTTTGATTTCGATGATGCGGTTGGCCTGCGCCGCCAGTTTCGGATCGTGGGTAACCATAATCACGGTATGCCCTTCGCGGTGCAGGCGGTGGATGATTTCCATCACATTTTCGCCACTGGCCGAATCGAGGGCGCCGGTGGGTTCGTCGGCAAAGATGATTTCGCCGCCGTTCATCAGCGCGCGGGCGATGGATACGCGCTGCTGCTGGCCGCCGGAGAGCTGGCTGGGTTTGTTGGTTTCTTTGCCTTCCAAGCCCAAATCCTGTAGCAGCTTGCGCGCGCGTTCGCTGCGCCGTCTGTCGTCCATGCCGGCATATACCGAGGGCAGGGCGACGTTTTCTTGCGCGGAGAGCGAGCTCAATAGGTTGTAACGCTGGAAGATAAAGCCGAAGCGCTTGCGGCGCAGCGCGGCCAGCTCGTCGGCATCCATGCTGGCGGTTTCGACGCCGCCGATGCTGTAGCTGCCGGAGGTCGGTACGTCCAAGCAGCCCAGAATGTTCATCAGCGTGGACTTGCCGGAGCCGGACTGGCCGATGATGGCGACGAAATCGCCTTTGTCGATGCTCAGATTGATGTTTTTGAGTACGTGGACGCGGTTGTCGCCTTCTCCGAAATAGCGGTTGATGTTTTTACATTCGATCAGGCTCATAAGCGGTTTCCCTTGGCCAGGCAGCCTGAAAGGCCTTTCAGGCTGCCTGAAAAAATTGCAAACACGAAGTAAAAGGCTTTAAGGCAGCCTGAAAAAGGATTTTGCCGTTTTCAGGCCGCCTCAAACCGTTTCGGCCGGCGCTTTAGCGCGGCGGACCGCTATTCATTCGGACGGCTTCTGCTTCCACTTGCTCCTGTTCTTCGGAAGCGCTCAGGGAGCTGATGATGACTTTTTCGCCTTCCTTCAGCCCCGATTTGATTTCGGTGTGCATCGCGTCGCGCATGCCGGTTTGCACCTCGCGATCTTCAGGCTGGTTTTGGGCATTGAGTACGCGCACGGTTTTTTTACCGTCTTTTTGTTTGATGGCGGTGGACGGCGCCATCAGTACGTTTTCCGCCCGGGCGATTTCAATGGTGTTTTGCGTGGTCATGCCGATGGCCAGTTTGCCGTCTTCGTTCGGAATGGTGGCGCGGGCATAGTAGTACACTGCGCTTTCGGTGGTGTCGGTAGTGCGGCTGTAGCTGCCCTTGGACATGGTGGTCAGACCCGGATCGACGCTGTCTAGCGTTCCGGTGCGCGGGGTGTCGGGTTCGGATAAAATGGTAAAGCTGATTTTCTGTCCCGCTTTGACTTTGGTGGCATCGCCCTCGGCAATCTGCATTTTGTTGGTCATGGTGGACAAATCGGCAATCTGCACAATGGTGGGCGCGGTTTGGCTGGAATTCACTGTCTGCCCTTCTTCCACAATAATCGCCACCACGGTGCCGTCGGCAGGCGAAGTAATGCGCGTATGCCCCAAGTCTTTTTCTGCCGTATTGATGGCGATTTTGGTTTGGTTGATAGACGACTGCAGTTCTTTGATTTTGGCGCGGGAAGTTGCCAGCGCGTCTTCGGTTGCTTCAAATTCTTCGCGCGACACCGCATCTTCGCTGGCCAGCGAACGGTAGCGATTGTATTTGCGCTGCGCGATTTTCAAGGCCACTTGCGCCGACTCCAGCTGCGCCTGATACGACTGCAACTGCGCCTTGCGGGTGTTCAGGTCGTTGGTTTGGGTAACATTGTCGATTTCGGCAATCAAATCGCCTTTTTTGACGACATCGCCGATTTTTACATGCATCTTTTTCACCTGTCCGGAGACCTGCGCACCCACATCGACCAAATGCGACGAAGAAATCTCGCCGCTGGCAGAAACGGTCTGGCTGAGCGTGCCGCGCGTAACCGGCTCGGTAATGTAAGACACGCTCTCTTTCGGGCGCGTGTAGTGGTAGATTCCCCAGCCGGCGGCACCGAGAATGGCGGCGGCAATCAGGATTTTGACGGTTTTTTTCATAAATCGTGCTCCGGGCAGACGGCTGCCGAAATTTTTAGACGCGGCATGATATAAGATTTGGCGGCGCGAACCAAGCACCGCGGCAGCCTGAAAACACAGGGCTGGCGTACAAAAAACCGCATCGGTTTAACGCTCTTTACATTAGGCGCCGGCCATAGCACAAAGTAGGATTTTTTGCCCGTGCCGCGCCGGCAAAAAAACATCAAGTTTTGTCAAAAAAATACCGCCGCCGCCCTTGCCTGTTTAACAGAATTTTGGTTTAATCCGCGCCTTTGGGGTGATTAGCTCAGTTGGTAGAGCGTCTGCCTTACAAGCAGAATGTCGGCGGTTCGACTCCGTCATCACCCACCAGTTTGTCGGCTGCTTTAACGGCGGTCGTTTTCGCGGCAGCCATGCTGCCGCAACCCCTTTCATAATGTATCCTTTCGTTTCCGGCTCGCCGCTTTGCGGTTGAGCCGTTTTTTTTTTTGCAAAAGCAGCCTGAAAAGCGGATTCGGGGTTTGCAGGCTGCTTTTGGTTTGGGCTGTTTTCAAAGCATAAAAAAGCAGCCTGAAAACTTTCAGGCTGCTTTTAGCATTTTGGTCGGAGTGAAAGGATTCGAACCTTCGACCCCTTGCACCCCATGCAAGTGCGCTACCAGACTGCGCCACACTCCGACTTGGGAAAGACGCGAATTGTAAAGAAAGCCGGGTTAAATGGCAAGCGCTTTTTCTATTTTATAAAGCAGGTCTTGCAATTCCTGGCGCATTTGCGGGGCGGCGATTACCGGGCGGCCTTCTTCGTCCAGATAGTCTTGGGCAAAATAGTCGCTGATGCCGTGGTGCAGTTGGCGGATTTGCATGACGTCGGTGCGGGTGAAGGCGTTGCCGCCCTGGCGCAGGCTGCCGTTTCGGCTTTGCCATTCGGCAAGCTGCTCGGGGCGAATTTGCGCAAGCTCGCATACTTCGGGCAGGCTGAAGTAGCGTTTGGCGGGGACGGGCGGAAGTTTAGCGCTGCTTCTCATAATGATGCTCCACCATGCCTTTCAGTTTTTGGCTGGCATGGAAAGTAACCACGCGGCGGGCGGTAATCGGCACTTCTTCGCCGGTTTTGGGGTTGCGGCCGGGGCGCTGCGGTTTGTCGCGCAGCTGGAAATTGCCGAAGCCGGAAATTTTGATTTCTTCACCGCGCTCAAGCGTGGTGCGGATTTCTTCAAAAAAAAGTTCGACGATTTCTTTGGCGTCGTTTTTGCTCACGCTGCTGACTTTTTCTACCAAGATATCGGCCAGCTCTGCTTTGGTCATGGTCATGATGTTACCTTCTGGAAAATGCAAGGGGCGGATTATCGCTAATTGTTGTTTTGAATTCAAGTGAATAGTTTGGTTTTTTCGTAAAAAAACCGGAATGGGATGCTATATACGGCCCACGGCGGTGATTTTGCTTTTTCAGGCTGCCTGAAAATAGTGC
Organism: Kingella sp. SNUBH-2017; assembly: GCF_028680565.1. NCBI lineage: Bacteria > Pseudomonadati > Pseudomonadota > Betaproteobacteria > Neisseriales > Neisseriaceae > Kingella > Kingella sp. SNUBH-2017. The sequence goes on from NZ_JAPHVK010000006.1 coordinate 118,706, forward strand.
GCTGTTTAATGGTTATCTAATTGGTTTGTAACCATAAAACGAAAAGTTTCGTGCCAGTTGCCGTCGGCTTGCCGTTGCATGGCGGCGTAAATGCCGTTGCGATCGGGTGTGCCGTGCCAGCCGTTCAGGCTGCTGTCGATACGGGCGGGGGCGGGATATTCGCAGCGTGGCAGGCGGTAGAAGCGGGTTTGCGGTGGCTGGGGCAGGGCGCCGATATCGGGGTTGAGCAGGCCGCACCAGCTTTGCGGCTGGTAAAGCGGATGCGCGGGCAGCGTACCGTCGGGGGTAAACAGATTGCCGCGTATCAGGGTGTAGCGGCGGACGGCGGATTCGGTAAAGCCGAGTGTTTTCAGGCTGCTGCTGCCGGCCGGGGTAGCGGAAAGGCTGCTTTGCTGCAGGATTTTTGCGGTTTTGTCGGTCAACCGGTCTTGCGGGTTCAGGCCGACCATGCTTTCAGGCTGCCCGCTGCCGCTGTAGTATTTGCAGCACAATTCGATGTGGCAGAGCCGGCCGTCGAGTTCGACGATAAAGTCGAAAGCGCCGCTTTGCTGCCGGCTGTTTGGTAGGGAAACCGGATGGTTGGCGGCAATCAGGCGGCTGTGCGGGGCGTGGGCGAACCATGCGGCAAGCAGGCTTTCGGCATAACGGCCGAGTGCCTGCTGTTCGTTGGCAGTTTGCAGCAGCTGCGGTTGGCTTTCAGGCTGCCTGTCCCACTGCTCCAGCAGGCGGAAGCCGCGGCTGCCCAGCAGCAGGGATACTGGAATTTCGCGGCCGCTGCGCCACGGCGGCGGGGCGGTCAGCAGTGCGGCCAGTGTGCGGATGCGCGGGTGGTGCAGGTGTTGCCAAAGGGCATCGAGAGCGTAGTTCATGGCATCAAGGCAGCCTGAAAATAAAAAAGATGCGGAAAACAGCGTTTTCAGGCTGCTTCTTCGACGGGGTGGCTGCTGCCGTCGTGCAGGCTGACGCTGATGTCGCCGAACTGTTCTTCCTGCAGCAGCCGCACCAGTCCTTCTTTGACCAGTTCGAGCAGGGCGATGAAGTTGACGACCAGATGGGCGGGACCGGCGGCGGGATCGAAAAGCTCGCTGAAGCGGCAGTTTCCGCTTTGCAGACGGCGCAGGATGCTGCTCATGCGGCTGCGGACGGAAACGGCTTCCTGCACCACGGCATGGCTTTTGTGGTTTTGGGCGCGGGACAGTATCGCCAGCCACGCCTGCTGCAGGTCGGCGACGGCCACTTCGGGCAGTTTGGCTTCGGCAGCGATTTCCAGCGGCAGCCAAACCCAGGCGAAATCGCGGCCGGCGCGGGGTAGGGCGTCGAGATTCTGCGCCGCCAGTTTCATTTGTTCGTAGGCGAGCAGGCGCCGCACCAGCTCGGCGCGGGGGTCGCTTTCTTCGTCGTCGGCTTCGTCGGGCGTTTGCGGTAGCAGCAGGCGCGATTTGATTTCTATCAGCACCGCGGCCATCAGCAGGTATTCGGCTGCCAAGTCAAACTGGTGGGCTTCCATCTGGGCGATGTAGCCGAGATACTGCTCGGTAATCCGCAGCATCGGGATGTCGAGCACGTCGATATTCTGGCGGCGGATTAGATAAAGCAGCAGATCGAGCGGCCCTTCAAAGCTGCTCAGAACCACTTTCAGCGCATCGGGCGGAATAAACAGATCCTGCGGCAGATCGGTAACCGGCTGGCCGAAAATCCAGGCCAGCGCGGGTGTTTCAGGCTGCTTTGCGGGGTTGGGAGAAGGGGCGTTCATAAGCATGCTAAGGGTGGCAGGCAGCCTGAAAACGCTTCAAACCCGTTTTCAGGCTGCTTGTGCTTATTGGGCTACACGCCCTGTTTCAGGCTGGCTTCGATAAAGCCGTCCAAATCGCCGTCGAGCACGGCTTTGGTGTTGCCCACTTCATAGCTGGTGCGCAAGTCTTTGATGCGTGATGAATCCAGCACATAAGAGCGGATTTGGCTGCCCCAGCCGACGTCGGCCTTGCCTTCTTCGAGGGCTTGTTTTTCTTCGTTGCGCTTGCGCATTTCCAGCTCGAACAGTTTGGAGCGCAGCATTTCCATCACGATGCGGCGGTTTTCGTGCTGCGAACGGCTGGATTGTGATTGGACAACGATGCCGGTGGGAATGTGGGTGATGCGCACGGCGGAGTCGGTTTTGTTGATGTGCTGGCCGCCCGCGCCCGATGCGCGGTAGGTATCGGTACGCAAATCGGCGGGGTTGATTTCCACTTCAAAGCTGTCGTCCACTTCGGGATAAACGAACACGGAGGCAAAGGAGGTGTGGCGTTTGTTGTTGGAATCAAACGGCGAGTAGCGCACGAGGCGGTGCACGCCGGTTTCGGTGCGTAGTAAACCGTAGGCGTATTCGCCTTCGAGGCGGAGGGTGGCGTTGTTGATGCCGGCGATTTCGCCGTCGTCTTGCTCAATCACTTCCACTTTAAAGCCTTTGCGCTCGGCGTAGCGGGTGTACATTCGGAGCAGCATGCCTGCCCAGTCTTCGGCTTCGGTGCCGCCTGCGCCGGCGGTGATGTCGATAAAGCAGTTGTTGGGGTCGGCGGGCTGGTTGAACATGCGTTTGAATTCGAGGCCGGCCATTTGTTTTTCGAGTTCGGCCACGTCGTTTTCGATGGTGGCGAAACCGGCATCGTCGTTTTCTTCAACGGCCATTTCGATCAGCATGCGGTTGTCTTCGATGCCGCCGGCGATGGTGTCGAGAGTGAGGACGACGCCTTCGAGGATTTTGCGCTCTTTGCCGATTTCCTGCGCGCGTTTGGGGTCGTTCCACAGATCGGGGTCTTCGGAGAGACCGACCACTTCTTCCAGGCGGTCTTTTTTGCCCTGGTAGTCCATGTAGTCGCGGATGTCGTCGCTGCGCTGTTCGAGATCGTCTAACTGGTTGTTGAGCTGGTTGATGCGTTCGGCTTCCATGGGTTTACCTTAAAAAATCAAGCCGCGCATTATATAGTCGGCGCGGCTTGAAAGCCAGTTGGCAGGCAGCCTGAAAAACGGGGGCGGTTTGGCTTGGGCAAGACCGCTGCGCTTTTCAGGCTGCCTGAAGGTTTAAAGGCCGAAAAGGGCGGTGTCACCCTTGCCTTGGCGGACGAGTTCGGTGCCGTCGGTCATGTCGATAACGGTGGTGGGTTCGGTGCCGCACCAGCCGCCGTCGATCACCAGATCGACGCTGTGTTCGAGCCGGTCGCGGATTTCGTATGGATCGGTGAGTGGTTCGCTGTCTTCAGGCAGCATCAGGGTGCAGGAGAGCATGGGTTCGCCCAGTTCGCGCAAAAGGGCGAGGGCGATGGTGTTGTCGGGCACGCGCAGGCCGATGGTTTTGCGTTTGGGGTGCAGGGTGCGGTTGGGCACTTCTTTGGTGGCCTGCAGGATAAAGGTGTAGCTGCCAGGGGTGGCGGCTTTGAGCTGGCGGAACTGGCTGTTGTCCACTTTGGCGTAGGTGCCCAGTTCGCTCAAATCGGCGCACATCAGGGTGAGGTGGTGTTTGAGGTCGATTTGGCGGATGCGCAGGATGCGTTCCATCGCTTCTTTGTCGCCGAGATGGCAGCCGAGCGCGTAGCAGGAATCGGTGGGGTAAACGATGACGCCGCCTTTGCGGACGATTTCGACGGCCTGTTTGATCAGGCGCTCTTGGGGGTTGTCGGGGTGGATGGCGAAAAACTGTGCCATGCGGAATCCTTGCTGTGGCGGGTTTGTGGGTAAGGAAAAACGGCGGTTTGCGGCTTTCAGGCTGCCTGAAATCAGGCGGGCGTGGTTTTCAGATAGTGGGCGAGTATGGCCAGCGCGTATTGCACCGCCTGTTCGCGCACTTGGCTGCGGCTGCCGGAAAAGTGGTGCTGTTTGGCCCAGATTCGCTGTTTGGTGGCGAAACCGAACCAAACGGTGCCGACGGGTTTGTCGTCGCTGCCGCCGTCTGGGCCGGCAATGCCGGAAATGCTGAGCGCGAAGTCGTTTTTGGTGGCAATCAGCGCGCCGAGCGCCATTTCGCGTACGGTTTCTTCGCTGACGGCACCGTAGTGGCGCAGGGTGTTGGCATTGACGTTCAGTACCTGCTGCTTGGCTTTGTCGGAGTAAGTGATAAAGCCGCGGTCGAAAAAGGCGGAGCTGCCTGGCAGCTCGGTTAAGGCGGCGGCAAGTAGCCCGCCGGTGCAGGATTCGGCGCAGGTAACGGTTTTGCCGCGCGCTTGCAGTTCGGCGGCGATGTAGGCAAGGTCGGACATGCGTCTTCCTTTCGCTTGGCTAGGGTTTTCAGGCTGCCCATTATAGCGGAGAACGCCGCCAATCTTGCGTTTCGGGTTGTCTGCGGGCGGTGGGGTGTTGCAGTCAAGCAAGGCAGCCTGAAAGCGCAAAAGGTTTTCAGGCTGCCTGAAAAGGGGAGGGGCTTACACCCAGGTGGAATCGAAGCTGCACATAATCAGCTTGAATTCGACATCGCTTTCGGCCTGGCTGCCGCGCATGGCTTCCTGGCTGGCGTGGAGAAAGCGGACGTGGGTGAAGTATTTGTTGGCGGAAACTTCAGGCATTACGCCGTATTTTGCCGGAACTTCGATGATAATCAGGTGGATGTTTTTGGCCAGACTGTTTTGCTGATAGCTGCCGTGTTCGGCCAGACAGTCGGCTTCGCGGCGGTTGTTGCGTAGAATTTCGAGCAGCAATCGCACGGCGTGGTAGGTCGGCATCATCGCCTGACTCCAGCGGCAGAGATCTTGACGGCGGATTTCGGCGTCTTGCTTTTGCCAGTAGTAATAGCTGGGCAGTTCGACCGGTGTGGTGCCGCCGGCGACCCAGATGCGCTGTTTGAGCGACATCAGCCATTCGTTTTCGCGGATATGCTGACCGAATTTCTGCTGGATTTCCTGCAGATCGTGGCTGGCGCGGTTGATTTCGGCGAGCAGGCTGTCGCTGCCGTCGGGCTGGTGTTTGATGGCCTGGCGCTGGCGTTCTAGCTCTTGCAGGATGTCGAGCTTCAAATCGGCGCGCGAAGAGCAGTCCATAATTTCAAACAGGGTGCCGATGGCGATGTGGTGCGACCATTTGTCGTCGCCGGAAACAGCGTGGTTAAAGCGATTGAACAGATGCTCAATGCGGATCAGGCTGCGCACCCGTTCGGATAAGGGGTGGTCGAAACGTAACATGAATCGCTTTCTCCAACCAAAAGTTGGCATGAAAAATGCCGTAACGGGCAGATTGCAACCGCCGTTACGGCACCGAAAATATCAGGAGGCGCATTCAGTGTGCCGGGGAATACAGCCGGGTATAGATTTGATGCTGCCTGAATACGGTTTCTTGCAAGTCTTTCAGGCTGCCGTTGTTGTCGATGATGTCGTCGGCGATGCTGCGGCGGTCCGACTCGGCGGCCTGGGCGGCGATAATCGCCCGAACCTCGGCTTCTGTCAAGCCGCTGCGCCGCATCACGCGGCCGATGCGGACGTTTTCATCGGCGCTCACCAGTAGGACGCGTTCGACCAGATTGCGGAATACCGGCTGTTCGGCCAAGATGGCGATTTCGATAATTCCGTAAGGAAAATCAGTGAAATGGTTTTTCAGGCTGCGGATTTCGGTAAAGATAAACGGGTGGAGAATGGCTTCCAAATCCCGTTTGGCTTGAGGGTCGTTAAAAACGGTTTGACGGATATGGGGGCGGTTCATGCGGCCCGAAGCATCCAGGGCCTGCTCGCCGAAACGGCGGCGGATGGCGCACAGCGGCGGGCTGTTGGGGGTGTCGGTTAATGTGCGGTTAACGGTATCGGCGTCAATCAGCGGGACACCGAGTTCGCCAAAAAGCGCAGCCGTTTGTGATTTGCCGCTGCCGATACCACCGGTCAGCCCTATCCATGTGGTCATTATTGGAATCCCGAACTGTGCAGCCACCATCTGATGGCGGCATCAGTTTGCTCGTGCAGCAGAAATACCAGCCAGCCGGCAATACCCAAACAGGGGCCGAATGCCATCGGTTGGCCTTTGGCCAGTCGCTTGACCAGGGCTGCCACAATGCCGACCAGCGCGGCTGCCAGTACGACAATCGGTAAAATGGCTACACCGAGCCAAGCGCCGATAGCTGCCAGCATTTTGAAGTCGCCATAACCCATCCCGTCTTTACCGGTAAGGAGTTTGAACAGGTGAAACAGCAGCCACAAGCTCATATAGCCGCAAACTGCACCCAATAAGGCGCTGGGCAGGCTGACGAAACCGGTTTGCCAGTTAAACAGCAATCCCAACCAAACTAGCGGCAGGGTTAGATCGTCGGGCAAAAGCTGGGTATCGGCATCAATAAAGACCAAAGCAACAATAAAGGCGCTAAATAGACAGGCGCCGACCGTAACCCAGGATTCGCCGAATTTCCAAGCCATCAGCCCGAACATAACAGCAGTAAGCATTTCCACTAGGGGATAGCGGATGCTGATCGGATGACGGCAGCTGGCGCAGCGACCACGCAACGCCAGCCAGCTGATAACCGGAATATTCTGCCAAGGTCTGACCGCGCTGCCGCAATTACCGCAGCGCGAGGGGGGAGTGAGCAGATTGAATTTCGCTTGCTCTTCAACTTCAAGATTAAGCTGCTGCCTCGCCGCCGCCGTCCATGCTTTATCAAGCATGATCGGCAAGCGGTAGATAACGACATTGAGAAAACTGCCGATCAACAGACCGAATAGGGCGGCGAGGAAAATGATGATGCCGGTTTCCATTATTTGTTATTAGCCTACTACGTTACCCAAGTTGAAGATGGGTAGGTACATGGCTACGAGAATTACACCAATAATGCTGCCCAAAACCACCATAATAATCGGTTCCATGAGTGAGGAAAGTGTGGCAACGGCATTGTCTACTTCATCTTCATAAAACTCGGCGGTTTTGTTTAGCATATCGTCGATGGAACCGGACTCTTCACCGATTGAAGTCATCTGTATCATCATATTGGGAAAAAGATCGGTTGCTTGCATACTGGAGGTAAGGGAAATACCTTGATTTACTTTTGAGCGTATTTCTTTAGTAGCCTCTTCATAAATGATATTGCCAGAAGCGCCGGCAACAGAATCTAATACTTCTACCAATGGTACCCCTGCGGTAAACAGGGTAGCAGTAGTACGAGCCCAGCGCGCAAGAGTTGCTTTGCGTACAATATCGCCGAAAATGGGCATTTTTAACAACCAGCCGTCCACTTTTTTCTGAAACTTCGGAGAATTTTTATGCCATTGTATAAGACCAATGGTTCCAAGAACCAATGCCGGAATAATAACCCAGCCCGCTTGTACGAAGAAATCGGAAAGCGCCATCATAAATTCGGTTAATGGCGGAAGACTTGCGCCCATCCCGCTGTAAACTTTGCCAAATTCGGGCAGGACAAACATCATCATAATCAAAATCAAAACAACAGCAACAACCACGATCGCGATGGGATAAGTTAGGGCACTTTTAACCTTTTTCTTAATCGCTTGGGTTTTTTCTTTATAAGTTGCCAATTTGTCCAACAGGCCTTCCAAAACACCACCCGCTTCACCGGCGCTGACTAGGTTGCAATAAAATTTGTCAAAGTACTTCGGATGTTTTGCAAAAGACTCGCCCAAGGATTTACCTTGTTCCACATCCGAGCGTACTTCCAATAAAAGACGGGTCATTGCGGCATTGCTATGGCCTTTTGCCACAATATCAAATGCCTGCATTAATGGTAGACCGGCTTTCATCATGGTTGAAAGTTGGCGGGTAAATACAGTAATGTCTGCTTGAGTGATTTTTTTCTCGCGCACTTTTTTCATCTTGGTAATGCTGATTACCTTGATTTGGCGGCGCATTAGTTTTTGGCGCGCTTCTTCCTCGTTTTTTGCCACCACTTCGCCACGTGTGACTGTGTCGGTAGAGAGGTTTCTCCCTTCAAATTGGAAGCGCGTGCCGCTTTCTTTTTTAGGGGCAGGCTTATTGCCGACGGCAGCTTTTTTAGCTGCAGAAAATTTCGCTGCGGATTTGCTTGCGGCCATAGTAATTTCCTTTTCTTCTTACACGATTGCTTGCTGTTTATTCGTTGGTGGTTGCCATAACTTCTTCTAACGAAGTGATTCCTTGCATGACTTTTAAGATGCCTGAGCGGCGTAAGTCCACCAAGCCTTCTTCATAGGCGATATTGGCAATATCGACTTCGGTACCGTTATTCATAATTACCGCTTTCATTTTTTCGGTAATCGGCATCACTTCATAAAGACCGGCACGGCCTTTATAGCCTTTGCCTTTGCATACGTCGCAGCCGACCGGGCGGTACATCTGCCAATCGCCTTCCAAATCTTCTTTCGTAAAGCCTGCGTTGAGCAATGCGGGCTCGGGTGGTCGTTCTACCGGTGTTTTACAGGCCGGACACAGGCGGCGAGCCAAACGTTGCGCCATAATCAGATTGACCGAGCTGGCAATATTAAACGGCGCCACACCCATATTCAGCATACGCGACAGGGTTGCGGGAGCGTTGTTGGTATGCAGGGTGGAGAACACCATGTGGCCGGTTTGCGCTGCTTTAATTGCGATATCGGCGGTACCCAAGTCACGGATCTCACCCACCATGATGATATCCGGGTCTTGACGCAGGAAAGCTTTCAGTGCGGCTTCGAAAGTCAGGCCTTGTTTGTCGTTTACGTTTACCTGGTTGATGCCGGGCAAGTTAATCTCCGCAGGGTCTTCTGCTGTTGAGATATTGACATCATCGGTATTCAGAATATTCAAGCAGGTATACAGTGATACCGTTTTACCCGAACCGGTCGGACCGGTTACCAGCACCATGCCGTAGGGGCGGTGGATGGCTTCCATAATCAGTTCTTTTTGGAAGTCCTCAAAACCGAGCTGGTCGATATTCAGGGTGGCGGCATCCGAATTCAAAATACGCATCACCACTTTTTCGCCAAACAGGCAAGGCAGGGTGTTGACACGGAAGTCGATGGCTTTGGCGTTTTTGGAAAACTGGATCTGGATGCGTCCGTCTTGCGGTACGCGTTTTTCCGAAATATCCAGTTTGGCCATTACCTTGATCCTGGATGCCAGTTGGCTGCGCAAGGCTAGGGGGGGCTGTACCACTTCGCGTAACTGGCCGTCCACGCGGAAACGGATCCGTGCCATGGTTTCGTAGAATTCAAAGTGGATATCCGATGCGCCGGCATTCAGCGCATCCGACAAGATTTTCTGAATAAAGCGGGCAACCGGACCGTCTTCTTCTTCGTCGCCATCCACAATAAGCGTTTTTTGCTGGCTTTCCGGTGAGTCGGTGTCTATTTCTTTCAGAATGCTGGTACTGCTTTGGCCGAACCATTCCAGCAGGCGCTCCAGCTGGTCGTTGCGCACCAGTACCAAATCCACGTTCAAACCCGAGCTGAACAGGGCTTTTTGGATGTTTTGCAGCTGGGTCGGATCTGAAACCGCCATGAATACGCGGCGGCCGCGCTTGAAAATCGGGATGCAGCGCAGCTTCTGCATATGCTGCTCGTCCATAATATCTCTGACGATGCCGCTGCGCGGATAATAGTTCAGATCGAGAATCGGATAATTGAATACGCTGGATAACAGGCTGACCAGATTTTCCGGCGAAATCACGCCGTCGTCGAAAATCATCGGCAGGATGTTTTTGTCGGCGCTGATGGCAGACTGATATTTTTCCAGCTTGTCTTGCGGCACCAGCTTGTGCTGCACCAAAACCCGCAAAAGGCCTATGCTCATGTGGTTGAATCCGTTTAATTTATTTGGGCGCCGGTGTGTGGGTGGATTTGCCGGCTGCCTTTATGGAATGGGCGTAATTGTGAAGATTATACAAGACAAGCCAAGAAACTGTTAGGCGATGCCTGAAAATGTAAGCGTCAAACGCGGATTACGTTTCAAATGCACAACACTAATGTTCCGGCAAAAAAGCAGCCTGAAAACTTTTCAGGCTGCTTTTTTGCCGTTTCAGGCTGCTTATTCGATGTTTTGCACCTGCTCGCGCATCTGCTCGATCAGCACTTTCAATTCCACCGAAACCTGCGTGCATTCACTGGCGATGGCTTTGCTGCCCAGGGTGTTGGCTTCGCGGTTCAACTCCTGCATCAGGAAGTCCAGCCGCTTGCCAATGCTGCCGTTCTGCTCGGTAACGATGCGGCGCACTTCGGCGATGTGGGTGCGCAGGCGGCTGAATTCTTCGTCCACGTCCGCTTTTTGCATAAACAGCGCAAATTCCTGGCGCAGCCGGTCTTCGTCGATATGGGCGACGGCTTCGGCCAGGCGGTGGCGGGTGCGCTGCAGATGCGCCTGCAGCAGGTTGGGGAACAGCTCTTCCAAAGCGCCGATAATCGCTTCCATCAGATCCAAGCGCTCGAGAATATGCGCCTGCAGTTTTACCCCTTCGCGGCTGCGGGCACCGACAAAGTCCTGCAAAGCCTGTTTCAACAGCACCTGCACGCCATCGGCCAGCGCATCGGTATCGGTTGCGGCGCTGGCGATGACGCCGGGAAAATGCAGGATGTCGGCCACGCTTAATTTGGCCAGGCCGCCGTGCTTTTTGCGCCATTTGGCATTCAGTTCCGCCAGCTCGTCCACCAGTTTTTGGTTGATGTGCAGCGAGCCGCCGGTGTTCGGCAGGCTGCTGATCTGAATGCGGCACTCTACTTTGCCGCGGCTGGTTTTGGCCGCTACCGTTTCGCGCAGGCTGCCTTCCAGATGGCGCAGGTCTTCGGGGATTTTGAACTGCACATCGAGAAAGCGGTGGTTGACCGACCGCAATTCCAGTTCGATGCGTTTGCCTGCATATTCTCCGGCCGCGTGCGCATAGCCGGTCATACTGAATACTGTCATGTTTTTTCCTTTGCTGATGCTGAAAAAGTCGCGGCATCTTAACAGAGAAGCAGGCAGCCTGAAAGGCTGCCAAAAGGATGGTTTTTCCCGTTTCAGGCCGCCTTGGCGCGCTATATAATCCGCCCTTTTTACGGAGTTAAGCCATGACCTATACCCGCACCGGCCGCGCCGCCGGCCAACTGCGCCCCGTCAGCATCAGCGCCGACTTTCTGCCCCATGCCGACGGCTCGGTACTGATCGCCTGCGGTAACACCAAAGTCATCTGCACCGCCACTGTCGAAGAAAACGTGCCGCCCTTTTTGCGCGGGCAGGGCAAAGGCTGGGTAACCGCCGAATACGGCATGCTGCCCGCTTCCACCGCCGGCCGTATGCGCCGCGAAGCCGCAGCGGGCAAGCAGTCCGGCCGCACCCAGGAAATCCAGCGCCTGATCGGCCGCAGCCTGCGTGCCGCCGTGGATATGGAAAAACTGGGCGAGCGCCAGATTCTGATCGACTGCGACGTCATCCAGGCCGACGGTGGTACCCGCACCGCTAGCATCACCGGCGCCTTCGTTGCGCTGCAGATGGCGGTGCAGAAGCTGGTCGATAGCGGCGTGTTGGCAGAAAACCCGATTGTCCGCCGCATTGCCGCGGTATCCGCCGGCGTGGTTGGCGGAGTGCCGCTGCTGGATTTGGATTATCCCGAAGACTCCGGCTGCGACAGCGACGTCAATCTGGTGATGACCGATAACGGCGGCATCGTCGAAATCCAGGGCACCGCCGAAGGCGCCACGTTCGACAGCAGCGAGCTGGCGCAGCTGCTGGCGCTCGGACGGCAGGGCATTGTCGAACTGTGCGCCGTGCAGGCTGCCGCTTTTGATGCCTGGCGCGCGGCCAAAGCAGCCTGAAAAGCAGCATGAAAAATAGATAAGGCGGAAAAGACCGCTGCCGGCCTGTTTGTCCGGCAGCGGTCTTTCCAATGTTTTCAGGCAGCCTGAAAGGCCGGCATCCCTTTTCAGGCTGCCTGTAGTCCGTGCAAATACAAGCAACTATCTGACGCATTTTCCCAATGTAAAAAGTGCGGTCGGCTGTCTGCGGCGCTGGCGGAAAGTGTTAGAATCGCGCGCTTTTTTATGCGGGCGTTTGTAAATGAAATGCGCCGGCATTTTCACCCTATAAAGACAGCAGGCGGGCAAGCCGCCGCAGGAAGCACAAACATGAGCAACGAAAAAATTTACGGCGACGGTGCCTTCCGCCGTCAGGGCGTGATGGGCAGCATCATCGAAAACACTTATTCCGGCGCGCTGTCGTTTATGCGCCGCAGCTACACCCGCAATCTGGAAGGCGTGGACGTGGTGGTGTCCGGCGTGCCGCTGGATTTGGCGACCACCTTCCGCTCCGGCGCCCGCTTAGGTCCCGCTGCCATCCGCGCCGCCAGCGTGCAGTTGGCCGAACTCAACCTTTTCCCGTGGGGCTTCGATCCTTTCGACGATCTGGCAGTGATCGACTACGGCGACTGCTGGTTCGACGCCCACCGTCCGTGGACCATCCGCGAAAGCATCAAACAGCACGCGCTGGACATCATCACCAACAGCCGCGCCAAAATGCTCACTTTCGGCGGCGACCACTACATTACCTACCCGCTGTTGCAGGCGCATGCGGAAAAATACGGCAAACCGCTGAGCCTGCTGCATTTTGACGCCCACTGCGACACTTGGCCGGACGATGAAGAAGATTCGCTCAATCACGGCACCATGTTCTACAAAGCGGTGAAAAACGGCCTGATCGATCCGAAAACATCCGCCCAAGTCGGCATCCGCACCTGGAACAGCGATTTTATGGGCATGAACATGCTGTTTGCGCCGTGGATCAACGAAAACGGCATCGAAGCCACCGTGCGCCGCATCTACGACATCGTCGGCGACAATCCGGTTTATCTGACTTTTGATATCGATTGTCTCGACCCCGCTTTCGCCCCCGGCACCGGCACCCCCGTTCCCGGCGGTTTGAGTTCGCACACCGCGCTGGGCATTGTCCGCCAGCTGGGCGATCTGAATATCGTCGGCATGGACGTGGTTGAAGTCGCCCCTGCCTACGACAGCGCCGAAATCACCGCCATCGCCGCCGCCCACGTTGCCGCTGATATGCTGTGCCTGATGCGCAATAAGAAAGTGGCCGGCAAGCTGTAAACCCGACACCGTGCGTTTTTTCAGGCTGCCTGACACAGCATCAAGGCAGCCTGAAAAGTTTGCCGCCGCTGCCGCTACTTGTGCCTTCGGGCTGTGTAAATCCGGCGGCGGCTGATTGAGATAAATGTAAACAAGCGTTAAAATCCGCGCCTGTTTATTTGTAGCAAGCATTGATACATGACTTTACTCGCCAATATTCTGCCCCTGTCCAATATCGTGCTCGATATGGAGGTCGGCAGTAAAAAGCGGCTGTTTGAAACCGTTTCCCAGCTTTTGGAAGCGAACAGCGGCCTGCCGCATACGGCGGTGTTCGACTGCCTGTTCGCCCGCGAAAAGCTCGGCAGTACCGGCTTGGGGCAGGGCGTGGCCATTCCCCACGGCCGTGACGAATCTTTTACCCAACCGGTCGGCGCCTTTGTGCGCACCGCCGATCCGATCGAATTTGACGCGCCCGACGGCAAGCCGGTGTCGCTGGTATTCGTATTGCTGGTGCCGCAGGATGCCGCCGGCGAATATCTGGAGCTGCTCTCGCAGCTGGCCGCCCGCTTCCACGAAAAAACCGTGCGTGAAGCGCTGATGCACAGCAAAACCCCGCAGCAGGTGCTCGACATCCTGCTTGCCGGAGACTGAGGTGCCCAGCGTCAGCGTGCGCCGCCTGTATCAGGACAACCAGCAGAAGCTGCAGATGGCCTGGGTGGCGGGCAATTCCGGCAGCGACAACCGCATCAGCGTGGCCGCCGACCGTCCGGTGCTGGCGCTGGTCGGCCATCTCAATTTCATCCACCACAACCAAGTGCAGGTGCTCGGCGTGGCCGAAGTCGCCTATCTCAACAAGCTCGAACAGTCCGCACAAACCGGATTGGACGGGCTTTTCGATTTTGAGATGGCGCTGGTGATCGTGGCCAACGACCTGCCGGTGCCCGCCAGCCTGCGCGACTACTGCCACACCCGCAACGTCCCGCTGCTGACCTCCAAGCTCGAAAGCCCCTATCTGATGGACGTGCTGCGGATTTATCTGCAGAAAATGCTGGCGGTATCCACCGTCAAACACGGCGTGTTTCTCGACGTGTTTGAAGTTGGCGTGCTGTTGACCGGCTCGTCCGGGCTGGGCAAAAGCGAGCTGGCGCTGGAACTCATTTCGCGCGGCCACAGCCTGGTGGCCGACGATGCCGTCGAATTGCACCGCACCGCGCCCGAAGTGCTCGAAGGCCGCTGCCCGCCGATGCTGCGCGACTTTCTCGAAGTGCGCGGGCTGGGCGTGCTCAACGTCCGCCACATTTTCGGCGAAACTTCCATCCGGCCGAAAAAGCAGCTCAAGCTCATCATCAACCTGATTCCCGCCGACGACGAATACATGAAGCAGCTCGACCGCCTGAGCATCCGCAGCGAAACCGAGTCGATACTGAACGTCGCCATCCGTTCGGTTACCCTGCCGGTGGCCGCCGGCCGCAACCTGGCGGTGCTGGTCGAAGCCGCCGTGCGCAACTACATCTTGCAGCTGCGCGGCAAAGACAGTACCCGCGAATTTCTCGAACGTCACCAGGCCATGATGAAGGACGACAGCGAACATGAAGATAGTCTTGATTAGCGGCCTTTCCGGCTCCGGCAAAAGCGTGGCGCTGAAGCTGTTGGAAGACTCCGGCTTCTATTGCGTCGATAATTTGCCGCTCGAACTCTTGCCCGACTTGGTGCGCCTGCACGAAGCGCGCGGCGGCAGCGAAAAACTCGGCATCAGCATCGACATCCGCTCCCGTTTCAGGCTTCAGGCTGCCCACGAGCAAATCGCCGCCCTGCGCCAAGCCGGCCACCGGCTCGACATCCTGTTTCTCGAAGCCGACCAAGCCGTGCTGCTGCGCCGCTTTTCCGAAACCCGCCGCAGCCACCCGCTGTCGCACAACGGCACCGGCCTGACCGAAGCGCTCGAACACGAACGCGCCTGGCTGATGCCGCTGCGCGAAGCGGCCTACTGCATCGACACCAGCCACAGCAACACTTCCCAGCTGCGCAGCCGCCTGCGCCAATGGCTGCAGATCGACCGCGAAGGCCTGCTGGTCAGCATCCAGTCTTTCGGCTTCAAATACGGCGCCCCCACCGACGCTGATTTTGTTTTCGACGTACGCAGCCTGCCCAATCCCTACTATATCGACGGCCTGCGCGAGCAGACCGGCCGCGATGAAGACGTGCGCCGCTATCTCGCCGCCCAACCCGAAGCCGGCGAAATGCTTGCCGACATCGAAACCTTTATCCGCCGCCGCCTGCCCAAACTGCAGCAGGAAAGCCGCAGCTACGTAACCATCGCCATCGGCTGCACCGGCGGCAAACACCGCTCGGTGTATCTGGCCGAAGAACTTGCTCGCAGCCTGCAGGCCGATTACCAAGTGCTGCTGCGCCACCGCCAGCTCGACGCTTAAGCCCCGCCGCCCGCACGCCGCCATGCCTGCGGGTGTTGTTTTGCCGGGGCAGCCTGAAAACTTTAGGCAGCCTGAAAGCGCCAACCGATTTTTTCAGGCTGCCTTGTCCTGTCCCGGACTCAAAACAAACGACAGCCCCCCGAAACCAAAAGCAGCCTGAAAAGGGATTTTGCCGCTTTCAGGCTGCCTTGCGGAGTATGGAAAACCATGGAAAAAACTGCCGAACCTTCCCGCCTGCTGCCGCTGTTGCTGGCGGCGGCGGTGTTTATGCAGATGCTCGATTCGACGGTGCTCAATACCGCGCTGCCGCTGATTGCCGCCGATCTGCACCAGTCGCCGCTGAATATGCAGTCGGCAGTGGTGTCTTATGCGCTGACGCTGGCGATGCTGATGCCGGCCAGTGCCTATCTGAGCGAGCGTTTCGGCACGCGGCAGGTTTTTAGCGTGGCGATGCTGGTGTTTGTGGCCGGTTCGCTGCTGTGCGCGCTGGCGCCGAGCCTGCCGATGCTGGTGCTGGCGCGGGTGATTCAGGGTGCCGGTGGGGCGATGCTGGCGCCGGCGCCGCGCCAGATTCTGATGCAGGCCTACGACAAAAACCGCCTGCTGGGGATGATGAATTTTGTGGTGATGCCGGCGCTGCTGGGGCCGGTGGTCGGGCCGCTGCTCGGCGCGTATCTGGCCGAGTATGCCGGCTGGCATTGGATTTTCCTGATTAACGTGCCCTTCGGGCTGGCGGCGGCCTGGCTGGCGCGCACGGTGATGCCGGACTTTCGCGGCGAAGGAACAATACCGGCTTTCGATTTGGCGGGTTTTTTGCTGTTTGGCGGCGCGGCGGCGGGCTTGAGCGTGGCGGTGGAAATCATGCACTTTCCGCGTTACGGTGCGTTTGCCGCGCTGCTGGCGGTGCTGTCGCTGCTGGCGGCGGCCGCCTATTGGCGCCATGCCGCCCGCGCCGCGCAGCCCTTATACAGCCCGCAGCTTTTGCGGGTGCGCACCTACCGCATCGGCCTGTCGGGCAATTTCGCCAGCCGGCTGGGTGTGAGCGCGCTGCCCTTTCTGCTGCCGCTGCTGCTGCAGGTGGCGTTTGCCTACAGCGCTACCGCCGCCGGCTGGGCGCTGGCGCCGATTGCGCTGGCGTCGATTGCCGCCAAGCCGGCGATCCGGCCGCTGATGCTGCGCTTCGGCTACCGCCGCGTGCTGGTCGCCAACACCTTATTGCTGGGCGTGCTGATTATGCTGCTGGCGCTGCCGGATGCGCACACGCCGTTGTGGCTGCTGCTGCCTTTGCTGCTGGCGCTGGGCTTGAGCAACTCGATCCAGTTTACCGCCATGAACACGCTGACGCTGGCCGACCTTGCGCCGGTACAGGCCGGCAGCGGCGCCAGCCTGATGACGGTCAACCAGCAGCTGGCCATTGGTTTCGGCACCGCCATCGGCGCGTCGCTGCTACAGTATTTCAGCACGCTGGCGCCCTTGGGCGGCGATGTCCATGCCGCCTTTCGCTGCACTTTTGCCGCCGTCGGCGTGCTGACTTTGTTGTCTGCCGCCGTGTTCGCCCGCCTGCGGCCGGCCGACGGCAGCAATCTGGTTGCTTGAAAGATTAGGCAGCCTGAAAAGCGCCGCCGCCGTTTTCAGGCTGCCTGAAGGCGGGTTTGCAAGCCCTGCCGCCGCCGTTATAATCCCCGCCTTTTGCCGTTCTAGGAAACATCATGCCCCAAAGCCGTTTCAACCAAACCGGCCCCAAAATCGGCCTGAGCGTACGCCTGGCCGAGACCGCCGAAGAAGTCGCCGCCGCCCAGCGCCTGCGCTACCGCGTGTTTGCCCAAGAGCTTGGCGCCGAAATCGACAGCGACAACGGCCGCGACATCGACCCCTACGACGAACACTGCCACCACCTGCTGGCCTTTGACGAAGCTACCGGCGAAGTAATCGGCTGCTACCGCCTGATTACCGAAGAAGCGGCAAAAAAAGTCGGCGGCTGGTACAGCGAGCACGAATTCGATCTCTCGCCACTGAAAGACATCCTGCCGCAAACCGTCGAACTCGGCCGCGCCTGCACCCATCCCGACTACCGCAACGGCGCGCTGATTATGCTGCTGTGGACGGGGCTGGTGAAGTTTATGAAAGACGAAAACCTGCGCTTTATGATCGGCTGCGGCAGCATCGAAATGCGCGACGGCGGCAGCGATGCGGCGGCGCTCTACCACCAGCTCAAAGGTCGCTACCTGGCGCCCGAGCAATGGTGCGTGCGCCCGCTCAACCCGCTCAAATGGGCGCAGATCACGCCGTCGGAAAAACCGGAAGTCCCACCGCTGATTAAGGGCTATCTCAAAGCCGGCGCCTGGTTTTGCGGCGAGCCCTGCGTGGATGAAGCCTTCAACTGCGCCGACGTGCTGATTATGATGGACATCACCCAGCTGAGCGACCGCTACCTGCAGAAGTTCGCCCCCAAACCCTAAATCCTAAAAAAGCAGCCTGAAAACCTTTTTCAGGCTGCTTTGTGCCGTTTTCAGGCAGCCTGAAAGCCTGCCCGCCTTATCTTTTCCCCCGTATTTTCCGTTCTCTTTATGGCCAAAATCCGCTTCGCCTTCCGCCTGTGCTGCATTGCCGTCTGCCTGCTTTACGGCATGGCCGAGATGTTTTTCCTGTTTCCCTTTTACAGCAAACGGCGCAAGCTGCGCGCCATCCAGCTGTGGTCGCTGCGCGTGCTCGCTTCCTGCGGCATGAAGCTCGAAGTGTTCGGCAGCCTGCCCGCCACCGGCCACGGCCAGCTGATTATCAGCAACCACATCTCCTGGCTCGACATTATGGCGGTGAACGGCGCCTTCCCCGGCCGCTTCGTTGCCAAAGACGACGTTGCCAAATGGCCGGTGGTCGGCTATCTCGCCACCCAGGCGCAAACCGTTTACGTAACCCGCAACAAAGGCACCAAAGGCAATACCACCAAAATCGACACCGTAACCGAAGCCCTGAAAAACGGCGACACCGTAACCATTTTCCCCGAAGGCACCAGCAGCGAAGGCCGCGCCATCCTGCCCTTCAAACCCAGCTTTTTCCAAACCGCCCACCTGGCCGGCGTGCCGATTGTGCCCGCGTTATGCCGCTACCCCAATGCCGACGGCAGCAGCCCCAACCCCCACACCGCCTACTACGGCGACATCAGCCTGTGGCAGTCCATCCGCATGGTTATCAGCCAGCCGCGCAGCAAGGTCGAGCTGCATTTTCTCGACCCGATTACCCCGCCCGCTGACCGCGCCGCCGCCGCCCAGCAGGTGCACGAGCTGCTCAGCCGGCGGCAGCGCGAATTGGGCTAGTTCCCCAGCTCACACCGGCAATAAAAGGCAGCCTGAAAAGTTTTCAGGCTGCCTTTTTGCCATCACCGTCGGCGCCGAACAAACGCAGCTGCCAATCTTCGCATTCCCCCGTTTCCAGCCGCCGCGAAAACAAGCGCGCCCAACTCTCGGGCAAAGGCAGTTGCAGCACCGCCCGCATCGTTTCCGCATCGCAACAGCGGCTGTCAATCAGCGCCAGCACCCGCGCCACCGACCATTCGGGAAACGGTCGCGAGAGCAAAAACACTTCATCGCCTGCCGCCACTTCGCCCGCCGCCAACACGCGCAGATACCAGCCGCAGCGCAAACTCTGCTGCACGCGCAGCGACATATCTGCCACGCCGAACCGCTCGTTCAGCTTCCAACACGGCTGCCGCCCCTGGCTTACGGCAAAACGCGCCGAACCGATCTGCCACTCGTCGCCGATGCACACCGAGTGCTCGTCCGCGCCATCCAGACAAAAATTCTCGCCAAAGCCGCCTGCGTGCATATTTTGCGCCGCAGGTAGCTCGCGCCGCCAAGTGTCGTAATGGTGCAGCGCATAAACGTGCACCGCCTTGTCCGCACCGCCGTGAAAACGCGGATCGCCCACGCCGTCGCCCGCCAAACCGCTGGGCGTAACGGCGGTTTTGCCGCTGACAGGCTGCTTGTTAATCGCACTTTGTTGGTTGCGGGCAAAGTTTTCAGGCTGCCCGATGCGGATTTGTCGGATTTGGGCGATGGGGTGCATGGTGTTTCCTTTTATTTGTTTGGAGGCAGTCTTGTAGGTTGGGTTGCCAAACCCAACGTTTCCGATGATTTCAAGGCTTTGTTGGGTCTTGACCCAACCTACAGTACTGGAACTTTTGGCGGTGAAACTCGCCGCACAGCACGCAGAACGGCTGGACCAACACGCCGCAGACGCACACGCGCAGCTCTACCGTTTGGAACGCGGCAATGCGGTGCGCGTGTTTCGTGGCAAAACGTTTGCGGAATAAAGGGCAAAATATAGCGGATTCAAATTAAAATAATGCAAGATGACGAACCACAGGCTACACGGATGACTGCGCGTATAAATTAGATACGCATAATGTAGGTTTATGTAGCAACTGTGTTCCCCCACCGCGTCGGGCAGGGCAACCAAACTCGGTGATTACGCGCATTGCGGTGCGGGTTGTTGTTTGCTTTGCTGTTCGCTTTGCCGTTCTGATTTCGTCTGCAAAGAGGCCAGGTAATCCCGCATCCTTGCGTTCAGAATACGCAGAAGTTTGTGCATACACGCGTTAATAGCGACTTTGAACGGTTTGCCTTTGGCGCGCAGTCTCTCGTAAAACGCTTTAATCTTCGGCTCAAAGCGGCTCGCCGTCAGTGCTGCCATATACAGCATGTTGCGTACTGCCATTCTGCCGCCGATGCAGCCTGTTTTCTTGTCCGTGTCGCCGCTTTGGTTCGGCGGTGGAACGACACCTGCCAGCATGGCGATGCGTTTGTGTGGTACGGTGCCCAACTCGGGCAGCATGGATAGCAGGGTGGCGCTGGTGGTGCTGCCTATACCTTTGATTGCGGTTAGCACTTGGCCTTTGCCGCCGAATGCGTCGGCGTTGCTGTCGATGTCTTTGTCCAGCTCGGCGATAAGCTTGTCGAGATGGGCAATCAGGTCTTTAACGCTTTGCTGTTGGCTTTCATGGATTTGTTCGAGACGGTTTTTCTCGGCGGCACGGATGTCAACCAACTGGCTGCGGCGTTTGACCAGTGCTTCGAGTTTCTCTTCGGCTTCGCTGGGCGGAATGTAGAGCATATTGGCGACCAGTCCTTTGATTTCCAACGCCTGTGCGTAATCAGCAAGCATTTTGGCATCGAGATGGTCGGTTTTGGCGAGAGAAAAGCCGTTGGCGTAATTTTTGGTGCAGCGAGGATTGGCAATCACCACTTGGAAACCTGCGCGATGTAGGGTTTTGGCGAGAGGGATTTCCAAACCGCCAGTGCTTTCCATGACAACCAAACCGACGTTGTGCTTGTGCAGATAGTCAATGGTGTGGGTAAAGCCTTTGGGGTTGTTGGTTTCGGTTTTGGTTTTATCCCTGCCGTGGATGCCGATGACGAAATGGCGTTTGGCGATGTCGATGCCTGCGTAG
Organism: Kingella sp. SNUBH-2017; assembly: GCF_028680565.1. Taxonomy (NCBI): domain Bacteria; kingdom Pseudomonadati; phylum Pseudomonadota; class Betaproteobacteria; order Neisseriales; family Neisseriaceae; genus Kingella; species Kingella sp. SNUBH-2017. The sequence continues at coordinate 139,537 of NZ_JAPHVK010000006.1, forward strand.
TTTTGGGTACTCATCAATGAACCTTCCTTGTATTCGGTTGTTGGTGGCAACTGTTCGGTTGTGCTGATGGGTGGCCAGCCGCTCGTTTTTGCTACGATGCGGGTGTAATCCTAGGATGTGTGGTGTAGCCACGCACGTGGTTGATAGAGATGCAGGCTGCGGCTCATTGAAATCGTTTGTATTTTGCGAAGGTAGGATATTGATTTATGTTTTCAATATTAGGTGCAGTATTATTTGGAATAATAGCAACTATGACTGTGCTTGTTGCTTGCGGTTTGCCTTTGGGCGAATTTACAATGGGTGGACAACATAAAATTTTACCTAAGAAATTTAGGATTGTGGCAGTCATTTCGGTGGCTATCCAAATTTTTGCAATGATAATTATTTTGCAAGCCGGAGGTTTTATTTCCTTGTGGTTTTCTTTTAAGGTTACTAAATATATTTGTTTCTTCTTTGCCGCTTACCTAACTTTGAATACTATTATGAACATGATTTCAAAAAGTAGGAAAGAAAAATATGTTATGACTCCGCTTTCACTTATAGCCGGAATATGTTTTTGGATAACGGCTTTTCAGATGTAGTATGTAAAAGGGGGAAAGAGCGCATGCGTACGGCACATACCCTGCAAACATCTATTCCATGTACCTTGACCACAGCGCGTCAAGGCAAGCCAACGCGGTAACATTGGAATTTTAATTTGCCATAATAAAAGTGCAGGCTGCTTTTCGGGTTTTTAAACCTTCAAAAGCAGCCTGCACTTTCTTTATCAGCCGTTCAGCTTCACCGAATGCTCGCGCGTTTCGTGGAACACGATGTCCGGCCAGCGCTCCTGCGTCAAATTTAAATTCACGCGGTTGGGGGCGAGGTAGGCGAGGTTGCCGCCTGCGTCAATCGCCAGATTGGCGGCGTTGGCTTTTTCAAACTCGGCGAGCTTTTTCTTGTCGTCGCACGACACCCAGCGCGCCGACCAGATGGACGCGTTGTCAAACACCGCTTCCACGCCGTATTCGTTCGCCAGCCGCGAAGTAACCACTTCAAACTGCAACACGCCGACCGCGCCGAGTATCAAATCCGCGCCGCTCATCGGCTTGAACACCTGCACCGCGCCTTCTTCGCCCAGCTGCTGTAAACCTTTTTGCAGTTGTTTGATTTTCAGCGGGTTTTTAATACGAACGCTGCGGAACAGTTCGGGTGCGAAGAAGGGGATGCCGGTGAAAGCCAGTTGTTCACCTTCGGAGAAGCTGTCGCCGATTTGGATGTTGCCGTGGTTCGGGATGCCGATGATGTCGCCCGCGTAGGCTTCTTCCACCAGCTCGCGGTCGTGCGACATGAAGGTAACCACGCTGGAGGCGGCGATTTCGCGGTTGATACGCAGGTGTTTCATCTTCATGCCGCGCTCGAATTTGCCGGAGCAGACGCGCAAAAAGGCGATGCGGTCGCGGTGTTTCGGGTCCATATTGGCTTGGATTTTGAAGATAAATCCGGAAAATTTCGGCTCGTCCGGCTCGACCATGCGCACGGTCGCGTCGCGCGGTTTCGGTGCGGGCGCCCAGTCAATCAATGAATTGAGGATTTCCTGAATACCGAAGTTGTTAATCGCCGAGCCGAAGAACACGGGCGTGAGGCTACCCGAAAGAAATTCGTCGAGATTGAACTCGTTGGAAGCAGCCTGCACCAATTCGATTTCGTCGCGCAGCTGCTGGATTTCCAGCGGAAAGCGTTGTTCCAATTCGGGATTGTTGATGCCTTTGATGATGTCGAACTCGTGCGGCAGGCGTTCGCCGCCGGCTTCAAAGAGATAGATTTCGTCGTTCAGGATGTGGTACACGCCTTTGAAGTTTTTGCCCATGCCGATCGGCCAAGTAACGGGCGCGCAGCGGATTTTTAAGATATTTTCCACTTCGTCCAGCAATTCCAAAGAATCGCGCACTTCGCGGTCGTATTTGTTCATGAACGTGACAATCGGCGTATTGCGCAGGCGGCAGACGTTCAAGAGTTTGATGGTTTGCGCTTCCACGCCTTTTGCCGCGTCGATGACCATCAACGCGCTGTCCACGGCGGTCAAAACGCGGTAGGTGTCTTCGGAGAAGTCTTGGTGCCCCGGCGTGTCCAAGAGGTTGACGGTGTGGTCTTTGTAGTCGAACTGCATCACGCTTGATGCCACGGAAATGCCGCGCTGCTTCTCGATTTCCATCCAGTCGGAGGTGGCGAATTTGCCGGTTTTCTTGCCTTTTACCGTACCCGCGCTTTGAATTGCGCCTGAAAACAGCAAGAGCTTTTCGGTCAGCGTGGTTTTACCCGCGTCGGGGTGGGAGATGATGGCGAAGGTGCGGCGGCGGCGCACTTGGTCTAGGATTTCGGACATGGGAACTCTTTTGTGGCAATGGTTGTATGGTTAAAAACCGTTTTCAGGCTGCCTTTGGCGTTTCGGGCAGCCTGAAAAGGGCGTATTGTAAACGTTTTTTAGTTTTTGCTTGGGGTTTTGCGTTTCAGGCTGCCTTGCTGTGCGGCGGTGTGAAAGGCAGCCTGAAAGCGCCAAACCGGCTTTCAGGCTGCCTTTTGCTTTTTCTAACTGCCGCCGATTTTGCTGTCGAGCATGGCTTTCATGCTTTGCAGGCGGCTGATGCCTTCGGCTTTGCTGACGATGGGTTTGCCGCCTTTGCGGCCGAGAATGTCCAAATCGTCCTGCGGCATTTCGTCGATAAAGCGGCTCGGTTCGGGAAACTGCCAGCTGCCCTGGCGCTTGCGTTTGGTGCAGTGGGTGAGGGTGAGCCGCCATTTGGCGCGGGTGATGCCGACGTACATCAGGCGGCGTTCTTCTTCGAGATTGCCTTCTTCCAGGCTCTCGGCGTGGGGAAACAGCCCTTCTTCGCAGCCGACGAGAAACACCTGCGGATATTCCAGCCCTTTAGAGGCATGCAGGGTGGACAGGGTAACGGCGTCGGTTTCGGCGTCGTCGCGGCCTTCGAGCAGGGTGATCAGGGCGATGGTTTGCGACAGCTCGATCAGGTTTTTGCCTTCGCTGCCTTTGCGCTCGAGCCAGTCGGCCAGATCTTCGACGTTGCGCCAGCGGCTTTCGGCGGCGCGGCTGCTCTCTTCGCTTTGGTAAAGGTGGTTTTCGTAGCCGATGGCATCGAGCAGCTCGCGGATCAGGCTGCCGGCGTCTTCCTTGGCGGCGCGGTGGCGGAAACCGTCTATCAGGGCGGCGAAAGACTGCAGCGCGTCGCGGCTTTTGGCATTGAGTTCGGCCAGCGCTTCGGGCTGGGAGGCAGCCTGAAACAGGCTGCAGCCGTGGATTTTGGCGTAGTGGTTGAGCCGGCCGAGGGTGGTGTCGCCGATGCCGCGGCGCGGGGTGGTGGCGGCGCGCAGGAAGGCGGGATCGTCGCTGCTGTTGGCCAGCAGGCGCATATAGGCGAGGATGTCTTTGATTTCGGCTTTGTCGAAAAAGCTCTGGCCGCCGGAGACGCGGTAGGGAATGTGGGCTTGGCGCAGCGCGGTTTCAAAGGCGCGCGACTGGTGGTTGCCGCGGTAGAGCACGGCAAAATCGGCGTAGCGGGCTTTGTCGCCGCCGGCCAGTTTCATGCGGGCGATTTCGCCGGCAACGTATTCGGCTTCGTTTTCTTCGCTGCTGCAGGCGATTACTTTTACCGGATCGCCTTCGCCAAGCTGCGACCACAGGGTTTTGGCAAACAGCTTGGGATTGTTGGCGATTACTTGGTTGGCCACGCGCAGGATGCGGCCGGCAGAGCGGTAGTTTTGTTCGAGTTTGACCACTTTAATCTGCGGATAATCCTGCTGCAGCAGGCGCAGGTTTTCCATATCGGCACCGCGCCAGGCGTAGATGGACTGGTCGTCGTCGCCCACGGCGGTAAACATGCCTTCCAGGCCGGTAAGCTGGCGCAGCAGACGATACTGGCAGGCGTTGGTGTCCTGGCATTCGTCCACCAGCAGATAGCGCAGCCGCCGCTGCCATTTCAGGCGCAGTTCGCTGTTTTGCTCCAGCAGCAGCACCGGCAGGCGGATTAAATCGTCGAAATCGACGGCCTGATAGTGGCCGAGCGTTTCCTGATAGGAGGCGTAAACGCGGGCGATGTGCTGCTGCCATTCGTCGTGGGCAGCCTGAAAAGCCTGCTCGGGCGTGGCCAGCTCGTTTTTCCACAGCGAAATCTGGTGCTGGGCTTTGAACACCTGCTCGCGGCCGCTGCTGCCGAGCAGCTCGCCGATGATGCGGCCGCTGTCGGAAGCATCAAGTATCGAAAAATTGGTTTTGTAGCCGGCGTGTGCCGCTTCTTCGCGCAGCATGCGCATGCCCAGCGAGTGGAAGGTGGAAACCGTCAGGCCGCGGGTCTGGCCTTTGCCGAGCATGGCGCCGATGCGCTCCTGCATTTCCTTGGCGGCTTTGTTGGTGAAGGTGATGGCGGCGATATGCTGCGGCGCATAGCCCGCGCCGGTAATCATATAGGCGATTTTTTCGGTGATGACGCGGGTTTTGCCGCTGCCTGCGCCGGCCAGCACAAACAGCGGCCCGCCCAGATAGCGCACCGCTTCCAGCTGGCGCTCGTTCAGTTTCATGGCGTGGGGCGTTTTCAGGCAGCCTGAAAACCAAAATCGGAAAAAAGCGGCATTATCCGGCAAGCAGGGCAGGGCGGACAATGGAAAACGGCGTTTTCAGGCTGCCGCAAGGTTTGGTTTCGGGGTTTGGCGTTCAGGCAGCCTGAAAACCGATTTTAGCCGGCGCAGGGATTGCGTTGCCTGCTTGGTTTTCAGGCTGCTTTTGGACGGCGCCCAAAGAGCCGAACGCTTGGGCGATGGGAAAACCGCCGCGATAAAAACAGCCCGCAGCGGCGGGCTGTTTGTGCGGCAGGACGGCATCAGGCGCTGAGAATCTCGCGCAGCACCGCAATGCCGCGCGCGATGTCGTCGTCGCTGATAATCAGCGGCGGCAGCAGGCGCAGCTTGTGTTTGGCGGTGAGAAACAGCACGCCTTTTTCCTGCGCCTGTTGGACGACGTCGGCGGCGCTGATGCCGTCGTCAAATTCGACGCCGAGCATCAGGCCGAGGCCGCTGACGCTTTTGACCTTCGGCAGAGCAGCGAGCGCCTGGCGCAGCGCTTCGCCTTTGCGGGTAACGTCGGCGAGAAAAGCATCGTCCAAACGCGCCAAAATGGCCAGCGCGCCGGCGCAGCACACCGGATTGCCGCCGAAAGTCGAGCCGTGGTCGCCCCGTCCCAGCGTGTCGGCGCAGCGTTCGCCAAACAGCACCGCGCCCACCGGCAGGCCGCCGCCCAGCCCTTTGGCAAGGGTAACGATGTCGGGCACGATGCCGGCGTGCTCGAAGGCAAACAGCCGGCCGCTGCGGCCGATGCCGGTTTGCACTTCGTCGGCAATCAGCAGCACGTCGTGGCGGCGGCACAGCTCGCGGGCAGCCTGAAGGTAGCCGGTATCCAGCGCGGCCACGCCGCCTTCGCCCTGCACCGGCTCGAGCATCAGCGCGGCGATGTCGTTTTGCGCCAGGCGCGCTTCAAGGGCGGCGGTGTCGTTGGCGGGAACGTAGGCGAAACCTTCAACGAAGGGGAAAAAATGCTGGTGGAAAACGTCCTGGCCAGTGGCGGAAAGGGCAGCGAGGGTGCGGCCGTGGAAGGAGTTTTGCAGGGTGAGAATGGTGTGACGGCCGGCACCGTGGCGGTCACGGCTGTATTTGCGCGCGGCTTTGATGGCGCATTCGTTGGCTTCGGCGCCGCTGTTGCAGAAAAAGACGCGGGAAAGACCGCTTTTTTCGCAGAGACTTTGCGCCAGCTCGGCGGCGGGGACGCTGTAGAACAGGTTGGAAGTGTGCGCCAGTTTGCCCGCCTGCGCGGCGATGGCGGCAACCCATGCCGGATCGGCAAAGCCGAGGCTATTGACACCGATGCCGCTGGTGAAGTCGGTGTAGGCGTGACCGTCGGCATCCCAGACGGTGCAGCCTTCGCCGCGTACCAGCACTGGGGCAAAACGGGCGTAGGTGGCAGCGCTGTATTGTTGGTCGAGTTGGCGGATGTGGTCGGAAAGCGGGGCGGACATGCGATCTCCTTTCAGTAAACAGGCAGCCTGAAAAGCGGGTTGGGGGTTTCAGGCTGCTTTTAGGACTTTCAGGCTGCTTTTCTGCTGTAGGGATACGCCTTGCGCCGGTGGTTTGTTTGGGCGTTGCGGTGCGCGGTGCGCACCCTACGGGTTTCAGGCTGCCTTGGGAGCGGCTGCCTATTGGTGGAACAGCGTGCCGTTGCCGCGGTCGCTGAAGAGTTCTTGCAGCACCGAGTGCGGGCGGCGGCCGTCGATGATGGCGACTTCCGGCACGCCCTGGCGCACGGCGTCGATGCAGCAGGCGATTTTCGGCAGCATGCCGCCGCTGATGATGCCTTGGCTGATGAGGGTTTCGGCTTCGTCGATGCTGATGTCGCGGATAAGCGAGTCTTCGTCGTTGATGTCGCGCAGTAGGCCGGCGATGTCGGTCATGTTCACCAGCTTGCAGGCGCCGATGGCGGTGGCGATGGCGGCGGCGGCGGTGTCGGCGTTGATGTTGTAGCTGTTTCCGGCGGCGTCGGTGCCGATGCTGGCAACCACCGGAATCATGCCGGCACCAAGCAGCAGATGGATGATGTTTGGCTGAACGCGGCTGATTTTGCCAACCGCGCCGAGTGCCGGGTCGAGCGCTTCGCAGTGCAGCAGGCCGCCGTCGATGCCGCACAGGCCGATGCCGCGACCGCCCAGATGCGCCACCAGGTTTTTGTTGACTTTGCCCGCCAGCACCTGCTGCACCACTTCCATGGTCTCGGCATCGGTAACGCGCAGGCCGCCGATAAATTCGCCTTTTTTGCCGATTTTGGCGAGACCGGCGTTGATGTCGGGGCCGCCGCCGTGGACGAGCACGATTTTCACGCCGACCTGGTTGAGAAACAGCACGTCGCGCAGCACCGAGGCTTTGATGGTGTCGTTGGTCATGGCGTTGCCGCCGTATTTCACCACCACGCAGTTTTGCTGGTATTTCTGCAGATAGGGGACCGCTTCGTCGAACCAGTCCATATATTCTTGGCGCATGTTTAGCTCCGGTAGTCGCCGTTGATTTTGACGTAGTCGTAGGTGAGATCGCAGCCCCACGCCTGCGCTTGGGCTTCGCCGTCGTGCATATCGAGCAGGATTTCTATCTCTTTTTCTGCTAGCACTTTGGCAGCCTCGTTTTCGCTGAAGGGGTGATAGGCGCTGTGTTCGCAGACTTTGACCGCGCCCGCCGCGCTTTGCAGGGTGAGGGCGATGTTGTCGGCGGAAAAGTCGCCGGCGGTGTAGCCGACGGCGCACAGTACCCGTCCCCAGTTGGCATCGGCGCCGAACATCGCCGCTTTGAAGAGGTCGCTGGCGATGATGCTTTTTGCCACGTTGCGCGCCACTTCCGGCGAACGCGCACCGTGCACGCGGCAGTGCAGCAGTTTGGTCGCGCCTTCGCCGTCGCGGGCGATTTCGCGCGCCGCCCAAGCGCAAAGCTGGTGCAGCGCGGCGCGGAAGGTTTGGTAGGCGGCGCCGTCGTCGCGGATTTCGGCGTTACCTGCGGCGCCGTTGGCGAGGATGACCGCCATGTCGTTGGTTGAGGTGTCGCCGTCGATGCTGATTTGGTTGAGGCTGTCTTTGACTTCTTCGCTCAAGGCGCGTTGCAGCAGGGTGGGGGCGATGGCGACGTCGCTGGTGATGAAGGTGAGCATGGTCGCCATATTCGGGTGAATCATGCCGCTGCCTTTGGTGATGATGCCGAGGCGGCAGGGGTTGCCATCGAGGGTAAATTCGAGCGCCTGCGTTTTGGCGTAGGTGTCGGTGGTCATTACCGCCTCTGCCGCTGCCAGCGCCGCCGCCGGTGTGTCGGCGAGAGCGGTAACGGCATCGGGGATGCCGCGGGCAAAGGGTTCCAACGGCAGCGGTTGGCCGATGACGCCGGTCGAGGCAATCACCACGTCATTTGCCGCAATGTGCAGCGCGTTGCCGAGCAGGTCGCAGCAGGCGCGCGCCAGCGTTTCGCCGTCGGGGTTGCAGGTGTTGGCATTGCCGCTGTTGCAGAGAATGGCGCGGCTGTAGCCGTCGGCAATGTGGGCGCGGGTAACGGCAAGCGGCGCGCCTTGGACTTTGTTAGTGGTATAGACGGCAGCGGTGGCGCAGCGCGTGCGGCTGACAATCAGTGCCAAATCGGCTTTGCTGCGATTCTTGCGGATGCCGCAGTGCACGCCGCTGGCGGAAAATCCCTGCGGCGCGCAAACGCCACCGTCGATGTATGTAAATTCAGGCTGCATGTAATCCTCCGCAATCATCAGTAAACCAGGCCGGCGGTTTCCGCGCGACCCAGCATCAAGTTCAAATTTTGCACCGCCGCGCCGGACGCACCCTTGCCGAGATTGTCAAAGAGCGCGCAGAGCAGCAGTTGCCCGTCGCCGTTGGCAAAAACGAACAGCTGCATATCGTCGCGCCCGGCAAGCGCGTTGGCGGCAAGCGTCGCCACGCTGGCAGATGGCGCAAACGGCTGCACGCGCACCAGCGGCTCGCCCGCGTAATAATCAGCGAGCAGCGCCGCGAGCCGTGCGCCGTCGGCAAAACCGTCCGCCAGCTGCGCGGCAAAGAGCGGCACGCTCACCAGCATGCCGCTGTAAAACGGCGCGACCACCGGCATAAACAGCGGCGCGTGCGCAAGCGTGCTTTGCGCGCGCATCTCCGGCAAATGCTTGTGCTGCAAAGACAAGCCGTAGAGGCGCGGCGCGTCAAGCGCTGCGGGACGCGATTCCGCTTCATATTCGGCAATCATTGCCTTGCCGCCACCGGAATAGCCGGTGAGCGATTGGCAGGTGAGCAGCGCCTCGCGCCGCAGCGCCCCCGCGTCGCACAGCGGGCGGATGAGGGCGATAAAGCCGCTGGCATGACAGCCGGGATTGGCAACGCGCGTCGCGCTGGCAATCGCCGCACGTTGCCCGTGCAACTCGGCAAATCCGTAAACCCAGCCCGGGGCGTTGCGGTGCGCGGTAGAGGTGTCGCAAATGCGCGTCGCCGCCGGCGCGTGCTGCACGAACTCGCGCGCCGCCTCGTCGGGCAAGCAAAGCAGGCTAACCTCGCTCGCCGCTGCCGCATCTAGCCGCGCGCTCAAATCCTTGCGCTGCGCTTCCGGCAGGGTAAGCAGGTGAATATCGCGTTCATGGCGCAGACGTTCGGCAATGCGCAGGCCGGTGGTGCCGGCAGAGCCGTCGATAAAAACGGTGTGGGTCATCGAATTTCTCCATTGTTCTTCTCTGCGGCCAAACGCCCGAAAGCAGGCGGATACAGGCCGCGCCCGCAGTATAAACAGCAGACGGGCGCATCTTCAAGGGTAATCTGTAAATTCATGCTTACGCGGAATTAACCGAAACTTACACGGATAAGAACCAATACCATTACCGGCACCGCGAAGTTTTCAGGCTGCCTTGTCCGTATTCGTTCTAGGGACGACTACAGAAACTTCCTACTACCGTCATTCCCGCGCAGGCGCACTACTGTCCGGAATAAAATCCCGCCACCCAAACAAAAAGGTTGCAGTCCAACGTTTTTACGGGTAAACCCCAGAGCGTCAACTCAAAAACATCGGAACTGCAACCATGTACAGCATAAGCCGC